>NZ_JBHWDV010000014.1:0-159045 GCF_042734445.1 Streptomyces sp. NPDC059649
CCCGCCGGCCCACGGGGGCCCCCTTCCCCCACCGCCAACCCCGGCGCCCTGTCCCGGGGGCCCCGGGTCGCCGGGGCGTCAGCTGCCGAAGGGGAATGCCGACCGGCGGGTCATCGACCGGACCTCGTGCACGAACACGAGGGGGCGGTGGGCGAGTTGGCCGTCCGCAGGGGCGGCGGCCGGGGCGACGGGGGAGAGGCCAAGGGCCGGGGCGATGGTCATGCTCATGAACGGCCGGCCGGGAATCGTGACGTATGGAGACGAGTGGGGCCGACGGGAATTCCGGGACGGGTGGGCGGTCGGCCCGGCCGACAATTCCGGTTGCCGGGACGGCAAAGGAGGAGAGGCGGCCTCATCTCTCGGGCTCTAGCGTGAAGAGAGGCCAACGCTTTTCTCCGTACGGAGCGCACGGCACGAACCACAGGCGACGGAGCGAGGGGTGTGAGCGGGATGACCGAGGTCACCGAGCACGGGTCGCGGAACGCCGGGACCCTCGGGCGGACGACCATCGCCGACGGCGTGGTGGCGAAGATCGCATATCTGACGGCCGGTGATGTGGTCGGCGTACACGCCCTGGGCAGTGGGCTCGCGCGGTCCGTGGGCGAGCTGCGCAAACGGGTGCCCGGCGGAGGGTCGGGCGGCACGCACGGGGTCAGGGTCGAGGTCGGCGAGAAGCAGACGGCCATCGACCTGGACATCATCGTCGACTACGGCGAAGTGATACCGGACGTCGGACGTTCCGTCCGCGAGCAGGTCATCGCCGCGGTCGAGCGGATGACCGGCCTGGAGGTCGTGGAGGTCAACATCGCGGTCAGCGATGTGAAACTCCCCGAAGAGGAGGAGGAGCCCACCGAACGGGTCGTCCGGTAGGCGGGGACCCTCCTGCCGGGCCCGGACCCGGGGCGTCGGCGCACGGCGGGAGCGATGTGGCCACCCCGCCGGCGCCTGCTGCCGCCGGCCAACTGCCCCGCCGGCCACCGGCGCCATGCGACTGCGCCATCCGGACGACGGGGTGTCGGCAGCCGCCTCAGTGCCCGGTCAGGGACTCCGCGCCGGGCAGCGCGCACACCGCCACGCCGCGCTGGGCGACGCTGGCCAGGACCAGCCGACTGCCCGTACGGCAGACCGCGGTGACCATGCGATACGGCGACCGGGCGGCGCGCAGGTCCCACGCCGGGTGGCCGTCGGGCCGGATGCCCAGCACCCGCACGGTCGGATGCGGCGGCGGGAAGGGACGCACCCGCCGCACCGTCCGCCAGACGGCCCGCCGCACCGGGCGGGGCAGGGCGTGCATCAGCTCCAGGGCCGGGTGGCGCGGCCCGGCGAGGGCCACCCAGAAGATGCCGTCCTCGGCGAGGGAGATGTTGTCGGGATAACCGGGCAGGTCCGCGGCGAACGTCTCGGAGTGGCCGGCGCGCGGCCCGGTGAGCCGGTAGCGGCGCAGCCGGCGGGCCCCGGTCTCGGCCACGAGGAGGAACGACCCGTCCGGCGCCAGCGCCACACCATTGGCGAACTGCAGCCCCGACAGCAGCACTTCGGGCGTTCCGCCGGGCCGCAGCCGCAGCAGCCGGCCCGTCCCGAGGTGCTCCAGGATGTCGCCCGGCCACTCGTCGAGACCGTAGCGGCGGCTGGAGACGGTGAAGTAGACGGTGCCGTCCGGCGCCGCGGTGACATTGCTGCAGAACCGCAGGGGCGCGCCGGCCACCTCGTCGGCCAGCACCCGGACCGTCCCGTCCCGGATCGTGAGCTGCAGCAGACCCCGGTAGGCGTCGCAGACGAGCAGCTCACCACCGGGGAGCGGATGCAGACCGAGCGGCCGGCCGCCGGTGTGCCCCACGGCCTCCGCCCGGATTCCCCGGTCGGCCGCTCCCGCCTCCGGCAGCCGCAGCCGCCAGATCGTGCCGTCCGCGGCGCCCGTCAGCACATTGCCGTCGGCGTCCGCCACCACGTCCTCGGGCCCCTCGATCTCGGGAGCGACGAGCCGCGCCGACGGGAGCGGCAGCGGCCCCCCGCCCGTGGCCCGCTCCCCCTGGACGGTGCTCACCGGCCGCGCCGGCGCCGGGCCGCCCGGACGCACCGGGTCATCTCCTCCGCGTACGGCAGCACGATGCAGGCGCCGATGCCGAGGCCGATACCGGCCAGATAGCGCGCGGGCAGCGGGTTCTCCTTGGGCAGCAGCTTCCAGTCCTCGGGCCCGCGGCCGCCGCGCAGCGTGGCCCGGACCTGCTCGGGGTGGAGCGTGCCCAGGAACGCCAGCGCGGCCAGCGGCAGGACCTCCAGGAAGCTGTGGATGTGCTGCTCGACCGGGCGCAGCTCCCGCTCGCCGTCCGCCAGGCCGACGTCCCACAGGGCGGTGGCGGCGTGCGCCAGCGCGGCACCGCCCATGACCGTCAGGACCAGCGGATTGATCCTGGCCAGCAGGCCCATCGCGACCGGCACCCCGGCCTCGGCCATCATCAGCGCGTGCACCGCCGATTCCCGCACCCCCGTGGTGTCCTCGATGCGGGTGCGCCGGTGCATGGCCCAGTCCGCCACCGCCGGGACGAACCACAGCGGCATCACGCCGTACATCAGGAACCGGCGGTTGGCGTCCTCGACGTCCATCGGCCGGCGCGGTGCGGCGAGCGCGGCGGGCCGGTACCGGCCGCGCCGGACCCGGGCGACCGGACTCTTCTTGAGGTCCATGCTTACGTTTCCTCCTCCAATCGGATCGCCTTCCTCAGGTCCTCCGCGGCCTTTCCGCCCCGGCCCTCGCGCGACTCCAGCAGCGCGGCCGCCACGGCGTCGAGTTTCCGTTGGATCGCATGTTCCGCCCGCAGCTCGGAGTTCTTGAGCAGGGCGAGGAGAAGCAGGGTCACCGCGGTCATGAAATCCCCCACCAGCAGCTGCCAGGCCAGTGACAGATGGGCGAGGTGAACGGCGAGGAAAAGGGCGATCAGGACGAGGCAGAGCACGAAGAAGAGCGGGGAACTGGTGAAATGCGAGGCCTTTTCGGCCAGTTCGGCGAACCGCCCCCGTTCGTTACCGCCGCGGTTCACGGGATGACGAAGGGTCATGGCTCCTGGATACTCGATGGGCCGCTACGGTCGGAGACCGCCATGCCGCCGCCGCGCCGGGCGATTTCACCCGCACGGCCTTTCCGCTCGGCACACGACGCTTGCACAGCGACGCGTCCGGTCACGTGCGCGGCGACGAGTCCCGTTACTTGAGCAGCGACGCATCCAGCCGCGCCAGGAGTGCGGCCGGCCCGTCGTAGACCTCCCGCGCACCGGCGGCCAGCAATTCGTCACGGCAGTAGCCGCCGGTGAGCACGCCCACGCAGGGCACCCCGGCCCGGGCGCCGGCCTTCATGTCCCACACGGTGTCCCCGACGAAAACCGCCCGACCGGGCTCGGTACCGGCCTGCGCCAGCGCCTGTTCGACGAGGTCGGGGGAGGGTTTGCTGGACTCGACGTCGTCGGCGCCGGTGACCGCGGTGAGCGCGTCCTCGGCGTCCAGCGCGGCACGCATGGCGCTCAGCTCCGCGCCGCCCGCCGAACTGGCGAGGACCACCGTCCAGCCGCGCCCCGCGCAGGCCCGCAGCAGGTCGGCGGCGCCCTCCAGGGGCGCCAGCCGGTCCCAGTACTCGGCGAAGAGCGTCTTGTGCGCCGCGCTGATCGCGGCATCGCCCTCGCGGTCCCGGTCCGGGCCCAGCAGATGGTCGATGAGGTGGTCGGCGCCCATGCCGACGGTGCGGTGGACGGCGGCCGTCGGCACCCGGTGGCCGGCCTGGCGGAACGCCTCCCACCAGGTGACGGCGTGCAGATAGGTGCTGTCGACGAGGGTGCCGTCCATGTCGAACAGGGCGGCTCTGCGGTCCGCGGTCATGGTCCGCCTCCTTCACGGTGGCCGGGGGTGAACGGACGTGCCGATCGCCGGGACGTGCCCTCCTCGCGGCGCCGGGACTCGATGCCGTTGCCCTTCAGCTCGTGCGGCCTGCGCCGGCGGTCCGTCCGCGGGAGTTCATCGGGCTCCCGGCGCTCCACGACGTCACCGACCGGCTCGCCGTGCGGCAGCCGCGGATGTGACGCGGGGTCGGGCGGGCCCGGCGCGCGTTTCCTGATGCGCCGGCCCCAGGCGAACGCCGCGAGCAGCAGGGCGACGACGAGGACACCGACGATCGTGAGCAGGGCGCCGCTCGTTCCGTGCGGAGCGGCGAGAGGCGCGGACAGATGCGTGGTTTCCACGGTCAGCTTCTCCATTCCGGGCGGATACCCGGCACCTGTCCGAACAAGCGCCGGAATGACGCGGAGAGGGCCTTGATGAGGTCACCCCGGTTCATCGACGAACGGCCGGAAATACCGGCCTCGGTGGCGAGTTCGTAGAGCTCCGATTTGCTGCGGCCTGCCAGGTCCGAGGGCGGAGTACGGCGCTTTCCGCCCTTCGCCTTCGCGGTCTTCCGTTTGCCCTTCGCCGTGTCGAGACTGGCGTGCAGGACGTCCATCAGATCGATGACGATGTCGTCGGCGGCGACCTCCTCGCCGGTGCGTTCGTTGACCCGCTGGTTGCGGATCCGGTCGGAGGTGCCGCGCTGGATCTGGTGGAAGTGGAGGGTGTGGCCGTCCGTCGCCGTGTAGAGCCGCACCGGCAGCGTGACCAGCCCGAAGGTCAGCGCGCCGCTCCACACCGGACGTGCCATGGATCGCACCTCTCCACACCGGACGTGCCAGGGGCCTGGTCCTCTCCATGGCACGACCGATCGGCGGTGATCGCATCCCAGCCGATGCGTCAGGAGCGCGGTACCCGGGCCACCTCCGGTGTCTCGGTGTCCAGCGGTACCGACCAGGACCGCACCAGGCCGAGCTGGACGCCCTGGCGGGGCAGCACCGCGTCCAGGAGCCAGTCGGCGGCCACCCGCACCCGGTTCCCGGGCATCGCCATCAGGTGGTAGCCGCGGGTGACGGCACCGGCGAGCGGGCCGGACAGCGGGACGTGCAGCGGGTTCGCGGCGGCCTGCACCCCGCCCAGGTCCACCATGAACCCCAGGTCGTGGTGCTCGTACGCGCGTGGGGTGCCGTGGCCGCAGGACGCCGCCACATTGCGCGCCGCGACCTTGCCCTGCCGCTGGGCGTGCTGGGCGGTCATCGGCGTCACCTTGCCCGGCCGGGTCAGGTCCGGGACGGCCGCCGCGTCACCGCAGGCGAACACTTCGGGCCGTCCGGGCACGCCCAGGTACTCGTCGACGCACAGCCGCCCCCGGTCGGTGGGCAGCCCCATCGAGGCCACCAGCGGGTCCGGGCGGACGCCGACGCACCAGATCAGACTGCGGCTTTCGACGAACTCGCCGTCGTCCAGCAGCACCCCGTCCCGGGTGGCCTCCTTGACCGACGTGCCGGTACGGACGTCCACCCCGCGGCCGCGCAGCACCCGCTCGGCGGTGTTCGAGAGCCGCTCGTCGAGCTCCGGCAGCAGCCGGTCGGCGATGTCCAGCAGCAGCCAGCGCGGCCGCGGACCGTCCCGCAGCCCGGTGTTCTGCCGGGCCAGCGCATCGGTGAACAGCACGCCGTGGGCGGCGACCTCGGTGCCGGTGTAGCCCGCCCCGACGACCACGAACGTGGTCCTGGCGGCCCGTTCGGCCGGGTCCTCGGCCGCCCCGGCCAGTTCGCACTGGCGGGTGATGTGGTCGCGCAGATAGAGCGCCTCGGGCATGCCGCGGAAGCCGTGGGCGTGCTCGGCGACCCCGGGGATGGGCAGCAGCTTGTTGACGCTGCCGACGGTCAGCACCAGCCGGTCGTAGTCCAGCGTGCCCTCCCGGTCCTCCGGGTCGGTGTACGCCACCCGGCGGGCGTCCAGGTCCAGGTCGTGGGCCTGCCCGAGGACGAGCCGGACGCCCGGCAGGGTCCCGGTCAGTGACACCGAGATCCGGCGCGGCTCCAGGATCCCGGCCGCCACTTCCGGCAGCAGAGGTACGTAGAGGAAGTAGTCATGGGGGTTGAGCAGCACGATCTCGGCGGCTCCCTTGGCCATCCGGGAGAGTGTGCGGGCACATTCGTAGCCGGCGAAACCGGCTCCGACGATCACGATCCGAGGACGACGTCGATGCACGTGGACTCCTGCGGTCGAGGACGGTCAGTCTGTCGATTGCGGTGGTTCCCGGCCGTCCGGGCGGGCGGTGGCCGGGTCCGGCCCCGGTCCGCCGGACGGTCCTTTCGCGGCGCGCTGCGGGACGACGGTGTACGCCGGGTCCTCGGCGGAGGCGATCCCGGCGGCGAAGACGCCGAACCGGGTGCACGCCGACCCGGCGAGCAGTGCCAGCCCGGCGGCGACGGCCGCCGTCCGGGAACGGCGCGCGCCGAGCGCCGCGGTCACCGCTCCGGCACCGAGCAGCAGCTCGGCCCCGCGCAGCAGCCGGCCGGCCCGGCCCTCCCGGTAGGTCTCCGCCACCATCCCCAGCCGCCGCTCCGCCGCCCGGGTCGCCGCCGCGTCCGCGGCGGCGGCCAGCACGGCGGCACAGCGCGCGGGCGCGGTCTCGCGGGGCGGGGCCAGCACCAGCGCCATGCCGGACGCGGCGGCGGTCGCGGAGGCCGCGAAGAGATAGGGCAGTTCGCGGTGTGCGCCGTGCCAGGCCGGCACCGCGGTGTCCGCCGCGAGCACGGCGGTGTACGTGGCCACGGCCGGTCCCAGCGCCGCGGCGGCCGCGGTGGCGGCGGCGCCGGCCCGCGGCAGCCGCCCGCTGACCGCGCACACCGCCGCCGCACCGGCCGCCGGCCCGTAGCCGCTGAGCAGCCAGGAACCGACGCTCATCGGCGAGGTCGGCTTCAGCACGCGCAGCATGTTGGCGAACCGGGCGGGCCGGCCGAGGTCGTGGACGAGCGCCGCGGTGGACAGCGAGACGGCCGCCAGCGACGAGACCTTCATCCCGGTCGCCAGCGTGGTCCGGCCGGTCAGCTGGGCGCCCGCGGCGAGCACCGAGCCGGCGCCCGCCAGGCCGCCGAGGAAGAAGTAGCCGGCGATGTCCCGGGCCGACCAGGAGGGCGCCTTGATGACCGGCCGGCCGTAGTAGGAGTCGAACTCGGCGCGCGGGACCATGAGTTCCTCGCCCTTGCGGGGCCGCCGTGCGCGCCGGTCGTCCGGCCTGTCGGTCCGGGTCATCGCCGTCCCCTCCCTCGGAGCACGGCGGGCAGCGCGAAGGACAGCGCGAAACCGCCCGCCAGCGACAGCGCCGCCGCGCCGGCGTGCTTCCACATCGCGGGCAGGTCCCGGGTGGTGACCTGCGGGTCCGGCGGCAGCCCGTAGACCTCCGGCTCGTCCAGCAGCAGGAAGAACGCCCCGTCGCCGCCGACCCCGTCCGCGGGGTCGTGGCCGTAGAGCCGGGCCTCGGGCACCCCGGCCGCGTGCAGCTGGTCCACCCGCAGTGCGGCCCGCTCGCGCAGCTCGTCGAGCGGGCCGAACTGGATCGACTCGGTGGGGCAGGCCTTCGCGCAGGCCGGTTCCTGTCCGGCGCCGAGCCGGTCGTAGCAGAGCGTGCACTTGAACGCCCGGCCGTCGGACGGGCGTTGCTCGATCACGCCGTAGGGGCAGGCCGGGACGCAGTAGCCGCAGCCGTTGCAGATGTCCTCCTGCACCACCACGGTCCCGAACTCGGTGCGGAACAGCGAGCCGGTCGGGCAGACGTCGAGGCAGGCGGCGTGGGTGCAGTGTTTGCAGACGTCGGACGACATCAGCCAGCGCAGGTCACCGCCGGCCGACTGGTCCGCGTCCTCGGCGAGCGGCAGCACCGTACGGCCCTCGGGCGCGGGCACCGGGGCACGCGGTGCCGACTGCTCGATGAAGGCCACGTGCCGCCAGGTGGACGCCCCGAGCCCGGCGGTGTTGTCGTACGACATGCCGGTGAGCGTCAGCCCGTCCTCCGGGAGGGCGTTCCACTCCTTGCACGCCACCTCGCACGCCTTGCAGCCGATGCAGACGGAGGTGTCGGTGAAGAACCCGACCCGGGGCGGGGCACCGGCGTGCCCGGCGTCGCCGGCCGGGTCCGGCTCCGGGCCGCTGAGCAGCCTGTCGGTCATGGCCTTCGGTCCTCTCCGGTGTGCTCGGTGATGCCCGCCCGCCGCCGGTACTCCGCCACCAGGCGGGGCAGGGCGGGGCCGCGCGGCCGGCGGCCCGGGCGGATGTCGGCGGTGAGCGCCTTGTCCTCCTGGATGTGCGAGTTGGGGTCCAGCACGATCGCCATGAGCTCGTTGGCCGCGTCGCCGGTGACCACCCCGTTGGGGCCCCAGTGGAACGGCAGCCCGATCTGGTGCACCTCGCGGCCGTGCACGGTCAGCGTCCTGATCCGGTCGGTGACCGCGACCCGCGCCTCGATGGCGTTCCGGGCGGTGACGATCGTCGCCCAGCCGTTGTGCGTCAGGCCGCGCTCGGCGGCCAGCCGCGGGGACACCTCGCAGAACAACTCCGGCTGCAGCTCGGCGAGATGGGACGACCAGCGGCTCATCCCGCCCGCCGTGAAGTGCTCGGTCAGCCGGTGGGTGGTCAGGACGTACGGGAAGACCTCGGCGCCCGGCTCGTCGCCGCTGGGGTGGTAGCGGTTGCCCTCGCGGACGTACCGCTGCTGGGTCGGGGAGCGCGGCCGGTCGGGGTAGAGGGCGTTGCCGAACGGCGAGTCCTGCGGCTCGTAGTGGGTCGGCAGCGGCCCGTCGAGCAGCCCGGACGGGGCGAACAGCCAGCCCTTGCCGTCCGCCTGCATGATGAAGGGGTCGTCGCCGCGCAGCGCGTCGGGCCCGCTCGCCCCGGGCGGCGGTACGTGGTCCGGCGCCCGGTCGGGCACGAAGTCCGGCACGTCGCGGCCGGTCCAGCGGCCCGCGTCGGCGTCCCACCACACATACGCCTTGCGGGCGCTCCAGGGCGTGCCGTCGGGGGCGGCGGACGCCCGGTTGTAGAGGATCCGGCGGTTCGCCGGCCAGGCCCACGCCCACTCGGCGGCGACCCAGTCCTGTGCGGTGTGCGGGGTGCGGCGGGCCGCCTGGTTGACGCCGTCCGCGTAGACCCCGCAGTAGATCCAGCAGCCGCAGCGGGTCGAACCGTCGTCCTTCAGCTCGGTGTAGGCACTGAGCGGGGCGCCGTCCGGGCCGTGCCCGTTGATCTCGGCGAGGACCGCGGCGGCGACCGGCTCCCGGTGGTCGCCCTCGACCGGGTAGTCCCAGGTCAGGTCCTGCACCATACGGTCCATCGGGTCGGTGGACGCCGCCAGCTTCTCCTTGATGCGCCGGCCCAGGTGGTACATGAACCACAGATCGCTGCGGGCGTCGCCGTCCGGCTCGACGGCGGCGTGGTGCCACTGCAGCCAGCGGTTGGTGTTGGTGAACGACCCGGACTTCTCGGTGTGCGAGGCGGCCGGCAGGAAGAACACCTCGGTCCCGATGTCCTCGGTGGCGAGCTCACCGCTGTCGATCTCGGGCCCGTCCTTCCACCAGGTCGCCGACTCGATGAGCGAGAAGTCGCGGACCACCAGCCAGTCGAGGTGGGCCATGCCCAGCCGCTGCAGCCGGGTGTTGGCCGAGCCCACGGCGGGGTTCTCACCCATCAGGAAGTAGCCCTTGCAGACGCCGTCCAGCTGGGCCATGACGGTGTCGTAGGTGCTGTGCGAGCCGGTCAGCCGCGGCAGGTGGTCGAAGCAGAAGTCGTTCTCCGGGGTCGCGGCGTCGCCGTAGTACGCCTTGAGCAGGCTGACGAAATACGCCCGCATGTTGCCCCAGAAGCCCTTGTCGGTGCGGCTCGCCGCGATGAAGGTGTCCAGGTCCTCGTGGGTGTGCGCATGCGGCATCGGCAGATAGCCGGGCAGCAGGTTGAAGAGGGTGGGGATGTCGCTGGAGCCCTGGATGGAGGCGTGGCCGCGGAGCGCCTGGATGCCGCCGCCGGGGCGGCCGATGTTGCCCAGCAGCAGCTGCAGGACGCTCGCGGCCCGGATGTACTGGGAGCCGGTCGCGTGCTGGGTCCAGCCGACCGCGTAGACGAAGGCGCTGGTCCGCTCCCGCCCGGAGTTCTCGGTCAGCGCGTCGCACACCTGCCGGAACGTCTCGCGCGGGATCCCGCAGGTCCGCTCGACCATCTCGGGCGTGTAGCGGGCGTAGTGCCGCTTGAGGATCTGGTAGACGCACCGGGGGTGGGTCAGGGTCGGGTCCCGCGGCGCCTCCGCGGCGGCCTGCGGACCGCCCGAACCGTGCGTCTCGGCGTGGCCGGGGACGTGGTGGGCGGAGCCGCGGAGGTCCGCCAGCCGCTGGTCGTGCAGCTGCTCGACGTCGCCGGCCGGGGCCTGGACGTCGGTGCCCTCGTACTGCCAGCTCGCCGGGTCGTAGCGGCGCCCCTCCTCGTCCAGTCCGGAGAACACCCCGCCGAGGTCCTCGGTGTCCCGGAAGTCCTCGCTGATCAGGGTGGCGGCGTTGGTGTAGGCGAGGACGTACTCGCGGAAGTCCTTCTCCTCCGACAGGACGTGGTGGATCAGCCCGCCCAGGAAGGCGAGGTCGGTGCCGGCCCGGATCGGCACGTGCAGGTCGCACAGCGCGCTGGTCCGGGTGAAGCGCGGATCGACGTGGATGATCCGGGCGCCCCGGGCCTTGGCCTCCATCACCCACTGGAAGCCCACCGGATGCGCCTCGGCGAAGTTCGAGCCCTCGATGACGATGCAGTCCGCGTGCTGGAGGTCCTGCATGAAGGTGGTCGCCCCGCCGCGCCCGAACGAGGTGCCCAGGCCCGCGACCGTCGAGCTGTGGCAGACCCGGGCCTGGTTCTCCACCTGGACCACGCCCAGACCGGTCAGCAGCTTCTTGATCAGGTAGTTCTCCTCGTTGTCGAGGGTCGCGCCGCCCAGGCTCGCGATGCCGAGCGTGCGGGCCACCCGCTTGCCGTCGGCCTCCCACTGCCAGGTGTCCCGGCGGGTCTCGATCACCCGCTCGGCGATCATGTCCATGGCCGTGTCCAGGTCGAGCGGCTGCCAGTCGGTCCCGTACGGCCGGCGGTAGAGGACCTGGTGGCGCCGGGACGGCCCGGTCGTCAGCTGGAGCGTCGCCGACCCCTTGGGGCACAGCCGCCCCCGGCTCACCGGCGAATCCGGGTCGCCCTCGATCTGCACCACCCGGTCGTCCTTGACGTACACCTGCTGTCCGCAGCCGACCGCGCAGTACGGGCAGACCGACTTCACCACCCGGTCGGCGGTGTCCGTCCGCGGCCGGAGCGCCTCGGTGCGCGCCGACATCGCGGCCCGTCCGCGGCCCAGCGGATCGCCGCCGGTCAGCTGCCGGTACACGGGCCAGTCACGCAGCAGCCTCCCCACGCCCATGGCTCCTCCAAGCACCTCGCCTCTGCGGTCAGCTCCAATCTCGCTCCCGCGGCCCTCGCGTGCCCCTTGGCGGGCGTGTTACTCACCCGACCGGGCACTCGAAGAGCCGCGGGGCGGGTCCCGGCCGCACGTGCGGCGCCGCCCGCCGCGCGCCACAGTGAGAGATGCGGCATCCCAGGAAAGGCGGGCGGACCCGTGAGTGGCAGGAACGGACTGACGACGTACCGCGGCAAACGGCACTTCGACCGGACCCGCGAGCCGCAGGGCGGGCAGACCTCCTCCGGCGACACCCCCTGCTTCGTGGTGCAGATCCACGACGCCAGCACCCTGCACTTCGACTTCCGGCTGGAGGTCGACGGCGTCCTCAAGTCCTGGTCGGTGCCGAAGGGACCGTCCACCGATCCGCAGGACAAACGGCTGGCCATGCCCACCGAGGACCATCCGCTGGAGTACCGGGAGTTCGAGGGCGTCATCCCGGAAGGGGAGTACGGCGCGGGCACCGTCATCGTGTGGGACGAGGGCAGCTACCGTCCGCTGCCCGGTAGGAAGAAGGGCCGCACCCGCACCTTCGGCGAGGCACTGGAGCAGGGCCACGCCTCCTTCTGGCTCGACGGCAGCAAACTCCACGGCGGCTATGCGCTCACCCGGTTCCGCGGCGGCGACGGCCCGGGGAAGCGGGAGTCCTGGCTGCTGGTCAAGGAGAACGACGAACGGGCCGAACGGCGCGGCACCCCCGACGCCCGCCGGGCCCGGTCCGTCCGCAGCGGGCGGACCCTCAAACGGGTCGCCGAGGAGGAGACCGGGGAGCAGGGGATGCGGCGATGACCGCGGCCGGCGGGCGGCTGTCGGCGCGGCCCGCCGACGAGCGGGCCCAGGACGTGGTCCGGCAACGTCCCGCACGGAGCTGACCGGGGACCCCGCCATGTCCGGCACCGCGCTCATCGTGATCGACATGCTCAACTCCTACGAGCACGAGGACGCCGAACTGCTGCTGCCCTCCGTGCGCGCGACGCTGCCGCAGCTCACCGCACTCATCGAACGGGCCCGGCGGAGCGATGCCGAGGTCATCTACGTCAACGACAATTTCGGGCTGTGGCGCTCGCACCACGACGAGCTGCTGGACACCGTGCTGAGCGGCCCGCACGCCGACCTCGTGGAGCCGGTACGGCCGGACGAGAAATCACTGTTCGTGGTCAAGGCACGGCACTCGATCTTCTACCAGACACCGCTGGAATACCTGCTGCGCCAGCACGGCATCGACACCATCGTGCTCTGCGGCCAGGTCACCGAACAATGCGTGCTCTATTCGGCGCTCGACGCCCATATCCGGCACATCGAGGTCACCGTCGTCGAGGACGCCTGCGCGCACATTCACCGGGATCTGGCGGAAGCCGCGCTGCGCATGATGGAACGCAATATGCGGGCCCGTATCGTCCGGTCCACCGCCGAGGAAATCTTCTGACCGCCCACCGGCGGACGGCGTGAAAGGGAGGGCAGAAGGGCAGAGAGGCATTCCGGAACCGGGCCGCTAGGCCTCCGGTTCGCCGTCGCCCGCATTGTCGCGGGCGATGTGCACCGCGGCTTCCTCGGCGGACGCCGCACCGCCGTCGATACCCACGTCCCGGGCGGCGATGTCGTCGCTGCCGCCGCGCCAGAAGCCCTCGTCGCTGCCCACGAGCCGGCCGGCCCGCTCCTCGCCGCACTCCAGATCCACCGGCTCGCCCACACCGCCCGGCAGATCACCGATGCCGTCGCCGTCGACCGGGAGCACGTCCGGCACCTCCACGGCCAGTCGGTGCTCCAGCGACTCGCGGTCGTGCAGTTCCCGTGCCGTGGTGCCGTCGTGATTGACCACGAAGGGCCGTTCGGGCGGCGAATAACCGGTGTCCAGCAGGGCATCGAGGTCGGGCTCGTCGAGAGCGTCCTCCATGTCGAGGTCGTTGGGATTGTCCTGGGGGTCGGAGCTGGGCGGCTGGTAGACCTCGTCGCCCATCGCGTCGTCGGACATGACCGCCCTCCCTCTCCCGTCCGCTCGTCCCGCCGCGGGCTGCGGCGGGCCTCTGTCACCAATTGTCCGCCTCCCGCCGCCGCTCGGCAGCGTCAGGAGGCGGACGGCAGGGTCAGCGCCGCACGTGCTCGGTGTGCAGTCCGATGGCCTCGGCGATGGCCTGCACATTGACGTACCGGTCGTGGGCCGGCAGCCGTTGCGCCAGTTCCACCAGCCGGTCCGGCGCGTGGTTGCGCCGCAGCGTCTCGATGATCGTGTTCTTGTCGGCGGGGTACAGGCTCCGGCCGAGGTGCTGGGCGAGTTCGGAGCGCAGTCCCACGTCCAGCTCGGTCATCCCGCTCGGCGTACCGCCGCGGTAGTCGCTCGCGGGCGACCACGCCGGCACCGGCTGGTCCTCGCCCGCGGGCTGGAGTTCATGCTCCTCGTCGGTCCGCAGCGAGCGCTCCGCGGCCAGTTGCCCGCGCAGCTGCTTCTTCATCATGTCGTCCCGGGCGGGGCCGGTCTTGTCCATTCCGTGTTCCATGACCATCGCTGCCTCCGGTCTCCGAGTCGTACCCGACCCGACGCTTTCTCCCAGTTTCCCTGGTCCTTCCGCCCTAACAACCCGGCGCACTCGATTCAAGCCCCGGGACGGAATTCACCCGCACCGCCACCCTGCGTGACCGCCGATGCATATCCCCGGCCGGACCGCAATGCATACGCCCTGGGGGATCGGGAATTCGTATGACAGCCAACCGCGTACGCAGTCACGCATGCGCACCACACCGCATACCCAGCCAACCGCTGACAAGCCCACCGCATACCGGGAGAACCCAAGGAGGCAGCGCCATGCGACTCTCGCTCCTTCGACCGGTCATCGATCGGCCGGGCCCATGGGCAACCGTCTATGCCGATATCTCGCACGGAACCGAGGACGCCGAAAAACAGCAAGAGTTGACGGCGAGCGCGACCACCGCGCAGCTTTTCGCGCTCGGCGCGGACGAGGCCACCTGCGGCGCCGTGCACGAGGCCCTGGTCACGCGGCGCGAAGGGGAACCGCAGTCGCACGCCGGGCGGGTGCTGTTCGCCACCAACGGCAAGGTGGTGCTGGACGCACCACTGCCCGGGCCGCCGCCCACCCCCTTCGCCGCCTGGGGACCGGTGCCCCGGATCGCGCCCTTCCTGGCCGCGATCGGTGACGACCCCGTCTGCCTCGTGGTCCGGCTGGACCGCACCGGCGCGGACCTCGCCGTCCTCGGCCAGCAGGGCACCGAGGACCAGGCCGGCAAGGTCACCGGCGCCGAGTGGCCCATCCACCGCACCACGTCCTCGGACTGGTCCGAAACCCACTTCCAGGCCAAGGTGGAGAACACCTGGGAGCAGAACGCCGCGGAGATCGCCGACGCGATCCGCCGGACCGCCGAGGAACACGGGGCGGAGGCCATCATCCTGATCGGCGACGCCCGTGAACGGCACCTCGTCCACGACAAGATGCCGGAGCAACTGCGCAGTATCACCTACGAGAGCGAGCACGGCGGCCGCGCGCCCGGCTCCGAGACCGACCTGGTGGAACGGGACATCGCCCAGGTCCGGGCCGAACAGGAACGCCAGCACGTCGCGGAGGTCACCGACCGCTTCCGTACCGGCCAAGGACCCGGCGGCAAGAGCGCCCCGCACGCCGCGGCCGGCATCCCCGCGCTGGTCGAGGCGGCCCGGGAACACCGGATCGACACCCTGCTGGTCGACCCGCACGGCGCGGACACCGGCCGCCAGGTGTGGGTCGGCGAGGGCGCCGACCAACTGGCCGTGCGCGGCACCGAGTTGCAGTACCTCGGCGAGGTGCGGCCGGCCGCCGCCCGGGCCGACGACGCGCTCATCCGGTCGGCCGCGGCCAGCGGCGCCGAGGTCGTGATCGTCCGCGATCCCGAACAGGCGCCCTCCGGCGGGCTCGGCGCCATCCTGCGGTGGACGGACGAGCCGACGCCGGAGTGAGCCACCGCCGCCCGAAGTTCCCCCCGGTGGCGTGCCGTGAGCCCGGTCAGTCCTGGGCTTCGGCCGCCACCGGCTTCGGGATCAGGAACGAGGTGGCGATCGCCGCCACCAGGATGACCACACCGGCGATCATGGCCGCGGTGTAGCCGCCGGCGGACGCCGGATCGGCCGGTGCGGCGGCGGTCTTGACCGCGTAGAGCACCGCGAAGCTCAGCCCCGCGCCGAGGTTGAACGCGCCCGCGTTCAGGCCCGGCAGGAAGCCCGGGTTCTCGGCGGGGGAGAGCACGATGCCGAGCCCGTTGAGGACGATGTTGGCCACGCCCGCGTAGGCGACGCCCACCAGGACCGAGGTCACCAGCAGCAGGACGGGCGAGTGGCTGTGCATCGTCAGCAGCATCAGCACCACCGTCGCCACCGAGCCGACCAGGCCGTACCGCAGGATGCGCCGGTAGCCGAAGGTGGCGGCGAGCCGGCCGGCCAGCGGGCCCATGGCCAGACCGGCCAGCGCGTACGGCGACAGCGTCCACCAGGCGGAGGCCTCCGCGCTCATCCCGAGACCGGCCCGGGCGTCCTGCGCGAACGCCGGGATCAGCCCGTTCATCACGGCGAACACGCCGGTCATGGTCAGTACGGTGGTCAGCAGGGTCGCCCAGGTCGCGCGCTGCTTGAGGTGCCGCGTGGCGACCAGCGGGTGCCCGCTGCGGTTCTCGGTGCGCCAGAAGAGACCGAAGGCGGCCGCGGCCAGCACGACGAGGACGGCGATCAGCGGCCAGTTCGCGGCGGCCAGCTTGCCCGCCTCGTTGAGCGCGATCAGCAGCGAGCCGACCGAGACGACGAGCAGGGCGACGCCGGGCCAGTCCATCCGGCGGGCGCCCGACGCGTCCGGGGCCGGAGCCCTGGACTCCGGGGTCAGGGTGGCGACGAGGACGGTCGCCAGCGCCGCGACGACGGCCATGGCCCAGAAGACGGAGCCGAAGCCGTGGTGGTCGGCGAGGTAGCCGCCCGCGAGCGAGTCCACACCGGCGATCCCGCCGTTGACCGCGGTGATCACGCCGAGCAGGGTGCCGTACCGCTTCGGCTCCGGCACCTCGACCCGCAGCATGATCAGGCACAGCGGAACGACCGGACCGCTGACGCCCTGGATGACGCGGCCGGCGAACAGCATCGGCACGCTGGTCGCCAACGCGGCGACGACACAGCCGACGACCATCAGGCCGAGCATCCCGGTCAGCACCCGGCGGCGGCCGAGGAGATCGCCCAGCCGCGGCAGGAACAGGGAGAACAGGGCCGCCGAGGTGAAGAACGCGGTCTGGGTGAGGCCGATCTCGGCCGAGCTGGCACCGAGGGTGTCCTCGATGTTCTTCAGCGCCGGGCTGAGCATGCTGGCGTTCAGCTGGAACGCGAAACAGGCCGCCAGCAGCGCGGTGACCAGCACCCCGATACGGACGCCGGAACCGCCGCCCTTCGCCTCGACGGTGGACCGGGTGGGCCCGGGGAGAGAGGTGTTCATGCCGTGGGTGCCGTTCGTGCTGGGGGTGTCGTTCATGCTGTTCATTCGGCGATGTCGCCGATCCGCTCCAGCGCGTCCACGACGAGGTTCCAGAACCGCTCGTGGTCGAGCGTGACGGCGACCTGGGTGGTGCAGTCCTCCGGTGCGGGCGCGCGGAAGTCCGTCACGGTCATCCCGAGGGTCAGCGCACCGCGCAGCTCGACGTCCACCGGGGCCCGGCGCACGGTCATCACGTCCGGGTCGATGACGTACGCCACCGCGCACGGGTCGTGCACCGGCGGGTGCTCGAAGCCCTGGTTCTCGCGGTAGGCCTCACGGAAGAAGTCCAGCAGCTCCAGCACGAACGTGGCCGGTTTGGTGCCCACCGCGGCGATCTTCTCCTCGACCGCGGGGGTGGCCAGCGCCTGGTGCGTGAGGTCGAGTCCGACCATGGTGACCGGCCACTTCTCGTTGAAGACGATGTGCGCCGCTTCGGGGTCGATGATGATGTTGAACTCGGCGACCGCGCTCCAGTTGCCCTCGTGGAAGCCGCCGCCCATCAGCACGACCTCGCGGACCCGCTCGACGATCCGCGGCTCCTTGCGCGCGGCCAGCGCGATGTTGGTCAGGCCGGCCGTGGGCACGATGGTGATCTCGCCCGGCTCGTGCGCCATCACGGTGTCGATGATCAGGTCCACCGCGTGCCGGCGGTCCAGTTCGAGGGTGGGCTCGGGCAGCTCCGGGCCGTCCAGACCGGTGTCACCGTGGATCTCCGGCGCCGTCTCGATGTCCCGCACCAGCGGCCGCGGGCAGCCGGCCGCGAACGGGACACCGGTGATCCCGGCGATCCGCGCCACGGACAGCGCGTTGCGGGTCACCTTCTCGACCGACGCGTTGCCGACCACGGTCGTCACGGCGACCAGTTCGACCTCGGGATTGCCGTGCGCCAGGAGCATGGCGATCGCGTCGTCATGCCCCGGGTCGCAGTCGAGGATGATCTTTCTGGCCAACGGACGAGCCCCTTTGCTCTGCGGAACGGTGGTGCCGGGGTGAAGTCTCTGGGTGCGCCCGCAGGAGGCGGCTACCGCTGGAAAACGTTCTCCGAGAATCTCGCCCATCGCTCCCTGCGATGTCAACGAAATGTGAGCCATGCGACCGCTTGATCCGGGTCACGGACACGGTGGGTGAGCGGTGATAACGTTTGCCGCCCTCATCCGGTACGGGTCGACAAAAGGGGCGCGCCACCGTGGCCGAAGTGACCTTGAAGGACGTCGCGCTGGCGTCCGGCTGCTCCATCGCCACGGTCTCCCGGGTGCTCGCCGGCACCCGCCCGGTCGGCGCCGAGACCGCCCGCACCGTCCGCGCGGCGGCCGAACGCCTCGGCTACCGCCCCAACCACGTCGCCCGCGCCCTGCGCAGCCGCTCGACCGGCACCGTCGGGCTGGTCCTGCCGCAGATCACCAACCCGTTCTTCCCCACCCTGGTCCGGGAGCTGGAGCACGCCCTGCACGCCGAGGGCCGCGCCGTCCTGCTGGCCGACTGCGACGACGACCCGGCCACCGAGGCGGCCCGGATCGGTGCCCTGCTGGCCCGGCAGGTCGACGCGCTGCTGCTGATACCGGTCGACGAACGGCACAGCCGGGAGGCGGTGGTGGCGGCCGCCGCCCAGGTGCCGCTGGTGCTCCTGGACCGCGGCTGCGGGCCCGGCGTCGCCGACTCCGTCGCCGTCGACAACGTCGCCGGAATGGCGCTCGTACTGGATCACCTCGCCGCCACCGGGCGCCGCCGCCCCTGCTTCGTCGGAGCCGCCGGCACCGCCTCCGCGGCCGTCGAGCGGCGCACCGCGTACGAGAACGGCGCCGCGGCCCTCGACCCGGCGGCACCCGGCCGGCTCGCCCTCGGCGACTTCTCGGTGGAGTGGGGCCGGGCCGCCGTCGACCGCCTCTGGCCGTCCCGTCCGGACGCGGTGGTCTGCGCCAACGACCTGATCGCGGCCGGCGCGTTGCAACGGCTGCGGCAACTGGGGGCGGACGTCCCGGGCGAGGTCGCGGTCACCGGTTTCGACGACATCCCGCTGGCCGGCCTGGCCGACCCCGCGCTCACCACCGTGCGCCAGCCGGTCGCCGAGCTTGCCGCCGAGGCCGCCCGGCTGCTGTCCCGCCGCCGGGCCGACGGTTCGTCAGGACCGTGCCATACGGTGCGCCTCGCCCCGGAGTTGGTGGTCCGCGCCTCCAGCGGGACGGCGGCCGTGGTGTCGGCCGACGGGTGGCCCGCGACCTCTTGACCGTACACGGTCACGGAGTAAAGTCTAGACCAATCAGTGCACCCCTCGCGCCTTTCACCCCCCTCGCGAAAGGGTTGACATGAACAAGAAAAGAAAACTGGCCCTCGCCATCGGCGCCGGCATCGCCCCGCTGCTCGTCGTCACCCTGCCGGTCACCCCGGCCAGCGCCCACGGTTATGTCTCCGCACCCCCCAGCCGCCAGGCACAGTGCGCCGCCGGCACCATCGACTGCGGACCCATCAAGTGGGAACCGCAGAGCGTCGAGGGCCCCAAGGGCCTGACCAGCTGCAGCGGCGGCAACAGCCGGTTCGCCGAACTCGACGACGACTCCAAGGGCTGGAAGGTCACCCCGATCGGCCACACCCAGACCTTCACCTGGCGGCTGACGGCCCGTCATGCCACCAGTACCTGGCAGTACTTCGCGGGCGGAAGGAAGGTCGCCGAGTTCAGCGGCGGCGGCGCCCAGCCCCCGGAGACCGTGACCCATACCGTCGATTTCGGCGGCATCACGGGCAGGCAGAAGATCCTCGCGGTCTGGAACATCGCCGACACCGCGAACGCCTTCTACGCCTGCATCGACGTCACCATCGGCGGCTGACCCGGTACCGGCGGCCGCCCCGCTTCCTCCGCGCACGTCCCCCTCATCCGCCTCGTCCGCCTCGTCCGCCCCCGTCCCCACCCGCCCCGTCGCCCTGCGGCGTCACGGCAGTGACCAGTGGTCAGCAGGGTGACGGGGCCGGCCGGCGCACCCGTTACGATCGGCCCATTCATGGCCGTTGTGCGTGGCCGCTGCCGGGAGGAAGAGATGGGCCTGTTCCGCCGAGGACCGAAGCGGGATCCCCGCGACCTGGCACGCGACGGGGAGTTCAGCTTCTTCTCCGAGCGGGAAGGCGGCGTCTTCCGCTCCCAGGTCCGGCAGGCCTTCGCCGAACACGGCCTGGAGGTCACCGCGTACGCGGGGGTGGTCACCGACTCGTCGGGGCGTCAGTTCGGCCTCGGCAACCTCGCCGCGGTGTGCCACCGCGACCGGCGCGGCGAACGCGCCTGGCCCGGGCTGATCCGGGACCACGTCGGCAAGGTGCTGCGCACCATGGACGGCCCGCAGCCGCTGGACGTGCTCTCCGCGGACGAGATCCGCGCCTGCCTCTACCCCCGGGTCGTCGCCCAGGAGACCCTGCCCGCCTCGGATTCCTTCCGCTACGGCCGGGAACCGGCACCCGGCCTGTGCGAGGTCCTCGCGCTCGATCTGCCCGAAGCGGTGCAGATGCTCAGCGAGGACTCGCTGACCGACCTCGGGGACGTCGCCGAACTGCGGATCCGGGCCATGAACAACCTCCGCGCCCTGCCCGTCGAGGGCCATGAGACGGTACGGCGCGGCGACGGCTCGGCGTTCGAAGTGCTGCTCGGCGACTCCTTCTTCACCGCCAGCCGGGTGCTGGTGCTCGACGACCTGGTCCAGCGGCTCATGGGCACCGGGCTCACCCCCGACGGTGCGCTGGTCGCCATGCCGTTCCGCCACCAGCTGGCGTTCCACCGCATCCAGGACGCCCAGGTGATCCCGGCGCTCCAGGCCATGGCGCAGTTCGCGGCGGCCGGCCACGAGGACGCGGCGGGCGCCATCAGCCCGCGGGTCTTCTGGTGGCGCCGGGGCGTGATGACCCCGCTCAGCGAGCCGGACGGGGACGGTCTGCGCGTGGTCGTCGACGGCGAATTCCAGGAACTCCTCGAACGCCTGGTACAGGGCGAGAGCTGAGCGGGCGAGTCCGGTCGGAACACCCGTCCCGAGTGGGCCCTTTCCTCGGCCCGAAAGATTCTTTCCCCGAATCTTCACAGAAGGGGAACCACTTCCCGCGTCCACCCGTTCCTATAGGTGAGGCCCCACGCTCTCCCCCGTGCGTGGGGTCTCGCCATGTCTCACCGCTGCCTCGTTCCGGGCCCTCAGTCGTGGCCCGCCCGCTCCGTTTCCTCCTCGGTCAGCAGCCGCGAGCGGATCAGGAACCGCACCCCCTCGGGCGCCTCCAGGGAGAACCCGCTGCCGCGCCCCGGTACGACGTCCACGGTCAGATGCGTATGCCGCCAGCGCGCGAACTGGTTCGCCGACATCCAGAAGTCCACCGGCTCCGGCACCCCCGCCACCGCCAGCCGCCCGAGCAGCACGTCCGACCCGCCCGTACGGAATTCCCCCGCCGGGTAGCACATCGGCGCACTGCCGTCACAGCAGCCGCCGGACTGATGGAACATCAGCGGCCCGTGCTGCTCCCGCAAGGACCGCAGCAACGCACCCGCCGCCCCGGTCACCGCAATCCGCTCCGCACCCGCACCCGCACCCGCACCCGCATCCGCGCCCGCGTCCACAGTCACACCACCCGCCGCATCAACGTAAGGTCCACTGCCTTCAGTCAACCCCTTGTGAGGTTGCTAGAGGGTTGCACGGGCCGTCCGGGGCCGAAGGCGTTCACGGCCGGCGGCGGTCGGCGGGCGGGGGTGGCTGGATCCGCATGCCGGGCCGGCGCGGATGGACGGTCAGGTAAGACAGGCCCCCCGCGCCCGCGACCAGGCCACGGGTGGCACCGTGCGGCAGCCAGACCAGGCTGCCTTCGGCCAGCGGACGCGACCCGTCCGCGGAGAGCAGGGTGCCGTCTCCGGCGACGACCAGCAGGAGGACGTCCAGATCCGGCTCGGTGTGGGGGGCCACCCGCCCGGCCGGCGGGATGCGCACGACATTGGCGTCGAGTTGCCGTCCGGGTTCCGCCAGCCGCCAGAGCGCACCGGCCGGCGCACCGTCGAGCGCCGCGCCCGCGGTCAGGGCCCCGGTGTCGCACAGCACGCGGGGGACCGGTGCGTCACCGTCCGGTCCGGCGGAGCCGTCGTTTTCCACAGTCATACACGTGCCCTGTTCGATGTGCATTGCCTGCCCGCCGGCGGAACGGGCTCTCCACGGGGCCAACCCCCGTACCAGTCTCGCCTGTCGGCGGCCTCGCCCGTGATGCATTCCACGCGCTCCCGGGCGTATCTGAATAGGAATCTAACATGCGTCTTTGCTAACGTCCGGTATGTGCGGCTGACGAAGTTCACCGACCTGGCGCTGCGTTCCGTGATGCGCCTGGCGGTCTCCGGAGAGGGCGACCCGCTGACCACGCGCGAGGTGGCCGAGGCCATGGACGTGCCCTACACCCACATGGCGAAGGCGGTCACCCGCCTCCAGCGCCTGGGCGTGGTGGAGGCGCGACGGGGCCGCGGCGGCGGCCTGGCGCTGACCGGACTCGGCCGGCGGGCGTCGGTCGGCTGGCTGGTCCGGGAGCTGGAGGGCGAGGGCGAGGTGGTCTCCTGCGACGGCGATCCCCCGTGCCCGCTGCGCGCGGCCTGCCGTCTGCGCAGGGCGCTGCGCGACGCCCAGGAGGCGTTCTACGCCGCGCTCGACCCGCTGACCGTGACGGACCTGGTGGCCTCACCCACCGGCCCCGTCCTGATCGGCCTGGTCGGCCGCCCGCCGGAATGACCTTCGCGCCACCGGCATAACCGGCGTCATCAACGTAACCGGCGTAACCGGTGCCATCAACGTCACCGGCGTCACCGGTCTCGCCGACGGAACCGGTCTCACCGACCTCACCGACGTCATCGCGCTGCTGGACGCGCCCTCGCGTCGCGCGCCTAAATAAGAAGATCATTAGCGTATTAAGGAGTCGCGGTGCTCTCCGAGCAGTCCACCCCGGTCCTCCGGACCTCCCTCCCGGCGGTCGGCGCCGCCATCGGCGACATCACCGAGCTGTTCTACCGGAAGCTGTTCGACGCCCACCCCGAGCTGCTGCGGGACCTGTTCAACCGGGGCAACCAGGCCAACGGGGACCAGCAGCGGGCCCTCGCCGGCTCCATCGCGGCGTTCGCCGAAATGCTGCTGGACGGCCCGGAGGCCCGCCCGGACGCGACGCTCGCCCGGATCGCGCACAAGCACGCCTCCCTCGGCATCACCTCCGACCAGTACAAGGTCGTCCACCGCCACCTCTTCGCGGCGATCGCCGAGGTGCTCGGCGACGTGGTCACCCCCGAGGTCGCCGCGGCCTGGGACGAGGTCTACTGGCTGATGGCGAATGCGCTGATCGCCGTCGAGGTCCGGCTCTACCAGGAGGCCGGCGCCGCCGAGGGCGCCGTCTGGCACCGCATGACGATCGTCGAACGGCGGCAGGAGACCCCGGACGCGGTCTCCTTCGTCCTGCGGCGGGCCGACGGCCGTCCCACCGCCCCCTTCCGTCCGGGCCAGTACGTCAGCGTCCAGGTGGAACTCCCCGACGGCGCCTGGCAGATACGCCAGTACAGCCTCTCCGCCGCCCCCGGCCGCGCCGATCGGCGCATCACCGTCAAGCAGGTCCGGGCCGGGACCGGGAGCGACGCGGATCGTACGCAGCCGGACGGTGAGGTCTCCAACTGGCTCTGCACCCACGCCCGTACGGGGGACGAGCTCATGGTCTCCGTCCCGTTCGGCGACCTGGTCCTGCCGGAGGGCGACAGCCCGCTGCTCCTGGCGTCGGCCGGGATCGGCGTCACGCCCATGCTGTCCATGCTCGACCACCTCGACGCCACCGGATCCGCCCGCCCGGTGACCGTCCTCCACGCCGACCGCACCCCCGCCGACCACGCCCACCGCGACGAACAGCGCAGCCTGGTGGGCGCGTTGCCGGACGCCCGGCTGCATCTCTGGTACGAGGAGCCGGGCGACCAGGCCCCGGAGGCGTCGACCGGCCGGGTCGACCTCGACACCATCGACCTTCCCCCGGGCGTGACCGCCTACCTCTGCGGCCCGCTGCCCTTCATGCGCGCGGTCCGCGGTGCCCTGCTGCGCCGTGGCGTCCCCGCCGAAGCGATCCACTACGAGGTCTTCGGCCCGGATCTGTGGCTGGGGCGGTGACCTGCATGCATTCCCCGCACGCCGGCCCCGCCGCGGTGGCCGTCGCGGCGGCCTTCGTCTGGCTCGGCATGGTCGTCGCCATCTCCTTCCTGGAGGCGCCCCTGAAGTTCCGCGCCCCCGACGTGACGGTCCGCATCGGCCTCGGCATCGGCCGCCTCGTCTTCCGGGCACTCAACCGGGTCGAGGCGGTACCGGCCGTCGTCGTGGTCACCGCGGTCGCCCTCGGCCGGCCCCCGGTATCCGTGGTGAAGATCGTCCTGAAGGTCACCGACTGAGGAACGGCCGGTCCTCGAGACGCCCGCACGCTCGGCTGTCGCGCCGGAACGAGGGATAGTGACCGATCGGGTTGCACGTCGTGCCATTGCCTGGCCGCGCACCTGCCTGGCCCTGCACTTGCCTGGCCGTGCAACTACCTACTGGGAGGAGAGTCTCATGGCGCTCGGTTGGAAGGTGGTCTTCGATGCCGGTGACCCGCATCGCCAAGCCGTGTTCTGGGCGGATGCGTTGGGCTATCGGATCGAGGACAACAGTGCTTTGATCCAGCAGCTGCTGGCCTCGGGGGCGATTGACGAGAGTCTGTGCATCGAGTTCCAGGGGCGGTTGTTCTGGCGGGATGCGGCGGCCGTCCGGCACCCCGAGGACCCCTTCGATCCGGTCAGCGGCGCCGGCCGCGGCAGACGCCTGCTGTTCAACCGCGTTCCCGAGCCGAGGGCGAGCGGAAAGAACCGGCTGCACCTCGACATCCACACCGAGGCGGGCCAGCGGGAAGCGACCGTGGCCCGGCTGCAGGAACGCGGCGCGACACTGGTCCGGCACGTGAAGGAGCCCGGGGGCGAGTGGTCCGTCCTCACCGATCCGGAAGGCAACGAGTTCTGCGTGGCCTGAGGGGACATCAGTCGCCGCATCAGTCACTGCATCAACCACCAGGTCAGTTCGGGAACTTGCGTGGTGCGCACTATTGCGTGCCGCGCAAGTTTTGCTTTACGGTCCTGTGCCATGGGGTTGCGAGAGCAGAAGAAGGCCGAGACGCGTGCGGCGCTCAGCTGGGCCGCGGTCCGGCTGACCGTTGAGCGCGGGTTCGGCAACGTCAAGGTGGAGGACATCGCCGAGGCCGCCGGTGTCTCCCCGCGCACGTTCAACAACTACTTCTCCAGCAAGGGAGAAGCGATCGTCGCCCGCCACCTCGACCGCGGTCTCCGCATCGCGGAGGCGCTGCGGGAGGGCCCGGAGGAGCCGCTGTGGGAGGCGATCACCCGCTCGGTGCTGGCCCAGTTCGGGCCGGACGCCGAGTCGGCCGCCCATCCCATCGCCGACGCGGCTCAGTGGACGGCCGGGGTGCGCATGATGGTCTCCGAACCGGCCCTGCAGGGCGAGATGTTGCGGGCCGGAGCCATCGCCGAGGCCGAGATCGCCGCGGCCGTCGGCGACCGCACCGGTACCGATCCCAAGCAGGACCTCTACCCGCACCTCGTCGCGTCCGCAGTCGTCGCCGCGATCAACACGGCCACCGCGCACCACCTCCGCACCGACCCGCCGGTACCGGTGAGGAGTCTGCTCGCGGACGCCCTGACCCGGGTCGCAGCGGGACTGTCGAAGCCGTAGGCACCACCAGCACGCATCCCCTCCCGTACGCATCCCCTTCCGCAATGCGTCCCCGTCCGCACGCGTCCCCTTCCGTAGGCGCCCCTTCCATAGGCGTCCACCCGTAGGCACCACCACCCCGGACGGCAAGCCCGGCACCTTCCCGCCGGGCCGATGTCCCCTGCCTGGAAACGGAAACCCACTCATGATCGACGTCGTCATCGCGGGCGCCGGGCCCAACGGCCTGATGCTCGCCTGTGAGCTCGCCCTGGCCGGTGCGCGGCCGCTCGTGCTGGAACGCCTCGCCGAACCGACCTCCGAGCAGCGCGCGAACGGGCTGGTCGGTCAGGTCGTCCGGATGCTCGACCGGCGCGGGCTGTACGAGCGGCTGACCGTACCCGGTGCCCCCAACACCCCCCGGCCCGCGCCCAGTTACGTCTTCGGTGCGTTCCCGCTCGACCTGAACGGCCTGCCGGACAACCCGCTCCACACGTTGCGGGTGCCGCAGAGCCGGATAGAGCTCATGCTCGCTGAGCGCGCGGCCGAACTGGGCGTGGAGGTCCGCCGCGGCCATGAGGTCATCGGCCTGACGCAGGGCGAGCATTCGGTGCTGGTCGAGCTGCGCGGGCGGGAGCCGGTCGAAGCGGCGTTCCTGGTCGGCGCCGACGGCGGGCACAGTGTGGTGCGCAGGCTCGCCGGGATCGAGTTCCCCGGGGTGACCAGGGACGACTCGGTGTCGCGCACCGCACACGTCAGCGTGCCCCGGGAGCGGGTCGGGGCCGATGGCGGCCTGGTCGTGCCCGGCTTCGGCACCGTTCCGCCGTACCGGCATCTGCGGACCGAACACGGCCTGATCGCCTGGGCACCGTTCCCCGACGGCGATCCGCTGATCAGCACGGTGGAATGGGGACAGCCGGCCGAGGGCGAGGCCACGCTCGACGAGCTGCGGGCCAGCGTCGCCCGGGTGCTCGGTGCGGAGGTGCCGCTCGGCCCGCCGGCCGGGCCGGGACCGCACATGATGCGGCGGCTGCTCGGTGGCAACACCCGGATCGCCTCGCGGTATCGCGCGGGCCGCGTCCTCCTGCTCGGGGACGCCGCGCACGTACACTCGGCGATCGGCGGCCCGGGGCTCAACCTGGGCCTGCAGGACGCGGTGAACCTCGGGTGGAAACTGGCCGCGGAGGTGCGTGGCCATGCACCGGAGGGGCTGCTGGACACCTACGAGACGGAACGGCTCCCGGCCGCGCGGCGGGTCGCCATGCACACGCAGGCACAGTCCCTGCTGACCCGGCCGGGCAGCGAGGTGACGGCACTGCGGGAACTGTTCGGTGAGTTGCTCGACCGGCCTGCGACGCGGCAGCACCTCGCGCATCTGCTGTCCGGCGATGACCTCAGCTACGACATGGGACCGGCCACCGGAGCGCTCGTCGGCCGGTGGGCGCCGGACCTGTCGGGCCTGCAAGGCCTGCCGGACCTGCGCGAGCTGACCCGCACCGGCCGGCCGCTCCTCCTCGATCCGACGGGCACCCTCGATGCCGGGCCCTGGGCCTCGCAGGTCGACACCGTGACCGTCCCGGACCTCGACACCGCACTGCTGCTCCGGCCCGACTGCTACGTCGCCTGGCAAGGCACCACGGGCGACGGTTTGCACGAAGCGCTGGGCACCTGGTTCACGGCGGCTTGAACGGCAGCACGGACCAGCAGGCGCGCGAGGTGGCCGCCCGCCCGGCCCAACAGCCGGCCGGCGTGAAGCGCCGCCCGGCCTGACGCACCACTGCTGAGGCTCCGCCCGGCGTGAAGCGCCACCTGGCCGGCCGGAAGCGCCCCCCCGAGGCGGCCGGAAGTGCCACCCGCGCGGTCGGGAGGCGCCACCTGGCCGACCCGAAGTGCCACCCACGCGGCCTTGCAGCTCTGGTCGGGGGGCGCTTCAGGTGAGGTTCAGCCCGCCGTCGAGCATGATGACCTCGCCGGTGAGATAGCTGCTGGTGAGCACCGACGCCACCAGGTCGGCCACCTCGGAGGGTTGGGCCGGGCGGCGCATCGGCGCGCGCTCCCGCCAGATGTCGTGCGCATGCGCCCAGTCCTTCGTCATGGGCGTGTCCACGAGGCCCGGGGCCACCGCGTTGACCCGTACATCGGGCGCGAGCGCGGCGGCCAGCAGCCGGGTCACGTGGTTCAGTGCCGCCTTGCTCGCCGCGTACGGAACCGAGGAGCCCTTGGGGCGCACCCCGGCATGGCTGGTGACGTTCACGATGCTGCCGCCGCCGGGGGATTCGCGCAGCGCCGGCAGCGCCGCCGTGCACAGCACCCACGGTGCGATCAGATTGACCTCCAGCAGCTGTCGCCAGTCCGCCGGTGTCGCCGCTGCCAGGTCATGGTGCGGGATCGGCCAGCTGATGCCCGCGTTGTTCACCAGCACGTCCAGCCGCCCGTACCGGCCGAGCGCCGCCTCGACCAGCCCGCGGGCCTCCTCCTCCACCGCCAGATCGGCACGTACGTACGCCCCGCCGAGCTCCGCCGCCAGTGCCTCCCCGGCCTCCGCGCTGCGCCGCGAGTGCACGACGACCCGCATGCCGTCCGCCGCCAGCCGCCGTGCGACGGCTTCCCCGATCCCCGAGGTGGACCCCGTGACCAGGGCAACGGGCCGATCCGATGGTTCAAGCGTCATGATCGGGAATCCTGCCATGGCCGTCACCCGGTGACCGGTCGGCCGGTGCGGGGCGGGTCGCGGCGATCGCTCGGCCGACGGCGACGTTCGCTGAGAGTCCCCTCTCTCCCTCTTGCGCTGCGGACGCCGGGCCGGACGGGCGGATCCCGTGCCGCGGCGATGTCACGAATCACCGGCCCCCGCCCGTCCTTCATGCGACAGCCCGAACAGCGCTAGCAGCCCCAACAGCCCGAACAGCGCTAGCAAGCCCAACAGCCCCAACAGCCCCAACAGCCCCAACAGCTCTACGAGATGAGGTGTCCGTCGTGATCCACCCGTGGTGGCTCTTCGCCGGCCTGGCCGCCGTCCAGCTCGGCGATGCCGCATTGTGTCTCAGGCCCGTCGCTTTCATCCGGGCCTGCCTGGAGGACGTGCACTTTCCCCGCCGGTACTGGCGGTGGGTGCCCGTGGTGAAGACCGCCGCGGCGGTCGGCCTGATCGTCGGCATCTGGTTCCTGCCGATGGCCGTCCTCACCACCGCCTCACTGGTGGTCTACTTCCTCATTGCCATCTCCCTGCACCTCCGCGCCAAGGACTACGGTCGCAACCTCTTCCTCAATGCCCTCGGCATGCTCGCCTTCTGCACTGCCGCACTGGTCTTCGCCCTCCAAGCGGTATGACCCCCGACCCACCGGAACGGACGTGCCGATACAGCTGACCTCAGCGGATGTTCACCACCACCCGCACCAGCTCGACGTCTGTACGTCGACGACAGCGATGAGGTTGCCAGCTGTGACGTCGTACCGTCCTCGTCCTGGCCTGGCCAGGACGAGGACGCACCCCTCCCGTGACGCCACGTCTACGCACTACCCAGCACCCATCGCCCCCTCCACACCCCCGGTTCGTGGCCCTGCCGCATACGCCAGCGGCGGTGTCATCGCCCGTACGTCCGCCGATTCTCCGACCCACAGCCCGATGAACAGCGCGGCCGTTGCCTCCAACAAACCGGCCCGTTCCAGGCCGCCCGCGGCCACCGGCTCGCAACCCGCATCCCGCACCAATTCACGGACCCGGGTCAGTGCCATCTCGTTGTCCCCGCAGAGCGGGACCGTGAGGAGTTGCCCGTCGAAGACCGGCGGAGTCATCCGCCACACGTCCTCGTGGCAGAGGTTGAACGCCTTGACGACATACGCAGCCGGTGCCGCCGCGGCCAGGCCGGCTGCCGCCGAGGGGCCGCCTTCCGTCAGCAGCTGGAAGCCGGGGCCGACCGGATTGGCGCAGTCGAGGAGCACCCTCCCGCTCAGCGCGGCCTGCAGCCCCTTGGCGATGTCCACCCCGACGCCGTACGGAAGCGCGACCAGTACCACCTCACCGAAACCGGCCGCCGCATCAAGACTCCCGTGCCGAGCTCCACCCCCGAGGCGCGTCGCGAGCCGCCGGGCCTTCTGCTCGTCCCGGCCCCCGATGAACACCTCATGCCCTGCCCGCACCCAGTGCGTGGCCAGCGCGTCCGCCATGTTTCCCGTTCCCAGTACGCTGATCCTCATCGCTCCGCCTCTCTACGCGTCTGCTGCAACCGCTTGCCGGACGACACTAGGCAGCCCGTCAGGCACCATTTGGTACGTGACGACCGACGCCTATCTCGCCGACTGCCGCGCCCGACTCGCCTTCGACCTCCTCTCCAACACCTGGAACGCCGTGCTGATCTGGGCTCTTCGTGAGGGTCCCAGGCGGCCCGGCGAACTGCGCGAGACCATCGGCGGCATCAGCCCGAAGGTTCTGACGCAGACCCTGCGGCGGCTGGAGTTCAACGGACTGGTGAAACGGCACGCCTACGCCGAAGTCCCACCGCGTGTCGAGTACGAACTCACCACCCTGGGGCGGACATTGCTCACCCCGATCGACACATTCGGCGCCTGGGCCTTCGAGCACGGCGATGAGGTCATGGCGGCCCAAGAACGCCATGACGGATGAGCATTCACCCCGACACATGAGAGTTTTGATCGTGGGTGGTAGCGGGTTCCTGGGCTCGGAGCTGGTCCGGCAGGCGGTAGCGGCGGGGCACACGACGGCCGCGACCTACGCGACCAGGCCCGGCCACCCTCGCGAGGTTGCGTGGCACGCCCTCGATCTGCGGGACCCCGGGCGCATCGACGCGGTCATGGACGGGGTCGGCCCGCATCTCATCGTCAACACATCGAGCGGCAAAGCCGATTGGGCGGTCACGGCCGAGGGCCCGGTCCGCCTGGCGATGGCCTCGGCGAGGTACGGAAGTCGTCTGGTCCATGTCTCCAGCGACGCGGTGTTCTCCGGCACCCGCGTCCACTACGACGAGTCCTGCCACCCCGATCCCGTCACCCCGTACGGGGCGGCGAAAGCGGCAGCGGAAACCGGGGTCCTCCTCGTGCATCCGGAGGCCGTCGTCGCCCGTACCTCGCTGATCATCGGCGACGGTCAGTCCGTCCACGAACGTGCCGTCCATGAACTCGCGGCAGGTACCCGCGACGGCGCCCTGTTCACCGACGACATCCGCTGCCCGGTGCACGTCGCCGATCTTGCCGCGGCCCTCCTGGAGCTCGCGTCGTGCGACACCAGCGGCATCCACCATCTCGCCGGAGCCGAGGCGGTGAGCCGCCACGAACTCGGCGTCCTCATCGCCCGGCGTGACGGCCTCGACGCCTCCCGCCTGCCCACGGGCCTGCGTGCCGACAGCACACTTCCCGGCGCCCTCGACGTCCGCCTCGACAGCCGCGCAACCCAACGCAAGCTGCGCACCACCCTGCGCGGCGCCTCGCAGTTCACCGTGGCGGCTTGACCCACGACCGCTCGGGGGTGGGGGAGAGAACGGCGCCGTTGATGCTGCGCTTCCGAGCCGGTGGGTGAGGGGCGCCCGGCGAGCGCCCGCGACCCCACCGTGGTCGGCGTGCCGCAGGCACTGCCTGGCTTGCGTCACGTCGGACCATTGGGCGAGCTGTTATGACGTGGGCCGGCGGGTGTCTGGCGCGTTCAGTGGCTCTTTGGGGAGATGTCGCGGGTGGCTTCGAGGAGGGGCAGCAGGGCGACACCGTTTGCCGGCCGGCTGTCGGAGGGTGCTTTCTGCGGCTGGTACGACATGACGACGCGCACCTGGTAGTTGCCGGGGTGCTGGTCCACGTCGGACCAGGTGGTGCCGGGGCAGAGGCCGTTGATCGCCAGGGTTCCCGTGTACGGGCGCCGACCGACGGGATACCCGATGGCCGGACTGCCGTCCGGGCCCTTGTGCGCGACGGGCTTCTGGCGGCCGACGATGACACCGTGCTTGAGCAGGAGAGCGGTGGGCGGGATCTGACCGATGGGCAGGCTGAGCATCTCCTTCCGGTCGCCGGAGGTGATGCGGTAGGCGGTCCGCAGACTGGAGCCCTGGCGCCGTAGGGACGTGATGGTCAGTTGCAGAGGCTCGTCGGGGCCACTGACGACGACGGGGCGTTCGACGGTGCTGCCACAGGGGAGGGAGCGGTCCTGTTCCCGCAGTGACGGGCTCGTGGTGGTCGGGGCGGGGTGGGCCGGAGCGGCGGTCACCGCGTGGGACTGGCCCCCGCATCCGGCGAGGACGAGCAGCAGGGCGGGGACGGCGGGCAGCAGGGTGCGGCGCATGGATTCCTCCGTGAGGTCGTGAGGTCGCGAAGTCGCGAAGTCGGGAGTGATGTGTCGGGAGCGGTGCGGAGTGTTCATTCGGTCAGGGGCGTACGGGCCACGATCAAGGCATCGGGAGCCCGGGTGCCGGGGGGCGTGGCGTGCTCGGTGGGCTCGGTGGGGAGGACGACGGCCACTTCGTAGCCGTCCTTCCACATCGAGTTCCAGGTGGTTCCCGGGCAGGGACGGCCCGGTACGGGCGCGAGTTGGGCACGCTGCGGACGGTCGGGGGTGAGGGGCGTCCGGCGCGCGGTGTTCTCGTCTCCGTTCCCGTTTGCGTTCCCGTTTGCGTTCTCGCTTCCGGTCTCGCTTCGGTTCTCGTTTCCTGGCGGGTGGGTGGCCGGTGGTCCGGCCGGATCCTGACCGGCCACGACGCGACCGTCCTTCAGGACGAGGATCCGTGGCCGGCCGGACAGGACGGTGGGGGCGGTCGCGGTCACCGCGTAGCTGACCCGTGGGGTTCCGTCCGGAGCCTTGGCCACACCGGAGACGCGCACGGTCACGGTTCCCCGGCCGGAACTCGCCGGGATCCTCGCGCCGCAGGTGTAGTGCGGGAGCGGTGGTGGGGCGCCCGGGGTGTTGCCCGGTTCGGCGCCCGGGGTGTTGCCCGGTTCGGCGCCGCTGGTGGCGGGGGGCCGCTTGTGTACCGAGCCCATCGGTGTCTGGGGCTCCGGTGGGGACGCGGACGGCAGGGTGTTCAGCACCACCGCGGTGGCCACGGCCAGGCCCGTCCCGGTCACGGCCGCATACCGGGCGACCCTGCGCCGGCGCACCCGGGTCCGGACGCGCTCGGTGTCGATCTCCAGCGGCGCGGTGCGGTGCGCGGCGGCCAGCAACTGCTCGCGCAGCTCCTCGGGTTTCATGTCTCCAGCCTTTCCTCCGCGGCGTGATGGGTGGGCAGCCGCAACCGGGTGCCCAGCCGTGCCAGCGCGTCGCTCAGATGACGTTTGACCGTGCCTTCACCGCAGCCCAGCCGCGCGGCGATGTCCGCGGTGGACATGTCCTCGTAGTAACGGAGCACCACACAGGCCCGTTGCCTCGGCGACAGTCCGCGCAGGGCGTCCATGAGGTCGATCCGGTGCATGACGTCCGTGCTGTGGTCGGCAACGGGCGCCGCGGACACGAGCCGTGGAAGCGCGCGGATCCAACGGGCGCGGCGCCGGTGCAGATCCAGATAGCGGTTGAGCATCGTGCGGCGTACGTATGCCTCCGCCTCCCCCAGTTCCCACGCACGGCGGGGCCGGGAGAAGACCCGTACCAGTGCCTCCTGAACCAGGTCGGCGGCCTCCGCGCGATCGCCGCACAGCAGGAAGCCATACCGGTTCAGCTCCGCGCCGCGCTGCTGCGCGAGCTCGGCCAGAAGCCTTGACCATTCGGCCACATTCCCTCCGATCCCCTCACCCGGTTCCACGAACAACTCACCCGCCCGGTTGGGGCCTTACGGCAAGGAATTCCGCGCGATCGCAGACGGGCCGAGGCGAGTGGCAGAGCCGGGGCGAGTGGGGTCGGCCGCCGGCCGCCATCTGTCCACGATCAGCCGGGGGCCCCACCGTGCTGGGGGCCGCACCGCGCCGGGAGTCCCGCCGGGCCGCGAGCCCCACCGCGCCACGAGCGCAGTCGCGCCGGCGGTGGGAGGGAGAGCCGCTTGACGCCGCAGCCCGCGTCAGTGCGGTGTGCGGGGCGGGCGCTCATGCAGGGCGCGCAGGGGTCCCCGGGCACACGCACTCCGCCCTTCGGCGCGCGATCTGGCCGGGGTGGTACGAGGGTGGTAGTGATGGACACACCGGTGACCACGTTCAGTGAGAGCCCGGACGACCCGTTTGCGGTGCGTCGCTCGGCCTCTGCCCTGCTGGACGACACAGGGCGGGTCGTCGGCTGGAGCGAGCGCGCCGAGGCGCTGCTCGGCTACTCGCCCGAGGAGGTGCTGGGACGGGCGGCCCGCGACCTCCTGCTCGACCCACGCGACGAGGACGTCGTCATGGCGGCGGTGGCGGCCTGTGTGAGCGCCGGAGGCTGGTTCGGGGTCATCCCGGTACGGGACCGGGGTGGTCAACGGGTTGAGCTGGGCTGCCGGGCCCGGGCGGTGGTGCGGTCGGGCACCAGCGTCGAGTGGCACCTCGTGAGCGCGCCGGCGGAGCAGGTGATCCAGTGGGAGACGGACCGGTCGGTCCTGGACGGGATGTTCCGCCGGTCCCCGATCGGCCTTGCCGTCCTCGCGCCCGACCTGAGCCTGCTACGGGTGAACCGGGCGATCGCGCGCTTCGGCGGGCTTCCGGCCGAGCGTTACCGGGGGAGGCGCATCGGGGACTTCGTCGTCGACCGGGACACGGCCATGGTCGAGTCGGGGCTGCGGCGGGTGCTCGAAACGGGTGAACCGCTGATTTTCACCGAGCAGCCGTGCCATCTGCGGCATGATCCCCACACGGAAATGTTCGTCTCCGTGTCGGCCTTCCGGATGCAGGATTCGTCCGGGCGGATCCTTGGTGTCACTGAGCTCGTCGAGGACGTTACCGACCGCTATCAGGCGCGACGGAGACTGGCGCTGCTCAATGACGCCGGCGCCCGTATCGGCACCACCCTCGACGTGGAGGCCACGGCACGCGAGCTGGCCGAGGTGGCCGTCCCCGACCTCGCGGACTGTGCTTCCGTAGACCTGCTCGAAGCGGTGACCCGCGGCGAGGAGCCTGGTCACGTCGAGAGGGTGGCCCGCGGCGAGGAGCCTGGTCACGTCGAGACGGCGGCCCGTGGTGAGGAGTCTGGTCAGGAGCCGTCGGCAGCCCTGTGCAGGGCGGCCGTGCGGAGCGTGTCGCCCGAGGCGCCGACGGTGATGTTCCCGGTGGGCCACACCATGCACTTCCCTCCGGAGGCACCGCAGGCCCGATGTCTGGCCGAGCGACGTCCCGTCCTCGAACCGGTCCTGGGGTTCTCCCCCGCCTGGTCGTCACTGGAGCCGGAACGGGTCGAGCGGATCCGCGAACTGGGCGTCCACTCACTCATCGCGGTGCCCCTGGTCGCGCGCGGCCTCGTGCTGGGCGTGGTGAGCCTGTGGCGGTGGCGCCGGCCCGAGCCGTTCGAGGAGGACGACCTGACGCTGGCCGAGGAGTTCGCCGCCCGCGCCGCCGTGTGCATCGACAACGCCCGCCGCTTCACCCAGCAGCAACAGGCCGCGGTCGCGCTGCAGCGCAGCCTGCTCCCGCGCGAGGTACCCGAGCACCATGCGGTGGAGGTCGCCCGTCGGTACCGGCCGGCCGACACCACCGCCGGCGTCGGTGGCGACTGGTTCGACGTCATCCCGCTCTCCGGACTCCGGGTCGCCCTCGTCGTCGGAGATGTGGTCGGCCGCGGCATCCACGCGGCGGCCACCATGGGCCGGCTGCGCACCGCGGTGCACACCCTCGCCCACCTCGACCTGCCGCCGGACGAGGTCCTCTCCCACCTGGACGACCTCGTGGACCGGCTGGCCGCCGAGCAGGAAGCGACCGACGAGCGCTCTCCGCAGATCGTCGGCCCCTCTCCCCAGATCGTCGGCGCGACCTGCCTGTACGCGGTCTACGACCCGGTCTCCGGGCGCTGCGCCCTCGCCCGCGCCGGCCACCCGCCGCCCGCGGTGGTGACACCGGACGGACGGGTGGACTTCCCCGATCTCCCGGCCGGCCCACCGCTCGGCCTGGGCGGGCTGCCGTTCGAAACCGCCGAGGTGGAGCTGCCCGAGGGCTCCCTGCTCGTCCTCTACACCGATGGACTCCTGGCGGCCTGGCGCCGTGATCTCGACGAGGGGCTGGCCCTTCTGCGCGGGGCGCTGAGTGATCCCGCCCGTTCGCTGGACGACCTCTGCGAGGCGGTGGAGGACGCGCTGCTCCCCGAAAGTCCCAGCGATGACATCGCGTTGCTCGCCGCCCGCACCCGCTGCCTGGCCGAACACCAGGTGGCCACCTGGGAGTTGCCGTCCGAACCGACCGCTGCTGCCGAGGCCCGGAAGCTCGTCGCGGCCCAGCTCCACGACTGGGGCCTGGAGGAGATGGCCCTCACCACCGAGCTGATCGTCAGCGAGCTGATCACCAATGCCTACCGCTACAGCAGCGGTTCGGCCACCCTCCGCCTCATCCGGGACCACCACCTCATCTGCGAGGTCTCGGACACCAGCAGCACCTCGCCCCACCTGCGCCACGCCGCCACCACCGACGAGGGCGGCCGTGGCCTCTTCCTGGTCGCCCAACTCACCGCCCGCTGGGGCACCCGCTACGTACGCAACGGCAAGACCATCTGGGCGGAGCAGGCGTGGGAGCCCGGCGTCGGCGGAGCCGGAGGTGGATGAGGACGGTTGCGGATTCCACCAGGTGTGCCGTCCCGGGGCAGAACGAGAGTGATCCGCCGCCGAAAAAGCCCTGGCGCCTCACAACTACCTTGGTGGAACACGGGACCGGGTCGGGCCGGATCGATCCATCCGGCTGCTTCGGCGGGGATACAGTCCGGCCAGGGGAAAGCAGCGGACGCAGCAGGGGACGCAGCAGGACCAGGGGAGGGGCCGGCGTGTTGGAGATCGTGACGGTGGGGGCGCTCACCGCATTCCTCGCCGCAGTGGGAAATGGCGCCGCGGGGGAGATGGGCAAGCAGGCGCTCGTGTCGACGGGCGCTCTGGTGAGACGGACCCTGGGGCGGGAGGCGCCGCTGCCGGCCGGTCCGGCGGGGTGGGAGGTACTGGCACGGGAGTTGCACGCCAGGCTGGACGGGGACCGGCAGCGGAACGGCGAGTGGGCCCAGTTGTTGCGGGGCATGCCGGACCCCGTGCTGCTGACCCCGGGCGCCGGACTGCCGCCTGCCACCAGGAACTTCACCGACCGCCAACGGGTACTGAAGCACCTGACACGGGAGGCGGTCCGGCCGGCAGCGGGCCGGCCACGGGCTGCCCTCCTGTACGGGCCGCCGGGAATCGGAACCACCGCGGTGGCTCTGTATTGGGGCGCCGGCCAGCTCGCCCGGTATCCCGACGGACAGTTTTACGTCGATCTCCGCGACGTGGCCGGGGAGAGCGGGCCGGGGCCGTCGGCCGTCCTGCTCGGTCTGTTGCGGAAAATGGGGGTCGAGCGGGGCCGGATCCCGCCCACCGAGGCCGGGCGGGAAGAGCTGTACCGGCGGCTGACGGCCGGTCGAAGGGCGCTGGTGGTGATCGACCATGCCTCCTCCGTCGCGCAGGTCCGCCCCCTCCTTCCCGCCACCCCGGAGGTCTTCCTCCTGGTCATCGCGTCCGGCCCGGCCTTCGCACTGGAAGCGGAGCGCATCGCCGTACCGCGGCTGAAGGACCGGGACGCGGTGAAGCTGCTGAGGAAGGTCGCCGGACCGGAGAAGGTCGCTCTCGCCAAGCCGCAGCTGCCGGCGCTGCTGGGCCGGTGTGCGGGCAACGCCTTCGCCCTGAAGGTCGCGGCCCTGCGTCTGCTGACCGCGGAACCGTCGCTCCCGGACCCGGCGGACGGCGCGCTGGGGCGCTCTCCGGTGCAGGGCATCGCCCGGGCCACGTGCCGCGGGCTCGGCCCTGGGACGGCAAGGCTGTGCCGGCTGACGGCGGTGGGCGGCTGGCCCGCGTTCGACGCCGATCTGGCCGGGGCCGCCGCGGACGTCACCCCCGAGGAGGCCGACCGCATGCTGGCCGAAGCGGCGGACACCCAGCTGGTGGAACCCCTGCACGAAGGCCGTTACCGCTTCCGCCCCGAGGTACGGCGACTCCTGGCGGACGCCGCGGGCCCGGAGCACGGCATCGCGGAGTGCGCCGCGTCGGTGTCCCGAGCACTCGACCATCTGCTGAACCGCGCACTGCACGCCGCACATGCCGCACTGCCGCGGAGCTGGCGGGTCGAGCCCGCCCCGGCGGAGGGCACGCCGTACCGCGACGAGGCCGCGGGCATGGCGGCGTTGCGGGCGGAGGCCGCGAACGTGATCCGGGCGGTCTCCGTGGCCCACGAATACGGGCACCTCGGCGTCGTGCTGCGGCTGGCCCGCGCGCTGTGGCCGCTCCAGCTGAAGGCCGGGTACTGGGACGAGGTGCTGCCCGCTCTGCAGCTCGCGGCCCGGTGCGCCGACGAGCAGGACCTGGATTCCCGTACGGCAGCCGCCCTCCACTTCCAACTCGGTCACTGCCTCGGCGAATTGCGGCGGTGGGAGGAGGCCGACCGCGAGACGCAGCTGGCTGTCGCGGGCGAGCGCGCGGCGGGCCATGTGCGGGGCGAAGCCTCGTCCGTGGAGCTGCGGGGTCTGCACCTGCTGAGCCGGTGGCGGTACGGAGCGGCCCACGAGCGGTTCGTCGAGGCGGAACAGCTGTACCGGCGGATCTCCTCCGGGCAGGACGGCGCGGAGGATCTGCCACGCGCCCTCGCCCTCGCCGAGCGCCACCAGGGGCGTGCCCTCCGTGGCTTGGAACGGTGGGAGGAATCCCGCATCCACCTGGAGAGGGCGCTGGACTTCTTCGTGGAACAGGGCGAGGCGTACAACCAGGGCCGGGTCCTCACCGATCTCGCCGAGACGTTGCACGACGCGGGCGACGACGCCGCGGCGCTGGCCAGGATCGCCGAGGCGGAGCGTCTGCTCATGCCGGAGGGGGCGACTCCGCACCTGGCGTACCTCGCTCGCCTCCGGCAGCGCTGCGAAGCCGTGGCGTAGCCGCCCCCGCCGTCACCGGGTGCACACCATCGGATGCACACCGCCGGCCACGCGTACCCGAAGCGTCGTCCCGCCCGGAGGCACCTTGCCGCCGTGCGCCAACCACGCGTGCAGTGCCGAGGCGTACACCGCCGGGTCGGCGTCCGCGGCCGGACCCGCTGACAGGCGGAAGACGCCGACGCCACGGGCGCGCACGGTGCACCGGTCCGGCCCGCTGACGTACGCGGCGAGGGAGCAGTGCGGGTGACGCCGCAGTATTTCCGCGGTCCACGCGTCCGGGACACCCAGGCGCGGGTCGTCCGGCGGTCCGTCGCGCCAGATCACATCGGCCGTCGCCAGGTCGCCGGGATCGCGAGTGTCCTCGTGCACGGCGCGGTGCGTCTCGCCGACAGCGTCGTAGGGATGCCCGGTGGATCGCTCGACGACGACCTCCACGCCGCGGACACGGGTACGGACATCCAGCGGGTGGGTGCGCAGTGGGGGAGTGAACTCCGGCAGGGGCAGCGGCTCCAGCAGTGCGGCGGCGGTGGGCTCGGGGAGGTCCAGCAGCGCGTAGAAATGCCGCCGCAGCAGTTCCGCGGAGGCTCCGGGTGCCGAGGTGGTGAACTCCGCGGGCCCGGCGAGCGGCCGGTGCCGCGCCAGCAGTTCCGCGAGCTGATCGTGCAACGGGCCGTGCGGGTCGAGCCGCGGAGCGCCGCGGACGAACGCTGCCAGCGGTGTGTCGGGGTCCAGCCGCCCCTCCCCGGTGGCCGCCAGCAGCACGGGGTGGCCCAGCGCTGCGGCGTAGTAGGTGACGGCCCCGAAGTCCCCCAGGACGACGTCCGCCGCCAGGAGGGCCTGGCGCCAGGCGTGCACCGGATCGATCAGGGTCAGGCCGCTGCGGCGGGCCCGGTCCAGCCACACGCGGATCTGGCCCGGGCCGTGCCCGTACCAGATGTTCGGATGCAGGACGGCGGCGAGCCGGTAATCGTCCGCCGACAGCTCGGCGGCGAGCCGCGGCAACAAGCTGGGCAGGACGTCCTCGTCACCGCCGGTCCCGAAGAGACCTTCCGGGTTCCAGGTGGAGTTCAGCACGAGGAGCCGTTGTCCGCGGCGCACTCCCAGCGCGCGTCGGAACCGCTCCCGATAGGGGCGCGCGGCCAGTATGCGGTCGAAGCAGGGATCGCCGGCGAGCACGGCTGCCTTCTCGGCTTCGGGACATACGCGGCGCAGGCGTTCGAGCTGTTCCGGATGTGACAGTACGAGTCCGTCCACGAACGATTCGCCGTCCACCAGCAGCCAGTCCGGCGACAGCCCGAACGTCGGCTCCCGGCTCCCGGCTCCCGGCTCCCGGCTCCCGGCTCCCGGCTCCCGGCTCCCGGCTCCCGGCTCGGCGAGCTTTTTAGTGTATCCCACACCGTGCGACAAAACGGTCAATCTGCCTTTGAGGTCGTGCAGTTGACCACCGAAACTGGCAGAAATCGCCAGGTCTACGGGCGTCCGCAGCGCCTGATCCCAGGGCATGACGGGCAGCTCCAACTCGGCGAACAGCTTCCGGATTCCGCCTTGGAACACGGACGACTCCGTTGAGGTGATCAGCAGTTGCACCCGGAAGTCGTCGTGGAACAGCGGCAGTACGTCCAGCAGGCGTCCGGCGGAGGTGACGTTGTGCACCACGAGCAGGACCCGGCGACGCGCCGCCCGGCTGACCCAACGATCGGAGCCGTCCCCGACCGGCACGCGTATGACCGGGGGATGGGATGGCCCCACTGTCACCTCCTGCTGGCTGCACGCCACCCGCGGCGCTTCCCGATCACCCTAGCCAGCCGCACGCCGTCGAAAGCCTTCGCCCCTGGCCGGGTGGTGTCATGGGCCGCTCGGAAGAGTGGGCCGCGGATCATCATCAAGGCGTACCGATCGGCGTCCCACGCAGGAAGTCAAGGGAGCTGACGGTGCCTGCCAACTCCCTTCGCTAGTCTGGGAGTTACGAGTTGCGACAGGATGCCGGAGCGCATCAATGGGCGTGCATGAATACCGCTGCTCCACGCCGGGGATGATCAGGTCGAGGCGGCCCGGCCCGGCCGAGGCGACAACGTGTGGTGCGCGTGCGGGCCGCCTGGAGACGGGAAACGGGAGGCGAGTGACCGTGTTGGCCGAGGCGATGACGGCGGCAGCGGCGGCCGGAGCCGGGGCCGTGGTGCAGGCCGCGGGCTCGGATCTGTGGGCCTGGTTCCGGACACGGTGCGCGCGGCTGATCGGCCGCGGTGATTCCCGGCGGGAGGAGGAGGCCCTCGATCAGCTCGACACGACCGCCGCGGATCTGAACGCCGCTGACGACGGTAATCGGGAGCGGGTGCGGGGCAGGCATGCGCACCTGTGGCAAGAGGAGTTCCTCTCCGTGCTGCGCAGCCTGGAAGAACAGCAGCGCGAGCGGTTCGCCGACGAACTGCGCGCCCTGGAGCGGCAGTTCGGCAACGCGAGCGGGTCCTCCGGCGGAGTGCTGTCCGGCAACAGTTTCCACGGGCCCACCAACGTCCAGACCGGCGACCACAGCACCCAGACCAACTATTTCGGGACCCAGGGGTGACAGGTGGGGAGGAGAGGGTCCGGATCCGGCATTCCCCGACAGTCCGCCGGCAACACCCACTACGGGCCGGTCAACCTTCAGACCGGCGATCACAGCGTCCAGAACAACTACTTCTCCACCACACCGCGGTCACCGCTCGATGTGGCGGCCGACACACTGGCCGATGCAGTCCAGAAACAGTGGGAAGACGAGGCCGGATTCCGGCGTCTGCTGGAGCCCGCCCCCCTGCCGGTGCGGTGGCGGGTGACCGAGCGCAAAGTGGCGGGCCCGCCGGCGGGCGCCACCGCCGTAGGGACACGTGCCCGGTTCGCGCCGCTGCCCGGCCTGGACCCCCTCACCGGCGAGCACCTGAGAGACGGCGGTGACCTGAAGGGCCTGCACGACGTGTACGGCGGGGTGGCCTCGGGCCGCCTGCTGCTGGTCGGCCCTCCGGCGGCGGGCAAGACGACCGCCGCCGTGCTCCTGCTCCTTGAGGCACTGAGGTACCGCGCCCGCGCCAACCCCACGGACCGGGAGCACATCCCCGTACCAGTACTGCTGTCGCTGAACGGCTGGGACCCGGCCAGGGAGCGCGCGGACGAGTGGGCGGCCGGTCAACTCGCCCGCAAATACACGTCGTTCCGTAGCCGTAAGGGACACGACCTCGCGCGCACCCTGCTGCAGAAGGGACGGGTCGCGCTGTTCCTGGACGGACTCGACGAGGTGACCGGTAGGTTACGCGCCGCCATGGTCAGCGCCCTGACGTCCGCTCCCTGCCGGCTGGTGCTGCTCTCCCGTAGCTTGGAAGCCCGGCTGACCGCCAAGAAGGCCCGGTTGAGCGGCGCCCTCGCACTGGAGCTGCAAGAGGTGTGCCCACGGGACGCTGCCGCGTACCTGCTGCATTCGCGCCGCGCGTCGTCCTCGTCCGCCTGGCAGAAGCTCACCCGACACCTCCAGGACCGGCCGGGCAGCGCCGTCGCCGAGGTGCTGTCCAGACCTCTGTGGATCACGCTGGTGCTCGACGTCTACGGGGACGACAGCCCGGTTGACGAACTGCTCGACACCGCTCGCTTTCCCCGTCCGCGCGACATCGAGCACCACCTGCTCGACCACGTGGTCACCGCCGCCTACACCCCGCGCGACGGATACCCCGACCGCCGCCCCCGCCACTCGCCCGAGATCGCCGAGCGGACACTGCGCCACCTGGCCGCCCGGCTGGCCGAGGAGGGCACCCATGAGCTGTGCTGGTGGCACATCCCCACCTGGGCGGCACCGCGGCCCCGGGCGATACTCCTGGCGGCCTTGGTCGGACCGACGTTCGGTGCACTCTCCGGCCTGACGTTCTCGTACGCCTGGGGGCCCGTGTGGGGCATGCTGCTCGGGCTCCTCACGGCGATCGGCGGCGGGTTCGTGGCCGGTGGGCTGCACATGAGATTCAGCGAGCGCCAGCCGCTGCCGAGCGCGGGATGGCGCGACGTCTTCACACCGTTCTCCCTCACCGTGGGCGCCGGGATATGGACCGTCTCGGCCTGCGCGCTCTGGTACGGCTACCAACTCCGCGGAGATCCGATGCCGTTCTGGCTCTGCGCCCTTCTGACGTTCGTGTGGGGCTTCGCCGCGACGATGGTCAGCGGCAGCGGATTCGGAATCGTCAAAGGCACCCTGCTCGGCTTCGGCTCGGGTCCGTCCTTCGCCGCACTCAGGAAGAGCGACCGGGCTGCCGTGGTGGACACCCGGTCGATCGGCCCGCGTGACGTGTGGCGGCACCACATCGGACTGCGGCTGCTCCTCGGCCTGACGGCGGGAAGCACCTTCATGCTGTGGCAGATCCCGGTCACGGCCCACGCTCTCGGGTGGCGGGACGGCATCCTGATCGGTCTCAGCACCGGTTGCTGGACCATCCTCATTCCCTGCCTCGTCCGCAACCTTGCCGTCGCCACGGCCCTCGCCGCCGTACAGCTCTCCGCCAAGGAAGGCACTCCGGTACGTCTGTTGTCCTTCCTGGAGGACGCACGCCGCCGCAACCTCCTGCGTGCGGTCGGCCCGGTGTACCAGTTCCGCCACTCCCGCCTGCAGGAACACCTGACGCGGCAACGAGCCCACCTGCCAAAGGCCTGATGGCTGGGCGCGGGCCGTCTGCGGCTTCCAGGAGAGCGACAGGCATCGTCCGCCCGGGGCCAAGGACCTGTGCGCCGAACGCAGATGACAGAGCGCGGTGCGCTCGATCGGGCACCGGCGGAGCCCGGTGGCTCGGACCGTGCCGTCGCGGGCCGTACTGTCGCTCGTCCTGCCACGAGCGGCGCCGCCGTTGAGCCCGGGGTCCGTGGCCCGCTGCCGCTGGTCATTCGGTCCGCAGCATGAGGGCATGACGTGTGTGGTCGCCGTAGACCCCGCTCTCGTCCCCGCGGACGCCGTAGCGCTCCTGAAAGCGGGTCAGGGCCGCTTTGACCTCCGCGCCGTAGCGGCCGTCGATCGCGCCGTCGTCGTAGATGCCCGGTATCTGCCGGAGCCGAACTTGCAACTCGTAGACCCCATGGCCGCTGTCGCCCTGGCGCAGGACACCCGTGCCCGGGATTTCGGGGAGCGGCGGGTCCGGGGTGCCGGGTTGCGGGCGGTTCGTCCGCCCTGGAGCCGGGGGAGAGGGGTCGTTCGGCGAGGGACTCGCCGGGAGTGGAGTTTCCCGGTGCCCGGGGGGCGAAGAGGACGTCGCAGGCTCGGCGTTGAGGGCGGACAGCAGCCAAGAGGCGAGGACGAGTCCGCTCGCCGCGCCCAGCCCCAGCATTCCGGCGACTCGCAGGTTCCCGCGACCGGTGAATCGCCGCCGTCGGTCACGAGCCCTCCTCCCATGGGCGCGGACGGAGGGCGCAGATCCCTTTGGTTGCGGAACGGGAGTGGCGAAAGCCAGGGTCGGCGCGACCGCCTCCGGGGCCGGCCCACAGGCCGTCGGCGGCTCTCCCACCGACGGGGGCGGGACGGCCTCCAGCCCTTGGAGCAGGGCCGGTGGCTCCGCCGCGACAGCATGCGGGGTGTCGGCCTGGCGCAGGCCGACAGTCGGCAGCGATGCAGTGTCAGTTGGCCGATGAGGCTCGGGGGCACTTGGACGGTGGGGCTCGGGCCACTCCGGTGGCGTGCCTGCCGACACACGTCCGGCCGGCAGTGTCCCGCCGGACGAAGACGAAGCCGGGGTCAAGGGCGGGGGCGGGGGCGGGGAGGGGGACGAGGACGGGGAGAGGGACGGGGACGGGCATGTGGTCGAGGACGGGGACGGGGACGGGATCGGCTGGGGAAAGCGGCCGTCGCCGGTCGGTTGACGGTGCCGACTCCGGGGCGGAGACGGCCTCTCGACGCGTTCGGGCTGCTCGTCGCTCAGGAGGTCGGCGCGTACGGCATCCAAGGCGTCCAGCACGGCCTGGAAGGAGTCCCTGATCTCTTGCACGAGGTCAGGACCTGAGGCGGGAGTCCGCCCGGGGTCGTCGTCGTTGCTGGGCACCGGGTCCTCCTCGGCTGGTCTTGTCTCTGGCGGGCCGTTTCCTTCGTCAGTGGCGGTCAGGTAGCAGGTGTCGAGCGGTGACCGCTCCCAGGCTCTGCGTAGGACGCCCCGGTGGCGGGTTTCTCTTCTTCCTCTCCGCAAGGGCAATACGTAGGCCGCGCGGCTCTGCCCTCATCCCGCGGTCGGCATGTAACCCACGCCACAGTCAAAGACGCCGCACCCACGAAGAGGCCGAGCAAAAGGCGCCTGACCGGCATAAGCCAGGTCAGGCGCCTCTCCCCGACCGCTTAGAAGAACCCCAGCTTCTTCGGCGAGTACGAGACCAACAGGTTCTTCGTCTGCTGGTAGTGGTCCAGCATCATCTTGTGGGTTTCGCGGCCGATGCCGGACTGTTTGTAGCCGCCGAAGGCGGCGTGGGCCGGGTAGGCGTGGTAGCAGTTGGTCCAGACGCGGCCGGCCTGGATGGCGCGGCCGGCGCGGTAGGCGGTGGAGCCGTCGCGGGTCCAGACGCCGGCGCCGAGGCCGTAGAGGGTGTCGTTGGCGATGCCGATGGCGTCGTCGAAGTCGGCGAAGGGGGCCACCGCGACGACCGGGCCGAAGATCTCCTCCTGGAAGACCCGCATGTCGTTGTTGCCCTCGAAGACGGTGGGGCGGACGTAGTAGCCGCCCTCCAGTTCGCCGCCGAGTTCGGCGCGGGTGCCGCCGGTCAGGATGCGGGCGCCTTCCTTCTGGCCGATGTCCAGGTAGGAGAGGATCTTTTCGAGCTGGTCGTTGGACGCCTGGGCGCCGATCATGGTGTCGGTGTCCAGCGGGTGGCCCTGGACGATCTTCTCCGTACGGGCCACGCCGGCCGCCAGGAAGTCGTCGTAGTGGCCGCGCTGGATCAGGGCGCGGGAGGGGCAGGTGCACACCTCGCCCTGGTTGAGGGCGAACATGGTGAAGCCCTCCAGCGCCTTGTCGAGGAAGTCGTCCGCGGTGGCGGAGACGTCGTCGAAGAAGATGTTGGGGCTCTTGCCGCCCAGTTCGAGGGTCACCGGGCGCAGGTTCTCGGAGGCGTACTGCATGATCAGCCGGCCGGTGGTGGTCTCGCCGGTGAAGGCGATCTTGGCGACCCGGGGGCTGGACGCCAGCGGCTTGCCGGCCTCGACGCCGAAGCCGTTGACGATGTTGACCACACCGGGCGGCAGCAGGTCCGCGACCAGGCTCATCCAGAAGTGGAGGGAGGCGGGGGTCTGTTCGGCCGGCTTGATGACGACCGCGTTCCCGGCCGCGAGCGCCGGGGCGAGCTTCCAGGCGGCCATCAGGATCGGGAAGTTCCACGGGATGATCTGGGCGACCACGCCGAGCGGCTCGTGGAAGTGGTAGGCGACGGTGTCCTCGTCGATCTCCGACAGTGAGCCCTCCTGGGCCCGCAGCGCCCCCGCGAAGTAGCGGAAGTGGTCGACCGCGAGGGGGATGTCGGCCGCCAGGGACTCGCGTACCGGCTTGCCGTTCTCCCAGCTCTCGGCGACCGCGAGCGCTTCGAGGTTCGCCTCCATCCGGTCGGCGATGCGGAGGAGGACCCCGGCGCGCTCGGCGGCCGGGGTACGGGCCCAGCCGGGCGCGGCCGCGTGCGCGGCGTCCAGCGCCCGCTCCACGTCCTCGGCGGTGCCCCGGGCGATCTCGGTGAACGGTGCTCCGTTGACCGGCGTCGGATTCTCGAAGTACCGGCCCGATGCCGGCGCCACGAACTCGCCGCCGATCCAGTGGTCGTAACGCGGCAGATAGCTCATCACGGCATCGGCGGAACCCGGGCTGGCATAACGGGCCATGAGGCGGCCTCCCCATCACTCTCGGCGCTGCTGCCCGCCGCTCCCGTGCGGCGGGCGATGGGCGCACCCTAGGGGCGCGGAGGTTGCCGGAACGTTGCGACGCGCGCGGCGGCCGGGGCGGGCGCCGCGCCGCGGGTCAGGCCGTACGGGTCGGGCGTCGCGCCGCCGGTCAGGCCGTACGCGGCCCGCAGCCGGTCCGCGGTGGCGCGCGGTACGCCACGGGCCGGTGACCGCTCCGGCAGCGCGTCCACCAGGGCCTCCCAGACCTCCAGGTCGTCCTCGCCCCACGGCGTACGGGACCACGCGCCCAGCAGCTCCGGATCGCGCGCGGCGAGCAGGGCGGCGCGCAGCCGGTCCGCGAGCGCCTCCCGCAGCCGCCGCACACCGGGCGCCTCCGACGACGGCAGCAGCGGACCGCCGTAGCCGTCCAGCGCGGACCACGGGTCGCCGGCCGCCAGCCGGTCCTCGACCGTGCCGAGGTCGGTCTCCACCGGCCGGCTCAGCCGGTACGGACGCGAGTGCAGCAGCCCGCCGACCAGCTGCCGAAGCCGGGACAGCTCGGCGCGCAGCGTCACCGGGCGCATCTCCCGTTCGCCGTAGAGCTGCACGGCGAGCTGATCACCCGTCAGGCCCGCCGGGTGACGGGCCAGCAGCAGCACGATCTCGCTGTGCCGGCGCCCGAGCCGCAGCCGCCGGCCGTCGACGACCAGCAGCGCCTCGTCCCGGCCGAGTACGGACAGACAGACGCCGGGTTCCGGCGCGCCGGCCGCGAGATGGGCCTCCGCGGCCCGGGCGGTGGCCTGCACCAGGGCCAGGCTGTGCGGGCTCGCCAGATGGTCGCCGCCGGTGATGTCCACCGCGCCCAGCAGCCGCCCGGTCCGCGGATCGTGCAGCGGCGCGGCGGCGCAGGTCCAGCGCTGCACCTGCCGGTTGTAGTGCTCGGCGGCGAAGATCTGCACGGCGTGATCGGCGGCGAGCGCGGTGCCGGGCGCGTTGGTGCCGGCGTGCGGCTCGTCCCAGCGCGCGCCGACGACGAAGTTCATCCGCTCGGCGCTGCGCCGCACCCCGCGGTGTCCCTCCACCCACAGCAGCCGCCCCTGCTGGTCGCAGACGGCCAGCAGATGCGCCCCGTCCTGCGCGAAGCTGCCCAGCAGGTCCCGGAAGACCGGCAGCGCGCGGGCCAGCGGATGGCTCTCGCGGTGGGCCCGCAGCGCCGCCTCGTCCAGCTCGATCGGCGCGGCGCCGTCCCACGCGGCCCGCGCCTGCGCGGACCGGCGCCAGGACTCGGCGACGACCCGGCGGACCGGCGGCGCGACGGTCCCGTCGGCCAGGAACGCGGCGTGGGCCCGGCGCACCGTGCGGATGCGCTCCACCGGATCGGCACCGGCCTCCATCGCCAGCCAGGGGTTGACCACGCGTCACCTCTCCGCAGCGGCTCCTGCACCGTACGTGCCGATGGTGCTCGGCCGGAACGGAACCGTAAACCCCGCGCCGTCGCTCAGGTGTACGGGGACGGACCCGGCCCGCGGCCGCAGCCCGTCCGCGGTGATCAGCTCCGAGACGGTGCGGTCCCGGGTGGTGAGGCGGTGGTCGGTCAGGGACGCCGCCTTCATCCGCCGCCCCCTCGCCTCCACCGGGCCGCCGGCACCCGGAAGCCGGCCGCGGATCATGACGCTCTGTCATACTGCCTGGAAATCTTGGCAGTTGGAGACTAGGGCGAATCTTGAACAAGGGTCGACAGTGCGGAGCGAGCGGCTCCCCGGCTGCTCGTGGCACCGCGCGCTCGCAGGCGCGCCGTGCCGAACTGATAGCCACCGGGCGGAAGTTGTTCGCCGACACCTCCTACGACGCGCTGTCGATGGATGACATCGCCCGCCAGGCGGGGGTCGCCAAGGGCCTGATCTACTACTACTTCACGAACAAGCGCGGCTATTACCTCGCGATCATCGAGGACGCGGTGGCCGAGCTGGTCGAGCGGGCCGGCGCCACCCATGACCTGCCGCCCGTCGAACGCGTCCGGCGCACCGTCGACGGATATCTGCGCTACGCCCAGCACCACCAGGCCGCCTACCGCGCCATCGTCACCGGCGGGGTCGGCTTCGACGCCGAGGTCATGGCGCTCCGCGACACGGTGCGCGCCCGGCTGCTCGGCACCCTCGCGCGCGGCGCCTGGGGCCGTACCGACATCCCGCCGCTCGCCCGCACCGCGCTGACCGGCTGGCTCTCCAGCGTCGAGGGCGTCACCCTGGACTGGATCGCGGAGCAGGAGGTGCCCCGCGAGACGGTGGTGACGCTGCTGGTGCGCGGGCTGGCGGACACCCTCCGGCTGATCGAGGAGTTCGAACCGGCCTGCCCGGCGCCGCCGCGTCCGCCCGCCTGAGACCGGCGGGGCGGCAAGCCCGGACGGGCGGAGGCATCCCGCGGCATGCCGGACGGGCGGGAGGCCGCCACCTCCCGCCCGTCCGGGGCCTTGCGCCGTCGGCTAGTTGATGGCCTTGATCAACTCGCCGTTGGAGGTGTCACCGCTCAGTTCCCAGAAGAACGTGCCGCCCAGGCCCTGGGCGTTCTTGAAGGCCATCTTGGTCCCGATGGTCTCCGGGGTGTCGTAACTCCACCACTGGTCACCGCACTTGGCGTAGGCGGTGCCGCCCACCTTGCCGGTGGCCGGGCAGCGGCTCTTGAGCACCTTGTAGTCGTCGATGCCGGCCTCGTACTTGCCCGGCGCCGCACCGGTCGCGGTACCGCCCGGCGCGTCCTGGGTGACGCCCGACCAGCCGCGGCCGTAGAAGCCGATGCCCAGCAGCAGCTTGTTCGCCGGCACCCCGAGGCCCTTCAGCTTGGCGATGGTGTCGGTGGTGTTGAAACCGGCCTTGGGGATGCCGTTGTACGAGGTGAGCGGGGAGTGCGGGGCGGTGGGGCCCTTGGCGTCCCAGGCACCGAAGTAGTCGTACGTCATCGGGTTGTACCAGTCGACGTACTGGGCCGCGCCGGCGTAGTCGGCGGCCTCCAGCTTGCCGCCGGCCGAGGCGTCCGCGGTGATCGCCGCGGTCACCAGGTTGGTCCGGCCGAACTTCTCCCGCAGCGCCTTCATGACGCCGGTGAAGGCGCCCTTCCCGCTGGTGTCGCAGGTCAGACCGCAGGCGTTGGGGTACTCCCAGTCGATGTCGATGCCGTCGAAGACGTCCGCCCAGCGCGGGTCCTCGACCAGGTCGTAGCAGGACTGGGCGAAGGCGGCCGGGTTCTTGGCGGCCTCGCCGAAGCCACCGGACCAGGTCCAGCCGCCGAAGGACCAGATCACCTTGAGGTTCGGGTGCAGCTTCTTGAGCTTCCGGAGCTGGTTGAAGCTGCCGCGCAGCGCACCGGCGTCCCAGGTGTCCGCCTTGCCGTCGACGCTCTGGTCGGCGGTGTAGGCCTTGTCGTAGTCGGCGTAGGAGTCACCTACCGCGCACCTGCCGCCCTGGACGTTGCCGAAGGCGTAGTTGATGTGCGTCAGCTTGGCCGCCGACCCCGACGTCTCGATGTTCTTGACGTGGTAATTGCGGTCGTAGACACCCCAGTTGGTGAAGTAGCCGACCACCTTGTCGCCCGCCGCGGCCGGCTTCGCCGTGGGGACGGCGGCCGCGGAGGGGTGCGGGGCGGCGGAGGTGCCCGCCGGGTGGGCCGAGGCGGGCCCGGCGAGCAGGGTGCCGGCCAGTGCCGCGGTACACAGCGCGGTGGCGGCGGCGATCAGCCGGCGTGGCGATCGCATCCGGTGCGGTCTGAGCATGTCGTCTCCTCGGAGGGGGGCGAGGGGGAAGCGTTGATGACCTGCGTTCCGAATTGGCATGAACGCGTTGAGCGTTGAGGAGAAGGTAGAAGGACTAGACCAGTGCGTCAATGGTTCGGACCAATTTCACCGGCGGCCGGTAGCGGCCCCGCGGTGCGTCCGGGTAACGGGCCGGAACCCGTACCCGCTGTTGATCAACCCGTGACGCGGGGCCGCCGATCGGGCATACTCCTAGCGCCACAGCCGCAGGTCATCGCGTTCCGAGACCCGGAAAGCGATCATCGGCCTGGCACTACGGAAACGGCGCCGCCGCCCACCCCGCGTGCGTCGCCGCAGCGCCCGACAGGGAGGAGAGCGCCGCCATGACCGAGTACGGCCCCCGGCCGGTGGACCGCAGGCTGCCCACGGAGGAAGCCCGCGACCTGATGACGCTCGTGCGAGAGCTCGCCGAGCGCGAGATCAGGCCGACCGCCGCCGAGGAGGAGGACGCCGGCCGCTTCCCCCGTGAGACCTTCCGGCTGCTGTCGGAATCGGGACTGCTCTCGCTGCCCTACGACGAGGAATTCGGCGGGGGCGGCCAGCCCTACGAGGTCTACCTCCAGGTCGTCGAGGAGCTCGCGGCCGCCCGCCTCACCGTGGGCCTCGGCGTCAGCGTGCACACCCTCGCCTGCCACGCCCTGGCCGGCTACGGCACGAAGGAACAGCGGGCCGAACACCTCCCCGCCATGCTCGGCGGCGGCCTGCTGGGCGCCTACTGCCTCTCCGAGCCGTCCTCCGGCTCCGACGCCGCCTCGCTGACCACCCGCGCCGAGCGGGACGGCGACGTCTGGACCCTGAACGGCACCAAGGCGTGGACCACCCACGGCGGCGTGGCCGACTTCTACACCGTCCTGGCCCGCACCGGCGGCAGCGGCGCCCACGGCATCACCGCCTTCCTGGTCCCCGGTGACGCCGCGGGCCTGAGCGCCGCGGCCCCCGAGCGCAAGATGGGCATGAAGGGCTCCCCGACCGCCCAGCTGCACTTCGACGGCGTCCGCGTGCCCGACGCCCGCCGCCTCGGCGACGAGGGCCAGGGCTTCGCCATCGCGCTGTCCGCCCTGGACTCCGGCCGCCTGGGCATCGCCGCCTGCGCCGTCGGTGTCGCCCAGGCGGCGCTGGACGAGGCGCTCTCGTACACCGCCGAGCGCCGGCAGTTCGGCCGCCCCCTGGTGGACTTCCAGGGTCTGCGGTTCATGCTGGCCGACATGGCCACCCAGATCGAGGCCGGCCGGGCGCTCTACCTCACCGCCGCCCGGCTGCGCGACGCCGGTCTGCCGTTCTCCAAGGAGGCGGCGATGGCCAAGCTCTTCTGCACCGACACCGCGATGCGGGTCACCACCGACGCCGTCCAGCTCCTCGGCGGCTACGGCTACACCCTCGACTTCCCGGTCGAGCGCTATATGCGCGAGGCCAAGGTCCTCCAGATCGTCGAGGGCACCAACCAGATCCAGCGCATGGTCATCGCCCGCCACCTCGCGGGCCCGGAAGGCCGCTGATCCCCACCGGGCGGGCCGGCACACCCGGCCCGCCCGGCCCCTCCGGCACCTCTCCTCCCGGCCGTGGTCTGGCCGTCCGCGCCGAGCTGACGTACCGTCAACTCCCGGCCGCGGCCCCCGGGTCCGGGCGGTGCCCCGGCCTGCCCGAGCGCCCAGGAGGAGAAGTGCCCGACCGACCGATCGCGCTCGACGAGTACCCGATCCACCAGGTCCCGCTGTCCCTGCGGCACGTCGCCACCGGCGACCGCAACGCCTACGACCGGTGCATCTTCCACGTCCTGGACCACTCGGGCCGGGCCCTGCTGATCGCCGGCCTCGGGGTCTACCCCAACACCGGCGTCATCGACGCCTACGCCACCCTCCGCCTCGGCGACCGGCTGCACGCCGTACGGGCCTCGGACGCGCTCACCGACGACCGGATGGCGCTCACCGTCGGCCCCCTCACGATCACCGTCGAGGAGCCGCTCGCCCGGCTCCGGCTGACCTGCGCCGCGGACCCCGGCGACCCGGACGGCCTGGCGTACGACCTGACCTGGACCGCGGCCTTCCCGGCGACCTGGGAACCGCACCACACGCAGTACCGGGGTGACCGGCTGATGCTGGAGGCCCGGCGGTTCGTCCAGGCCGGCACCTGCACCGGCCGCATCCGCGTCGCCGGGGAGGAGATCGCGGTCACGGCGGGGGAGTGGACCGGGACCCGCGACCGCAGCTGGGGCGTCCGGCCGATCCCCGGCGAGGACCCCGGACGGGCCGGGGAGGAGCTGCGGACCGAGGGCTTCCACTGGATCTGGTGCCCGGTCCGCTTCGACGACCGGTTCGTCATGGTCATCGTCCAGGAGGACGCCGACGGGTACCGCACCCTGAACGAGGCGCGGGTGGTCCGCCCGGACCGCCCCGACGTCCAACTCGGCTGGCCCCACCCGGAGATCACCTACCGCCCCGGCACCCGGCACCCCGAACGCGCGGTCCTCCACCTCACCGGCCCCGCCCGCGAACCCCTGGCACTCACCGCCGAGATCCTCACCTCCTCACCCCTGGCCGTCGGCGCCGGCTACCCTCCCGCCGACCCCGAGGACGACTGGCAGCACGGCACCTGGCGCGGCCGCGGCTGGACCGACCGCCGCGTCCACGACCTCAAGGACCCCGCGGCACACCCCCGTGCCGCCTACGGCGTCACCGACCACGCCGCCCGCTTCACCCTCGACGGCCGCACCGGATACGGGATCTTCGAACACGGCAGCTTCGGACGCCACGACCCCAGCGGCTTCGCCGACCACACCGCGGTGGCCCCGGAGGCGGACCGATGAGCACCGCGCCCCGGCCCCGCACCACCACCCGCGACCCCGACGAGCTCGCCGCCCGGCTCACCGCCTGGCTCGGCACCCGGCTCCCCGGCGCCCGCGCCACCCACACCAGCGTCCCCGGCTCCAACGGCATGTCCAGCGAGACCCTCCTCTTCGACATCGAGTGCGACACCGGGCACCCCGACGCCCCGTCCCCCGAGCTCTCGACCGCGCCCGAGCAGGGCGGGACCCCGCTCTCCTGCGCGCTGCGGCTGGCCGCCGACCCGGCCGCGTACACCGTCTTCCCGCGCTACGACATGGCCCGTCAGTACCGCACGATGCGGCTGGTCGCCGCGCACACCGATCTCCCCGTGCCCCGCACCCTCTGGCTGGAGGAGGACCCGGCACACCTCGGCGCCCCGTTCTTCGTCATGGCCCGGGCCGACGGCCGGGTGCCGCCGGACGTCATGCCCTATACGTACGAGGGGAGTTGGCTGACCGCGGCCACCGACGCCGAACGCGACCGGCTGGAGGCCGCCAGCGTCGACGTGCTCGCCCGGCTCCACGATCAAGTCCCGCTCCACGAGGCCGGCTTCCTGGCCGGCACCGGAACGGGGAGCGCCCTGCACCGGCACGTCGAGGCCCAACGCGCCTATTACGCATGGGTGGTTGCGGACAAGCCGCGCTCACCGCTGATCGAGCGCGGCTTCGCACGGCTCGCCGACCTCTGGCCCGCCGACCCCGGCGAGACCGTCCTGACCTGGGGCGACGCCCGGATCGGCAATATCGTCTACGACGGTTTCGAGCCCGCCGCCGTACTCGACTGGGAAATGGCCGCGCTCGGCCCGCGCGAACTGGACCTGGGCTGGATGATCTACCTCCACCGCTTCTTCCAGGACCTCACGGAACGCGGCGGCCAACGGGGACTGCCCGGATTCCTGCGCCGGGACGCGGTCGAGAGCCGCTACGCCCGGCTCACCGGGCACACCCCGCGCGACATGGAATTCCACACCCTCTACGCGGCCCTGCGGCACGCCGTCGTGATGCTGAGGGTGGCCTACCGCCAGGTGCACTTCGGGGAGGTGCCGGTACCGGAGGACGCCGACGCGCTGATCCTCCACCGGGACACCCTGGAGGCGATGATCGAGGGCCGCTACTGGTGAGCCGCTGACGGCCCATGCCCCGGGTCCCGGCTCCCGTATGCGTACGAGGACCGTCGCGGCCGCCGTACGGCCGCGGACGGGACGTTCAGGCGCTGCGGCGCATCTGCGGCACCTGCAGCGGACGGGTGCCGGGCCCGCCGATGTGCGAGAACGGCTGGCGGCGCCAGTCCAGGGTCTCCGGCAGGGTGAGCAGCACCGCCGCGTCCTGCTCCTGGGCGTCCAGGGTGTCCTCGGTCTCCGGGGCGTCGGCCGCCGGACGGCCCGAACCCTGGCACACCGTCAGCCCGAACGGGTTCCACGGCGTCGGGCACAGCGCGTGCTCCGGGAGGGTGTCCTCGTCCGCCAGCAGCGCGATCGGCTGCAGGCAGTCGGGGCAGGTCACCCGGTAGATCTCGAAGGTGTCGAAGGCGTCGTACGCATCGTCGTCGCCGGTGCGGCCGGAACTGTCGCCCTCCTGGGCGCCGATGTTCGCGGCGGCGGAGTCCTGCTGAAGGCGTCCCATGATGTCCATCCCCCTCGGGTGGGCCGCGGGGACCGCTGACTTCCTTGACGGGCGGTCCTGGCCACCACCAGCAATTCCCTTCATGCCGCGCGCATAATCGCGACCGCCCCACGGACACGGGTTCACCCCTGTGGCATTGGTCACACGAGGGGTCGCGAGAGTGTCCACGATCCGGCGCGCGATGCGCATACGCGCCCGCGCACAGTAGGTTGAGTGGGTGGAGGAGTTGGACCGACAAATCGTGGATCTGCTCGTCAAGGACGGGCGGATGAGCTACACCGACCTGGGCAAGGCCACCGGCCTGTCCACCTCGGCGGTGCACCAGCGGGTGCGCCGCCTGGAGCAGCGCGGTGTGATCCGCGGCTATGCCGCGATCGTGGACCCGGAAGCCGTGGGCCTGCCGCTCACCGCCTTCATCTCGGTCAAACCCTTCGACCCCAGCGCCCCCGACGACATCGCCGACCGGCTCGCCGAGGTCCCCGAGCTGGAGGCCTGCCACAGCGTCGCTGGCGACGAGAACTACATCCTCAAGGTCCGGGTCGCCGCCCCGCTCGAACTGGAACACCTGCTCACCCGCATCCGCACGCTCGCCGGTGTCTCGACCCGCACCACCGTCGTGCTGTCCACCCCGTACGAGTCCCGTCCGCCGCGCATCTGACCGGACGGCACCCCGGGGCGCCCCCTGCGTGCGGAGCGTGTCCGCGCAGGGGCCAGACTGTCCGGTATGAGCGAGCACACCCCCGATCCGGAGACCGCCCGGCCGGCCTCGTCCCGTCCGGTCGAGCCCCGCACCGTCCTGCTGCGCGGCGGCGAGGTGCACAGCCCCGCCGACCCGTTCGCCACCGCGATGATCGTGGAGGGCGACCGCATCGCCTGGGTCGGTGAGGAGGGCGCGGCCGACTCCTTCGCCGACGGCGTCGACGAGGTCGTCCAGCTGGACGGGGCACTGGTCACCCCGGCGTTCACGGACGCACATGTGCACACCACGGCCACCGGGCTCGCCCTCACCGGCCTCGATCTGCTCGGCGCCACCTCGCTCGCCGACGCGCTGGCCCGGGTCCGGGCCTACGCCGACGCCCGCCCCGCGGACCGGATCCTGCTCGGGCACGGCTGGGACGCCAGCGCCTGGCCCGAGGGCCGCCCGCCGTCCCGCGCCGAACTGGACGCGGCCACCGGCGGCCGGCCGCTCTACCTCACCCGGGTCGACGTGCACTCCGCGGTCGTCACCACCGCCCTGCTGGACCTGGTCCCCGGTATCCGCGACCGCTCCGGGTTCCGCGCGGACGCCCCGCTGACCGGCGACGCCCACCACGCCCTCCGCCGCGCCGCCTTCGCCACCGTCACCCCCGCCCAGCGCGCCGAGGCCCAGGCCGCCACCCTGGCCCGAGCCGCCGCACTCGGCATCGGCAGCATCCACGAATGCGCCGGCCCGGAGATCTCCGGAGAGGAGGACTTCACCGCACTGCTCGCCCTCGCCCGGCAGGGGACCGGCCCCCGCGTGGTCGGCTACTGGGCCGAGGTGGTCGCATCCGCAAAGGGCGCCGAGCGGATCCGCGAGCTCGGCGCGATCGGCGCCGCGGGCGACCTGTTCGCCGACGGCTCGCTCGGCTCGCACACCGCCCATCTGCACGCCCCGTACGCGGACGCCGCCCACACCGGCACCGCGCAGCTCGACGCCGACGCGGTCGCCGCCCACGTCGCCGCCTGCACCGAGGCCGGACTGCAGGCCGGCTTCCACGCCATCGGTGACGCCGCCCTGACCAGCGTCGTCGACGGCGTGCGGGCCGCCGCCGAGCGGGTGGGCACGGACCGGATCCGGGCCGCCCGGCACCGCGTCGAACACGCCGAAATGCTCACCGACGCCACCCTCGCCGGCTTCGCCGAACTGGCCCTCACCGCCTCCGTCCAGCCCGCCTTCGACGCGGCCTGGGGCGGCCCCGACGGGATGTACGCCGCCCGCCTGGGCGCCGAGCGGGCCGCCACCCTCAACCCGTACGCGGCGCTGCTCAAGGCCGGTGTGCCGCTCGCCCTGGGCTCCGACAGCCCGGTCACCGCGCTCGACCCCTGGGGCACCGTGCGCGCCGCGGTCTTCCACCGCACCCCCGCCCACGGCATCTCCGCCCGCGCTGCCTTCACCGCCCACACCCGGGGCGGCTGGCGGGCCATCGGCCGGGACGACGCGGGCGTCCTGGTGCCCGGCGCGCCCGCCGACTACGCGGTCTGGCGCACCGGCGAGCTGATCGTCCAGGCGCCCGACGAGCGGGTGGAGCGCTGGTCCACCGACCCCCGCTCCGGCACCCCCGGCCTGCCCGATCTCACGCCGGGCCGGGACCTCCCGGTGTGCCTGCGCACGGTCGTCGGCGGCCGCACGGTCTTCGGGCCGCCGAACGAGTGACATCGGGCGGGCAGGTCCCCTCGCGGCCCGCGCTTGCCGCTACTTGCCTCATCAGGGGCCGCTCGTTGCTGACCTGGGGCGACGCGAAAACGACGCAGGCGGAGCACCTGTTGACAGCAGGCGGTCGGCGGCCGGTAGGTTCGGCCGAGTCCACCACAGGACGTCCGACCGGGAGACTTCCGCGTAGTCGTCGAACGCAGCTGGGCCATGGGGCGGTGCGCCACCGGCACTCCGCCACTGGGAGCCAGGTCCAGCACCAGCGGTACGGGGCGACGGAGGGTTTCGGCTGGTCGGCAGGTGCGACCCGGGTGGGGCCCGGACGCTCAGTAGACAACGGCTCTCGGTCGACCCGCAGCCAGCGGGTCCCAGGTCGGCCCGAAGGGCGCCCGGGCCCCGATCCGCACCCGTTTCCGTGTTCTTCACGTTGTGCGCACCCCGCACCCACGATTCCGGTCATCCGATGTACGGTCAGCTCACATACGCATGACCTGCTGCAGGAAGGCCCGTGACCGTGCCGTCGGGTTCCGACACCACCCAAGAAGCCGTGCGCGGCCGCTCGCCCGGCGGCGCGGTGCCGCCCACCGCGGCCGACGCCCCGGTCGCCGCCCCCGCACGCCCGGGACGGGCCCGCCGCCTGCTCTCCCTGGCCCGCCGGGAGGCGCTGCGCTCCGGCCTCGCGGTCGTCTCCGGCGTCGCGCTGGGCCTGGCCTTCCCGCCGTACGACCTGTGGCCGCTGTCGCCGGTGGCGGTGGCCGCGCTGGCGCTGCTGACCCGCGGCCGGACCGCCCGCCAGGGCGCCTGGACCGGCCTCGTCTTCGGGCTGCCGTTCTTCCTGATCCTGCTCAAGTGGCTGCACGTGGTCGGCTGGGACGCGGTGGTGGGCCTCTCGATCGCCGAGGCGCTCTTCGTGGCACTGCTCGGTGCCGGGCTCGCGCGCACCTCCCGGCTGCCGGCCTGGCCGTTGTGGGGCGCCTGCCTGTGGGTCGCCGAGGAATGGGCCCGCGACCGGCTGCCGTTCGGCGGCTTCCCCTGGGGCCGGCTGGCCTTCGCCAACACCGGCTCGCCGTTCACCCCGCTCGCCGCGCTCGGCGGCGCCCCGCTGGTGACCTTCGCGGTCGCGCTGGCCGGCACGCTGCTGGCGGCCTGCGCCGCCACCCTGTGGGGCCTGCGCGGCAACGCCTCGGTGCGCCGGGCGGTGCCGGCGCTGGAGGCGTTCGGCCTGGCCGCCGCCATCACCGCGGCCGGGGTGCTGGTGCCGGTCCCCACGAAGGCCGACGACACCGTCGACATCGCCGTCGTCCAGGGCAACGTCCAGCAGGCCGGGATGGACTTCCTGGGCCGCCCCATGAAGATCCTCGACAACCACGCCACGGCCACCGAGAAGCTCGCCGCCGACATCAAGGCCGGCCGCGCGAAGAAGCCGGACCTGGTCATCTGGCCGGAGAACTCCTCCGACCTCGACCCGTTCCAGTACCCGCAGGCGTACGACCGGATCGACGAGGCGGTCAAGGCGATCGGCGTGCCCGTGCTCGTGGGCGCCCTGGTGGACCATCCGTCCAAGAAGGGGTACGTCTTCAACGAGGGCATCGTCTGGGACCCGAAGAAGGGACCGGGTGCCTCGTACACCAAGCAGCACCCGGTGCCGTTCGGCGAGTACGTACCGTTCCGGGAGCAGCTCAGCAAGATCATCACGCGCTTCCAGCGGGTGCCCCGCGACTTCTACCCCGGTGACCACACCGGTCTGCTGCACGTCGGCCCGGCCAGACTCGGCGACGTCATCTGCTTCGAGGTCGCCTACGACGAGATCGTGCACGACACCGTCGGCGCCGGCGCCCGGGCCCTGGTCATCCAGACCAACAACGCCACCTACGGGCGCACCGGCCAGCCCGAGCAGCAACTGGCGATGTCCAAGCTGCGCGCCGTCGAGCACGGCCGCGCGGTGGTCACCGCGGCCACCAGCGGGATCAGCGCGGTGGTCGCCCCGGACGGCACGGTCACCCACCGGATCCCGGAATTCACCCAGGGCGTGGTCTCCGCCCGCATTCCTCTGCGCGACGAAACGACGCTCGCCGACCGCGTCGGCGCCGCACCTGAATGGGTGCTCGCTATCGTGGGCCTTCTGTCCTGTGCCGCCGCGGTGATCGGCGGCCGGCGCGGGCGTACGAAGGACGAGAAGGGGCAGCAGTGACAGACGGTCAGCGGCGGTACGGTCCGCTCGGCACCACCTTGGTGATCATCCCGACGTACAACGAGGCGGAGAACATCAAGCCGGTCGTCTCGCGGCTGCGGGCCGCCGTCCCCGAGGCGCACGTCCTCGTCGCGGACGACAACAGCCCGGACGGGACCGGCAAGCTGGCCGACGAACTGGCCGCCGAGGACGAGCAGGTGCACGTCCTGCACCGCAAGGGCAAGGAAGGGCTCGGCGCCGCCTACCTGGCCGGCTTCCGCTGGGGCATCGACAACGGCTACGGCGTGCTCGTCGAGATGGACGCCGACGGCTCGCACCAGCCCGAGGAACTGCCCCGGCTGCTGACCGCCCTCAAGGGCGCCGATCTGGTCCTCGGCTCGCGCTGGGTGCCCGGCGGCCGGACCGTCAACTGGCCCAAGTACCGCCAGTTCATCTCCCGCGGCGGCAGCACGTACTCCCGGCTGGTGCTGGACCTGCCGCTGCGCGACATCACCGGCGGCTACCGCGCCTTCCGCGCGGAGACCCTCGAAGGGCTCGGGCTCGACGAGGTGGCCTCCCAGGGCTACTGCTTCCAGGTCGACCTCGCGCGGCGCGCCGTGCAGGCCGGCTACCACGTCGTCGAGGTGCCGATCACCTTCGTCGAACGGGAGCACGGCGACAGCAAGATGAGCCGGGACATCGTCGTGGAGGCGCTGTGGCGGGTGACCGCCTGGGGTGTCGGCTCCCGGGTGGACAAGCTCCGCCGCCGCTGAGCCCGGCGCCCGCGTCCGTACCTGATCCGTTCCCGTCGTCCGGGGGCGGTCCGGCGGGACCCGCCAGGCACACTTGAGGCATGACGTTCGGAGCCATGCCCCCGCCGAGTACCCGCCCGCCCCAGCGCTCGCGCGCCCGCAGGTTCGTCCCCTTGGGCATCGCCGTCTGGATGGTGCTGGAGATCTGGCTGCTGACCCTGGTCGCCGGGGCCACCAACGGTCTGACCGTCTTCCTGCTGCTGGTCGCCGGGGTGGTCGCCGGCGGGTACGTGATCAAGCGGGCCGGCCGCCGCGCCTGGCAGAACCTCACCGAGGGCCTGCGGGCGGGCGCCGATCCGGCCGCCGCGCAGCCGGCGTCGCCGGGCAACGACCGCCAGGGTGGCGGCAATACGCTGCCGATGGCCGGCGGTCTGCTGCTGATGATCCCCGGGCTGGTCTCCGATGTCCTGGGGCTGCTCTGCCTCTTCCCGCCGACCGGCCGGCTGATCCGGCGGCGGGCCGAGAAGCTGCTGAACCAGCCGGTCTCCTACACTCCGGGGTCGTTCGGTGACGCGTTCCAGCAGGCCCGGATGCACCGGCCGGACGGCAAGGTCGTCCAGGGCGAGGTCATCCGCGACGACGAGCCGTCGCCCCCGCGCCGCCAGGACCCGCCGCTGACCGGCTGACGGCGACCGGCTGACGGCGACCGGCGCCGCCGACCGGCCGGGGAGCCGATCGCCCGGGGAGCCGATCGCCCGAGGAGCCGACCGGCGCATGCCGGGGAACGCCAAGGGCCGGGGCCACTGCAGTTGCGCAGTGGCCCCGGCCCTTACGTGCTGGTGTTGCGGCCGCAGGTCGTGCCGTCAGGCGGACTTGCGGTTGCTGTCGCGCGGGTGCACCGCGATGTTCATGGTGCCGGAACGAAGGACCGCCAGCCGTTCGGCCAGCACCTCCTCCAGCTCCTCGCGGGTGCGCCGCTCCATGAGCATGTCCCAGTGCGTACGCGCGGGCTTACCCTTCTTTTCCTCAGGGCCGTCGCCATCCACCAGAAGCGAGGGCGCACCGCACACCTTGCACTCCCACTCCGGCGGAATCTCGGCCTCAACCGAGAACGGCATCTCAAATCGATGTCCGTTCTGGCATGCGTACTCCACCGCCTGGCGCGGGGCCAGGTCGATGCCGCGGTCGGTCTCGTAGCTGGTCACCACGAGGCGCGTGCCGCGGAGAGCTCGCTCACTCATGAATCGTGCCTCCCGGGCTTGTCGCCCACAGGACAGGTGTCGCTGTCGTCGTCATCCGGTCAACGTCCGGTCGGCGGTGAAGATTCCCGTATTCGGGACATGTGCGTCGCCCGTCGTGCCGCCCCTTGTTGTACCCACCGGCGCCCGGTTTGTCACATCTGGCAGCAGATGTCACCCAGCGCCTTCCATGCTTGAGCGCGCAGTAACGGTCCGCCTGGTGAGCCAAAGGCGTATACTACCGGCCCGCACGCCCTGGGGCTAAATCCGGTCAGGTATCGGGTTCCCGGCCGCCGCGATCGCCCGCCTGACCGGCACCCTCGCCAGCAGGACGAACCCGATCACGAAGAAGGCCGCCAGGGACACGATGGCGGCCCGGTAGCTCCCGGACAACTGGTAGGCCACCCCGAACACCAGCGGCCCCAGCCAGCTCACCCCGCGGTCGCTCAACTCGTACGCGGAAAAGTACTCCGCCTCCTTGCCGCGCGGGACCAGATGCGAGAACAGCGACCGGGACAGCGCCTGGCTGCCGCCCAGGACCAGCCCGATGCCGGCGGCCAGCGCGAAGAACCACACCGGTGCCCGCGCAGGCAGGAAGCAGCCGGCCGTGACCGTCACCGTCCAGGCCGCCAGCGAGCCCAGGATCGTCCGCCGGGCACCGTACCGCCGGGCCAGCCGGCCCATCAACAGGGCGCCCGCGGCGGCCAGCACCTGCACCAGGAGGACCGCCATGATCAGCGTCGTCTGGTCCAGCCCGAGCTCCTCGGAGCCGAAGACCGACGCCTGGGTGATCACCGTCTGCACGCCGTCGTTGTAGATGAGGTAGGCCAGCAGGAACGACAGCGTGAGCGGGTGGCGGCGCATATCGCGCAGCGTTCCCCGCAGCTGGCGCCAACCCTGGCCGAGCGAGCCGCCGCTCCTCTCCGTGAGGCCGGGACCGGGGCCGGGGCCGGAGCCGGGGGCCGCAGCCGCCCGCCGGTCGCGCAGCCGCCGCAGCGGGATCAGCGAGAACGCGCCCCACCACAGCCCCGCCGACGCCAGACAGATCCGTACCGCGGTGCCCTCGGAGACACCGAAGGAATCGTGCGCGCCGTAGAGGACGAGGTCCGCGACGAGCACCAGCGCCCCGGAGGCGTAGCCGAACGCCCAGCCCCGCGAGGACACCGCGTCCCGTTCGTCGGGCGTCGCGATCTGCGGGAGGAAGGAGTTGTAGAGCATCGACGACACCACGAACCCGACGTTCGCGACGACCAGCAGCGCCCCGCCCAGCAGATAGCGGTCACCCCCCAGGAAGAACATCCCGGTGGTCGCCGCGGCGCCGATGTACGCGCAACCGCCCAGCAGTGGCTTCTTGCGGCCGGTCCGGTCGGCCAGCGCCCCGGCCAGCGGCATGACCAGCACCGACACCAGCAGTGACACCGACACCGTGTAGGCGTAGAAGGAACCGGCACGCACCGGGATGCCCAGCGGATGCACGAAGCCGTCCGGGCCGGCCGCGGCCCTGGCCACCGACGTCAGGTAGGGGCCCAGGAAGACCGTGAGCACACTCGTCGAGTAGACGCTGTTCGCCCAGTCGTACCAGTACCAGCCGCGTTGCTCGCGGCGCCGGGCGGCCGTCTCGTCGACGCCCCCGGTCACGGCCTCAGCGCTGTGCACGCCCACCCCCGTCATACCGTCCCCGTTTCCACCGGGACGGTACGGGGGCGTCAGACCCAGCTCCCCCGCTCGGTCAGCACCGTCCGCAGCGTCTCTATGTGGTCGATTAAGTGACGCCTACTTCAGCATCGCCATGAGCTGGAAGAACAGCCCCCTGCAAGATCAAATGGGAGACTCCTGGGAGAAGCGACGCTCTCGAAGTATTCTGCGGGCCGCTTCTACCTCCACCTCGTCTCCCATCAACTTCTCCCACCGCTCCTGCAACGCCTCGACGATACGGTGCTCCATCGGCACCGTCACCTTCGAGTACGTACCCTCCACGCCCTGCAGTCGATGCCCCAGTCGCTCCTCGGACGCGACTCTGCTGTGCCCGTCCTCGTCGAGCCAGTGCTTATGGGCATGACGCAGGCCATGAGGAACCATCCCCTCAAGGCCCTCCACCGCCCGCACAGCGGTCCTCGCCCACCGGCCCGAGCGTTCCTCCACCCCGTCCACCGCAGGGCGCCAGTAGCACGGATAGAACCTCGTCCCCAGTAGATGGCCACCCGTGCTGGACGGAAAGACCCATTCGCTGCCGTGTCCCTCCAGCAGCTGGACATGCAGCGCGTGCAGGAACGGGGGGATTACCAGGTTGCGCCGGGACCCGTACTTGGGCATCTGCAGCGTCGGCTTGCCCCTGGCGTACTGGTGCTGCCACTGCACGCGCAGCGCCGGCATGTCCGCGTAGCGAGCCAGGAGCTTCGGCGTGCGTCGTTTCCGGTCCGGGTCGGACCTCGGCCAGGTGGGTGAGGCGAACTCCCGTCTCAGGCCGTACATCTCACGCAGCCGCATCCCTGTAAAGGCCTTGGTGAGGACGAAGACGTAACCAGTGAAGCCCCAGATGTCATAGGAGTTCACGGCGAGCTGGAGCACCTGCTCAGGGGCTGGAGTCAGCCGCTCGACTTCCTCGGGAGGCTCATACCGGCCCCGCCGACGATCTGGGCGGGGCACCGGCGTCTCTGGGATGAGGGGGGGCTTATGGTCGACGGCGTCGCGCATGAGTAGTCCGAAGACCCCCAAGATGCTGGATGCGTAACTGGCCGATCGTTCAGCGCGGATCATCTTTGCCCACTGCTGATAGCGGGTTGTAGTGATCTTCCGGAGGGGGGTCTCTCCCCAATGTGGGATCAGCTGAGCCTTAATGATCGACTCATAGGTGATGAAGCTGGTATCGGCAAGATCCAGATTGTTCAGCCACAACTTCGCCCAGGCGTCGAACGGCACGTTTCCGTCGCTGCTGCTGACGTAGCGGTCGTTGCGGACGTCCGACTCGCGATCTAGGCCGTACTCGTAGGCTTTTGCCTCGTCAGTGAACCCGGATTTGCTGTCGTAGAGCTTCTTGCCGGTCTCTGGATGAACCTTGCCGGTGTCCCATCTGACTCGGCACTTCGAGCCCCGCCACTCGACATACGGCATCATGATTCCTTCGGCGTTCTTCGCGGTGGCCCGGCAGGACCCGAAGGCCGCTGCCGTGGCCGCCACGTGGACTGCTAGTCGTCGTGTCGTCCCACTATGCAGGCACGGCACTCACCGCAGTCTCCTCCCTGACGCCTCACCAGGTCCCGCACGATGCGACGCTCGGTCGCGTCGTGCAGGGCTCTTGGCGTCACTATGCACACGAGCTTGCCATCGACCAGACCCCGGAGCGCGTGGAAGTTCGGTCCGTGATCTGCGGTGACCATGTCGTGCATGGTCCCCCCTTCCGGGACGAGGGACCTCCCAAGTGGCTACTGATAGTCGCACATTGAACGACTTTCGTGACCGGGTTTGCGCAAGTTGATCTGCCATATGACGGTAACGGCCCGGAAAAAAGCAATGGTTGTACCTATGGAGGGATCAGTTCCCAACATTTCGGGACTGCCGAAGTCGCCGCAGCTCGTCGATTACGCGCTGTTTCAGTTTGCGGATGTCGGCCGCTGACATGCCGTCGGCCACGGCGATCGCCGCGTTGGTGACGGCCTGCTCGACGTCACCTTCCAGGTCGTCGCTCGTCACGGGGGAGGACACAACCCCCTCCGTCAGCCTCTCGGCGACGGTCGGGTCGCCGCCGCGTAGCACCTCATGACAGGAGCCGGGGGCCCACTGAAGCACGGTCTCGATCTTCCCGTAAGTGAGATCGCGGACGGGCTTGGCGTCTTCCACCTTCATGAAGGTGTTGATCGTGATGTCCGCGGCCTTGGCCACGTCGATCTTGTTCATGCCCAGCTCAACGCGCCGACGCCTGACGTGGTCGGCGAGCCGGCGGAGCGCATTGTCGCGTGTAGGGGGAGGCATGACGTACATCGTCCCAGGAACTCGCAGGAACAGCTAGGAACACCCAGCTTATGGCTGGAACCTTCACGCCGCCTTAACTCTGGCCAAAGCTTAACGCGAAAGTATCTACAAGTTTCTGCATGTTACTGCGTGGTACTGCTAGTTTCTACGAGTGCGAACTCGTACAGTCTCTTCATGCACAGACCCCCAGCCACCTTCCAGGTGAACGGGGCGGCGATACGAGCGACGCGTAAGCGCCAGGGCCTCGGCATCCGTGAGACCGCAGAGGCAGCAGGGATCAGCCGCAGTTACCTGCAACGGCTGGAAACCGGCACCCGGCAACAGATGCGCCCACCCAAGTTCGCCGCACTCCGCAAAACGCTCCACGCAGACGAGGACGAACTCCTCATCCCCCACGAGGAGCCCAACGAGAAGAGGTGACATGCCTAGTCCCGAGGACACCCCCACGACCGCAGACCCGGCCATCGTCAAGGCGGTTCGCGAGGCCCTCACCACCGGCGAACTGCGCGAGATCGTCGTGGCTGCCGCCATCGAGTCGTTCAACAGCGGCGACCTGACTTTCACCCCGAAGGAGGCCGCTGCCGCCCTGGGGTGCGGCGTCCGGTTCCTCCTGGATGGGTGCAACAAGCACGGCTTCCCGTACATCGACATGGGCAAGTCGAAGCGCTTCGGCCCCCGGGAGCTCCGGGAGATCCAGAACATGCTCCGAGTCCCGGCAAAGCCGTCCCGTCTGGCTGCCGCGCGCCGCAGGTCCGCATCCCAGAAGTCGGAGACGAGTAAGCAGCCGGCCAGCCGTAAGCGGCAGAAGCCCACCGACGAGAGGCACTTGGAGCTCGCCCTCACGGGCTGAACCTCCCGCGCCGCCTAGGCGGCAATCGGCCCCACCAGCCGGGCTCTCACACACCGGCAGCGGGGCCTAGACGCACCACCCACACCAACCAGAAGGGCAGGCGTCATGAACGCCATCATCTCATCTCCCGCACCTGCAACCGACACCCCTCCTGCCAAGAAGGCCGCGCCGTCGTGCACGCCGCTGATCGAGCTCCGGCACATCGCTGACCCGCTGGACCGGGCGTTCATGCGCCTAGCCGCCGAGCACGGCGACCGGGTGTCCACCCTCGCCGACTACCCGGTGTTCGCCGCCCAGTTCGCCGGCGGGACCTCCGAGCTGCTGGCCTCCCTGTCTGGCGGTGACCTGCCTGCCACGGCGGCGCGTGAGGGCCGCTGCCTGATGTCGCCGATCGGCTGCGGTCGGCCCCTCGGGGAGATCGCCGACACCCGGGTCTTCGGCTCCCAGGCCGAGGCCGCGCGGTACGAGGCGGAGTGGCGCATCACCGGCCTGTGCCCGGACTGCCAGGACCGCATCGACGCCGACGAGGAGGCCGACCGTGGCTGACGACTACCCGGAGATCGCGGCCCGGTTCGCCCGCGAGACAGCCCAGCACAAGATGAATGTCCTGCACGAGGACGGCCTCTACCGGCACCTGCGGTTCGAGCGGCCGAACCGCCAGTACACCTTCGAGCTGATCACGTGGCCGTACAACCTCGTCGTCAAGTCAGGTTGGACGTTCCACTTCGACATCGACGCGACCCCGGACATGTTCGACCTGTTCCGCAACACCGCGTTCCCCGGCGAGATCAACCCCGGCTACTGGTCGGAGAAGGTCCGCGCCGGCCGCGACGAGATCGAGGGCTTTGACCCGGACCTGTTCGAGCGGCAAGTGAAGCAGTACGTCGTCCACTCCATCCGCGAGGGGGAGGCTCCGCGCGGCATCGGCGCCGAGGTTACCCGGGAGATCTTCGAACTGGGCGACATCAGCCACGAGGCGGGGGCTCGCGCGGAGCTGGCGGACTTCCGCTACGACGGCTGGGACTTCGGTGACCTGTCGGAGTGGGACTTCAGCGACTACACGCCGGGCTTCCTGCACTCCTGCCACGCGATCCGCCACGGCGTCGACCTGTACGACGCCGCCCGCAAGGCGGTGGCGGCATGAGCGACCGCCTGACCGAGATCGCGGCCCGCGCGGCCGCCAAGCAGCTCACCCCAGGCCCGTTCCGCCTCGGCTACGAATCGTGCGACTGCGGTGGCGACTACCCCTGCGGCCACGGCATGTGCGTCACCGGCGTGTACACCTCGACGCCGACGCCCGCAGCCACTGACCGGTACGAGCGCACCGGTGAGAAGCCCCGTGACTACGACTTTCACCGCGGCGAGATCTGTGATTTCAGTCGGGACGACTGGGAGCTGATGGCCCACGCCCGCGAGGACGTGCCGTGGCTGCTGGAGCAGTTGGAGCAGGCCCGCGGCATCGCCGTCGAGCTGGAGAACGAGAACGCGCGGCTCACTGCCGAGTTGGAGCAGCACGGCCATGCTGAGGACGGGGGCGCGTCGTGAGCCTCGAACTCCGCAGCTATCGGACAGCGCGCACCGTGAAGCGCTGTGGCATGCACGGTTGCCATCGGACCATCGAGCCTGGTGACCGGTACCTTCGCACGTCGCTTCCGCCGCTGGTTGACGTCAACTCCAGCGAGCACTGGTGGTCCCTGAACGTCTGTACCGAGTGCATGCGCGACGAGACGTCCGACGAGGAGCACGCTGCCGCCCGCTTCAACAAGCAGCACCCGATCGGCACCCCGGTCCGCGCCTACCCCGGCTTCCGGCCGGAGGTCGACCCGTCCGCGCGGCGCCTCGACACTCGCACCCGCAGCGTCGCCAGCGTTCGTGGCCACACCGCCGTTGTGTGGGTCGAGGGGCACGGCGCCTGCATCGCCCTCACCCACATCGACGTGGTCGACACCACCGAGGCCGTCTCGTGACCGCCACGCTCACCCCAATCCGCCCGGGAGGCGACATGTCTCTGACCGCTTTCGACCAGGCCCGCGGGCACCGTCTCATCGCCGAGGTGGGGGAGTCCCACCCGCATCTGCCCGCCGCCGAGGTGCATGTGCACCGGCAGATCTCGCTGGTGGCCGAGCTGACCGTCGACGTCGTTCTCCACGGTGATGAGGAGGGCTTCGGGCAGTGGCAGCGGGCCCTCGGCATCGCTGAAGTGACCAGCCGTCGAATTGACTTCGGTGGCTGGGTCACCTCCGGCCACGTCACCCGGGACGGCATCACGGTCATCCTCACCGTGCACCACCGGCAGGACGCCCCGCCGGCCATGGCGCTGGTCGCGGCATGACCGCCCGGAAGGTCACTCCGCGAGCTATCGATTCGAGGCGTACTGCAAGCGGCTCGACGCCCCCGGCCAGCCGGCCGCCGAGCCGCCTGCTGAAGAGGCCGCCACGTGACCGCCCCCGAGTGGATCGCCGCACTGTGCGGCATCGCAGCCGCAGCAATGATCGCCGCCTCGCAACGAGGCAACCGGAAGGAGGATGGGCAGTGAGGCTCTTCGCCAGCCGCAAGACACGCCGGCACAGCAATCCGGAAGCGGAGCTGGCCAAAGTGCAAGCCGAGAACGCCTACCTCCGACGCGAACTCGCCGAGGTGCAGGGCAAGTACCTGCGCACCCTCGAATCCATCGACCGAAGTGTCGGTGACCGCGCTGAGCTCGCCGAGCGGTACGCCACCGCCACTCAGCGTCAGTTCGAGGCTGAACTCATCGTCAAGTGCGTCAGCGACGAGAACACCAGGCTCAAGGCCGACAACGAACGCCTCCAGCGCCAGCTCGCGGCCGCCACCAAGCCGATCGCCCGCGTGATCCCGTTGCAGAACCGCGGCCCCGAGGCCGCCTGAAAGCCGCCGCCCCGCACCCCGATCCCGCGCCGCGGGGCGGCCCCCTACACACCTCTGGAGGGCACAGCCATGCCTGAAACCGCCTCCTACCCCCACCCTCAGCTCTTTCCCGACGACGCCGTCACCGGCAGCGGCCGACTCCTCGGCGACTGGCCGATCACCACCCCGACGCTCATCGAGGTGCCCGTCACCGACGAGCCCGCCACCGCCCCGCAGGCTGAGCAGCTGCCGACCGGCAGCGACGAGATGCGGTGGGCCGCCTGATGAAGGTCCGCATCCCGCGGCGTGCGCTGGCCGACGCCACCTCGTGGTCGGCCAGCCACCTCGCAGCCAAGCCCACCGTCCCCGCCCGCGCCGGACTCCTCCTCGACGCCACCGATGACCACCTGACCGTTGCCGGTGCCAACTGGGACGTCACCACCCACAGCACCCTTGCCGCCGACATCCTCGAACCCGGCCGCATCGTCATCTCCGGCCGGCTCGCCGCCCAGGTCATCGCCACCTACCGCTCAGAACTCATCGACATCACCGTCGACGACGGTCGGGCGACCCTGTCCGCCGGGCGCGACCGGTTCATGCTGACGCTGCTGCCGGAAGCCGACTACCCGGCCATCGCCGGACGCCCGACACCCGACGGGACCGTGGACGGCGAAGAGTTCACCGAGGCCGTCCGCCAGGTGGCGGTAGCCACCGACCCCACCGTGGTCGCCGAGCCGTGGCGGGGAGGCATCCAACTCACCGCCGACGGCGACCGGCTCACCGTGTGGGCCACCGACCGGTACCGCATGGCCGAACGCAGCATCGCCTGGACGGCAGCCAACGGCAGCCGGGATCCGGTCGGGGCGCTCGTGCCGGCCCGCAGCCTCGCCGACGCCGTCAAGGGCATGAACGCCACCGGAGACCTCGGCCTGACCCTCCGCGGCAAGACGGCGGGCCTGAGCGACGACACCCGCTACACGACCCTGGTCCGCATCGACGAGCACGGACGCAAGGACCCGCACCAATACATCCCCGACGAATTCGTCACCGAGGCCATCGTCCCCGTCGACCAGCTGGTGGCCGCCGCCAAGCGAGCCTGCCTGGTGGCCACCGACCGCAAGCCGAAGATCCTCATCGGGTTCGGGACGGACGAGATCTCCGTTCGCGCCGCAGGCGAGGACACCGGCGCCGTCGCCATGGACATCGTCGACGGCCAGCACATCGACGGGCCCGCCATCCAGATGGCGTTCCAGCCGGCCGCACTCCTCGACGGGCTCCAAGCCGTCGGCACCGACGAGGTTTCCATCGGGCTCACCAGCAACATCCGCCCGGCCATGCTCCACGCCGTCAGCGACGACAGCGACTACCGCTACCTCGTCATGCCCGTCCGCCTCTGAACCGCCGGTCGCCCCGCGGGCAATGCGGGGCGACCACCACCAAGGAGAACACGCGATGAGCACATCCCGTATCCGCCTCTTCGGCCCCGACCGGCAGATGGTCGGAATCCCCGAGATCGAGTGGGCCGTCTGGATCCTCGGCCCCGACGACGTCCTCAAGCAGCCCGACCTGATCACCGCCCTCGAGGTGGCCGCCGAGCACAACGCCTGCTTCGTCGAACTCCTCGACGGCAGCCCGTACAGCCCCACCTGCTACGCCGTCGTCCTGCACCACGGCTACGCCTGGAACCGGGCCGTCGAGCACCAGCTCGGCAACGACTGCGGCCACCCCGATTGCGCACCCTGCACCATCAACCGCACCAGCCTCAAGGCGGCCGGCTGATGGACGACATGATCCGCTGCCACTGCGGCGACACCGACGGCCCCTTCGAGCGCCGGCCCGACGGCTCGTACCGCTGCGAAGGCTGCATCAAGACGGGCGGAGCATCGTGACCGCCGTCGCCGCCGAGACCGCGGTCGTGCCCGGCCTCTACGACATCGACGCCGAGCTGTACCACTCAGACCCCATCCCTGGCGGCAGCCTCTCCTCCACAGGGGCCCGCAAGCTCGCCACCGAATGCCCCGCCAAGTTCAAGTACTGGCTCGACCACGCCGAACCCACCAAGCCGAACCTTGAGTTGGGCACCGCCGCCCACAAGCTCGTCCTCGACGACGGCCCCGAACTCGTCCTCGTCGACGCCGCCCGATGGGACAGCAACGCCATAAAGGCCGAGGTCGCGGCGATCCGCGACGAAGGGAAGATCCCCCTCAAGCGGGCCGCGCTCGACCAGATCCACGCCATGGCCGCCGCCCTCCGCGCCAACCCGGAGGCCGAGGCCCTCCTCGACCCCGGCAGCGGAGTCGCTGAGCAGTCCCTGTTCTGGGAGGACCGCGGTATCTGGCGCCGGTCCCGCCTCGACTGGCTGCGCAACGAAGGCCAGATCGTCGATTACAAGACGACCAAGTCCGCCAACCCCGAAGACCTCGGGCGGATGTTCCACGACTGGGGCTACCACCAGCAGCAGGAGTTCTACACCGACGGCGGAATCGCCCTTGACCTGATCGACCCCGAACTCCCCTTCCAGTTCGTGATCCAGGAAAAGGACCCGCCGTACCTGGTCGTCGTCACCACCTGCGACCCGACCGCACGCGACATAGGCCGACACCTCAACGAGCGGGCCCTCCACACCTACGCCCACTGCCGGGAGACCGGCGAATGGCCCGGATACCTCGAAGCACCTCTCACCGCGCTCCCCACCTGGGTTGAGCGTCAGTACGCCTAGGAGCTACCCATGAGCCAGCTTCCCCCTCCCGTCCGCGCCGGCCGTCAGCAGCCGCAAGCCGACGAGTACGACGACGGCCCCTTCACCTTCCGGCCCGCAACCAAGGACGGTTTCAACGCCACCGTCGCCATTCAGGGGCCTTCCGGCTCCGGGAAGACGTGGACCGGGCTGTCCATCGCCAGCGGCCTGGCGGAAGGCCGACGCTTCGCCGTCATCGACACCGAGCGCGGCGCCGCCGCTCTGTACGTCAACGACCTCGACGTCGCCTTCGACACCCTGCCGATGCACCGGTACGACCCCCGCGACCTGCAGAAAGCCCTGGCCGCCGCAGCGCAGGCGGGATACCCGGTCGTCATGGTCGACTCCCTCAGCCACTTCTGGAAGGGCACCGACGGCACCCTCGACCAGGTCGAAAAGGCCAAGTCCAAGTACGGCGGCAACAAGTTCGCCGGCTGGAAGGACGGCACCCCGCTTCAGAACGAAATGATCGAAGCGCTCATGGCTTACCCGGGGCACGTGGTCGTGACGATGCGGTCCTACGTGCACTGGGTCCTGGAGAACGGATCCCCGGTCAACAAGGGGATGCGCGCCGAGCAGCGCAAGGGCATCGAGTTCGAGTTCGGTGTGGCTGCCGAGATGGACGAAGCCAATCGGCTCCGCTTCATCAAGTCCCGCTGCCCTTCCTTCCGGGGCCTCGTCCTCAACCAGCCCAACGGGGCGCGTGACATCGCCAAGCCCTACCTGGACTGGCTGCGCGACGGCGGCAAGGAGATCGACGCCACGGCGTGGATCGACTCCGCCAAGGATGCCGACGCCACCCCGGACAGTCTGCTCAACCTCTACCGCGAGGTCGAGGCATCCAGCGCCCTCGCGACGCCGCTGATGCACCCGCAGACGGGCAAGCCGACCAGCCTCGGCGCCTACATCAAGGAGCGCGGCACCGCGCTGAAGAACGCCGCCTAGCCGCCCCGGCCGGCCCGCGGGCAGTGCGGGCCGGCCACCCCACCAGCTTCTCACCTCTCAGGAGTCATCCATGCCCCGCAAGCTCACCACCGCCGAGCGCCTGGCATCTGCCGACAAGGACGAGCGGCTCACCGACATCGTCGACCGCGCCAGCAGTTGGGACCGGTTCCTCGTCCAGCAAGCCGTCTTCGCCTTCGGCCTCACCCGGGACACCTTTTCCGCAAACGACCTGCGCGACGTGCTGCCGGAGCTTTCCCACGGCCTTCTCGGCGCCGCCATCAACGGCCTGCGCCAGGGCGGGGTCATCGAGCACACCAAGCAGTACGTGCCGTCCACCTCGCCGGCCACGCACGGCCACCCCATCGCTGTGTGGCGCCTGTCGGTCAAGGGCCTGCTCATAGCCGAGACCCGCCGGCCGAAGAAGGCCGCCGCGTGAACCCGCTCCGGGCCCTCGCCGCCCGCCTCCGCCGCCGCGAACCCCTCGACCCCCACCTCGCCGCACTCGAAGCCATCTGGCGCCACCCCGCCGCCCGCCGCCGCAACACCCCAGGAAGGGGGACACGACCGTGACCACCGCGACCCGCACCGCACCCCACCACAACACGCTCACTTGCTATACCGACTACAAGTGCCGGCGCCCCGACTGCGTTACCCGCTACAACGACCGCAACAACGCCCGCCGCCACGCCCAGAAGGACGGGACCTGGGACCGGCTCATCGACGCCGCCCCGGTCCGGGAACACCTCCTCCACCTCCAGGCCAGCAACATCGGCCCCGGCGCAGTCGCATACACCACCGGCCTGTCCATCCAGACCATCCTCGAGTTCACCCAGGCCCGCCCAAACAAGGGCCGCGGACGCCGGCAGCGCACCTCACCCGAGATGGCAGCCAAGATCCTCGCCGTCACCGTCGACAACCACCGCACAGGCCGCGTCCCCGCCATCGGGTCCATCCGCCGCGTCCAGGCCCTCGTCGCCGCCGGCTGGCCCCTCCGACAGATCGCCGAACACGCCGGACTCAGCAGCGCAAACGCCAGCACCCTGCTACGACGCACAACCATCTTCGCGGCCACCGCCAAAGCCATCGCCGCGACCTTCGAAGACCTCAAGGGTAAGAGGCCGCTGCGGAACGGCGTCGACAAGGGGCAGGCCAAGCGGGCCCGGAACTGGGCCGCCCGCAATCGCTGGGCCACCTGCGCCTACTGGGCAGAGCGGATGGACGTCATCGACGACCCCGACTTCATCCCCGAGGACACGAAGCTCCGCGCCGAGATCGTCGCTGAAGAAGCCCACTGGCTCATGAGCGTCGGCGGTCTCGATCGCGACCAGGCCGCAGCCCGCCTTGGCATCGCCCGCTTCACCATCGACCGGGCACTCCGTGAACACCCCCAAGGTGAATTGGGGATGGCCGCATGAGCGCCCGCAACTGGCGCGACCAGGCCCTCTGCGCCCAGATCGACCCGGACCTCTTCGCCCCCGACGTCTGCAACGCCGCAACGGTTCGCGAGCCCAAAGTCACCTGCGGCAAGTGCCCCGTCGAGACGCGCTGCCTCGAGGAGGCCCTCGTCGAGGAGCAGGGCCTGCCGCCCCATATGAGGTGCGGAATCCGCGGAGGCAAAACGCCCCGCGAACGAGCCGCCATCGACAAGACGCGCCGCCGACCGGCCGCAGCCTGACGCAACAACGCCCCGCCCACTGGCGGGGCCCCGGCCCGGGTCGCGCAACGGCAGACGCAGCCGCCTTAAAAGCGGATCAAGTGCGGGTTCGAATCCCGTTCCGGGCACCACCGGCATCAAGCCGGCCACGCACACCAACGCCCCGCGGAAACCGCGGGGCGAGAAGGGAGGGGAGAGGGATGTCAGTCGTCGGTCGACTTGGTGACGAGCACGCGCTCTTCGCCGAGTGCTTCCAGGGCGCGCTCGTAGAAGTCCATGCCGACCAGGACGGCGACGCGCTTTCCGCGGGACGTCATCACCGTCGTCTCGTCGTAGTAGCGGGCTCGTTCGATCGCGTCGGCGAGCGCGTTGCGCACATCCGCGATCTTCTCCTGGTGCTCCTTCTTGGGCGCGGTCATGTCGGCAGTGTACCTCAGGAACATGATGTACATGAGCGCGTTGAACGCTATTATGTACACGAACTTCCGATGCGTCAGGGCCGCGAAAGGCGACCGCCCTGAGGGCCTGGTTCCGCGCGCCCTCCATCAACCGCACCGTCCGAAGGAACCCACCAATGGCCGTCTCCAAGCGCCTCCGCTACGAGATCCTCCGCAGGGACAACCACGCTTGCCGCTACTGCGGTGCCGCAGCACCCAGCGCGAAACTCAACGTCGATCACGTCATCCCGCAGACTCTCGGCGGAAACGACGCCCCGACCAACCTCGTCACCGCCTGCGCGGACTGCAACGGCGGCAAAACCAGCAGCATGCCGGACGCGCAGACCGTCGCCGATGTGGACCAGGCCACCTTCCGGCAGGCTGGTGAACTTAAGGAGGGGGCCGAGCGACGGCGCGTGACGATCTTCGTGCACCTCTCCATGGTGTGGGCGTGGGCATGGGAGAAGACCGGGCAGCCCATCAGCAGTCGCGACGAGGAGTTCTTCGCCGAGGAGACCCACAAGCTCCTCGAGTGCGGCTGGTCGGCACGCACGGATCTCACCGAGGCGGCGTTCTGCGCCGGCTCCCAGAACGCAGTCGACATTGCCTCTTACATCGGGCGCATCGTGCGGGCCTCCCCGGCGCCACCCTCCGTCGCGGACGAGCGGTTCGTGACCTGCGTAGACGCTATTAACGCATGGGAGAGCGCCTGGGACTTGGCGAGCAATCAGGGGACTCCGCCAGGGGCTCTCGTCAGCCGCTTCATTGATGAGGTCGGGGCAGCCTTCGACTCCGGCGCGGACCCCGAACACCTCGTAAGTGCGGCGGAATCGGCCGGTCGTTCGCTGAGTACTGACCTCGGCAAGCACCTCACTCAGCTGCTCACCGCGGGCGGTGAGAACTGATGGCTCGCATCCGTTCCATCAAGCCGGAGTTCTTCACGTCGCTCACCGTCGCCGACCTCACACCCGAGCAGCGCCTCACCTTCATCGGCTTGTGGACGCATGCAGACGATGAAGGCAGGTGCGTAGACGATGCGCGGCTCATCAAAGCGGCGGTCTGGCCTCTCGATGACCGCACTGCGGCTGACATCGAAGGCGATCTGGGAGCCCTCAGTGAGTCCTCACTGATCCTTCGCTACACCCTCAATCGCAAGCGTTACTTGGCCGTTCGAAGCTGGTCTGAGCATCAAAGGATCAACCGGCCGACCGCCAGCAAGCTTCCGCCACCCCCAGAGGGCCCTGAGCATGACCTGACCTGCCCGAATGACTCCTCATCCACCCCTCACGGAGACCTCACTGAGGACTCACTGGCGGAAAGGAAAGGAAAGGAGCAGGGAAAGGAGCAGGGAAAGGAAGGAGCGGAGCCTCCGGCATCCGCTGACGCTCCTCCCCGCCACGACGTCGAACGCGTCTGCAAGCACTTCGCCGACGTGATCGAAAAGGGCGGCGACAAACGCCCCCGCGTCACGGACAAGTGGCGCACCGACATGCGGCGCCTCATCGACATCGACGGGGTCACCCCGGACCAGGCCATCGCCGCCATCGACTGGGCCCATGCCAGTGACTTCTGGAACGCCATCATCCTCAGCCCGGCCAAGCTCCGGGAGAAGTACCCGACCCTCCGCCGACAGGCCACCTCCGGGCAACGCAAGCAGCAGCCCGCAGGCCCTCAGACGGCCCCCCGTCACCTCACCGAAGAGGAGAAGAAGCGTGCACTCCAGTTCTGACCACCCCACTCCCGCCGAAGGCGTGATCATCGAGCGTCGGGCTGTGGCCCTCCGCAAGTTCGACGACCGCATCCCGGCCATCTACCGCAAGCACATCGACCTCCCCGAGCAGGCCGCCGACTGGATCGCCGGCTGGGGCGGCAGCAGCCTGTTCCTCACCGGACCGATCGGGATCGGCAAGACGCTGACCGCGTGGCGGACCTGCCGCCGCTGGCTGGAGGCCCAGTACGCGCCGGGCACGCCGTGGCAGGGAACCCCGCTGATCCAGACGTGGCGGTCGACTGCCCTGTTCGACGCTCTGCGACCCGACGCGGCTGATGGCCAGGGCCGGGCCCTGCTGAAGGAACTTCAGCGCTGCGAGCTGCTGTTCATCGACGACTTGGCTGCGGCCCGAGCGTCGACGTGGACGCAGGAGCGGCTCTTCGAGCTATTCGACGAGCGGTACATCAACCGCCGCCCGGTGATCATCACGTGCGACGTGCTGCCCAACGAACTCGCCGAGGTGACCGGCCCGCGGGTTGCCTCCCGCCTCGCCGAGATGTGCCGCAACAGCGTCGTGCTGCTCGAGGGCAACGACTTCCGCAAGGGGGCTGCCGCGTGACCACCGACATCGACCTGTGGGCTGGCGACCAGAGCGCCCCCATCCCGACGATGCCCTCCGACCTCGAGGCCGAACAGATCCTCGTCGCCTCCGCCATGGCCAAGACGGACCTCGTCGACGACCTCGCCGCCAACGGCTTCGACCCCGCCGACATCAGCGACGAGCGCTACCGCTGGACCTGGTACGCCGTCGAAGACATCCGCGACCAGCTCACCGCAGGCGAGATCCGCTGGCAGGCCGTCGCCCGCAAGCTGCAGGCGTGGCACGCCGAGGGCCGCATGACCTCCCGGCCGCTCACCAGCGAAGAGCTCGCCGAGCTCTACAACCAGGCGATGCCCGGCTCGGCCGACTACTGGGCCGCGCGCGTCACGAAGGTTGCTATCGCCGCCCGTGCTGCGGCTCTTGGCGTCACGATGCGCGTCAAGTCCACCAGCCCTGCGTTCGACCCGGACTCGGACATCGCCGAGTTCCAGGCTGAGATCGACAACCTCGTGCGGCCGACCGCCGTATCGCAGGCATCAACTCTCGGCGAACTCCTGCCCGACGCGCTCGTCCAGGCCGTGACGCCGCCCAGCAACGAAAACCGCATCCCCACCGGTTTCGTCGACCTCGACGGCCTGCTGTGCGGGGGATGGGCGCCGGGCCAGCTCGTCGTCGTCGGGGCCCGTCCCGCCATGGGCAAGACGACCGTTGCCTCCAACTTCGCGCGGGCCGCCGCCGTCACCAACCACATCCCGACGTACTTCGCATCGCTGGAGATGGGCAAGAACGAGCTCGCGCAGAGCATCATGTGTGCGGCCGTCACCATCCCGCTGCACCACGTCAAGCAGGGCATCGTCGACGACACTGCCATGGCTCGCGCGGCGTCGATGGTCCCGTCCCTGTCCGCGGCGCCCCTGCACATCGATGACGCGCCGCTCGTCACCCTCCCCGGCCTGCGGGCCACGGTCCGCCACCTGGTCCGCACCGCCGGCTTGCGGCTGCTCGTCGTCGACTACCTGCAGCTGATGCAGGCCCCGCGGGCCGAGTCCCGGCAGGTGGCCGTGTCGATGCTGTCGCGTGGACTCAAGCTTCTCGCCAAGGAGTTCGGCATCACGGTCATCATGCTGGCCCAGCTCAATCGCGGGCCGGAGCAGCGCACCGAGAAGAAGCCGATGGTGTCCGACCTGCGCGAGTCCGGTTCGATCGAGCAGGACGCCGACATCGTGATCTTGCTGCACCGCGAGGACGCCTACGAGAAGGAATCTCCGCGGGCGGGCGAGGCTGACCTGATCGTCGGCAAGCACCGGGGCGGACCCACCGCAACGATCACTGTCGCCTTCCAAGGGCACTATGCGCGTTTCGTCGATATGGCCATGACGTGACCCACTTCGACCCGGCTGACATCGCCGCACTGCGCGCACAAGGCGACCTCACGGAATTCCTGCTCTCCCTCGGAGGCCGGACCGCCACCCCCAAGAAGGCCCAGGTCGAGGCCCCGGCCCCCGCCTACACGATCCCGCACGTGGGCGCTTGGCCCCTCGGCACCGCAGCCACCGGAGTCGCCTCTGCCGAGCACTCCTGCCCCCGGTGCCGGGCCCAGGCGCGACCGAACCTCGTCGCGCTCGACGGCGGCCTGCGTGACCGCCACCAGCACGTCACCAACGACGACCGGAAGGCGGCCTGATGAACGACTCCTGCCCGTCATGCACCGCCCGTGACATAGCCCCTGCCGAGTCCCGCACCCGCGGTGACCGGATCGTCGACGGCTACCGCTGCCCCAGCTGCGGCCACACGTGGGCGACGGTCCGCGATCTGACCGCCTACTCCGAACTGCACGCCCGCCGCGCCCAGCGCCGTAGCCGAAGGAACGCCGCATGATCCAGATCCTGCCGATCGGCACCCCCGTGTGGGTGGCGCAGGCTGCCCGCCCGGACGGTACTCGCCGCGCCCTGTGCGGTGACGGTGTGGTGTCCACCAACGTGCCGTGCGACGTGTGTCTCGCCCAGCAGAGCGGCCCGAGCCGCGAGATGACACCGGCCGCCTACGCCATAGCGGCCGTCGCCTGCGAGGAGCCGGTCGGGTTCGTGGCCATGGTCCGCGGCCTGCCGGTGACCGTTACTCCCGACGACAACACGGTGATCGCGGTGCCGATCACGTCCGACGAGCGGAGCGCGGCATGAACAACCCGCGCATCGGCTCCCTGTTCACCGGTACCGGCGCCCTCGACTTGGCCGTCCTGGACGTCTTCGGTGGCGAGGTGGCTTGGCATTCGCAGTACGAGCCGCCGGACAAGAACGGCAAGGAAGACACCAACCAGTACGCCGCCCAGATCCTGGCCCGCCACTGGCCCGGAGTCCCGAACCTCGGTGACGTAACTGGCATCGACTGGGCTGAGGTCCAGCCCGTCGACATCCTCACGGCCGGCTTCCCTTGCCAGGACGTCAGCACGGCTGGCCGCCGGGCTGGCCTCGTACCCGGTACCCGTTCCGGCCTGTGGGCCCACACCGCCCGCGCCATCCACGTCCTCCTACCCCAACTGGTGGTGATCGAGAATGTCCAAGGGCTCCTCTCAGCGAAAGCTGCCGGCGACATGGAACCCTGCCCGGACTGTGTGGGAGACGGATCTTCTGAACCTCCACTGCGGGCACTCGGAGCCGTTCTCGGGGACCTGGCCCGCCTCGGGTTCGATGCGGAATGGTGTGTCGTCGCCGCGTCGGAGGTCGGCGCTCCCCACCCCCGGAAGCGAGTCTTCATTGTCGCTTGGCCAGCTGCTGCCGACTCCGACTGCGGGCAACCCGAACGACGGGGAGTCGCTGGAATCCTGGGAAGCGCGGCGGCAACGGAATCTCGCGAAGGGGATCAACGGGAATGGGCAGGGCACGCCGCTGAATATCGCGGTGAAGCTGCTGCCGACGCCGATGGCGGGCGACGCGACGGGCACCAGGAACGCGACGGCCGGACGCAAGACGGACAACCCGAACGTGAACGAGGGCTGGACGCTGTCGGACGTGGTGTTCGCGGGACGGCTGTCGAACCCGGCTGCCCCACGTGTGGACGGGGAGAGTCCTTCCATGACGCAGGAGGCTTCTGCGCTGACTGCCGTGGCTGCACCGACCCCACACTCGGACGTCCCGGCGAAGCTCTTGCCCACACCGAGGGCGACGGATGGAGCGAAGGGCGGTCCGAACCAGCGTGGATCGAAGGGCGACCTGATGCTGCCGAGCGCCGTGTCGCACATCTCGAACTCCGAGCCGGAGACTGCGACATCGACTGGGGCCTCTACGGACCAGCCATTCGACGGTGGGAGCGGGTCCTCGGGCGACGGGCCCCATGGCCAACTGATGTTCGGGGACGCCTGAGCCCCGTCTTCACCGAGTGGATGATGGGCTTGCCCGCCGGCTGGGTCACGGAGACGCCGGGCCTGACGCGGGCAGCGATGCTCAAGGCGCTCGGTAACGGCGTCGTCCGCCAGCAAGCCGTTGCTGGGATCCGGCTGCTGCTCGAGCGGGCTGAGCTTCCGGTAGCCAGCCCGGTGCTGGAGGTGGCCGCATGACCGCCGCCGACCACCGGCCCCGCCAGTTCGTCGGCGAAGTGTCGAGCCGCGACGGCGGCCCGGACCTGGTGCGTGCGGTCGACGGGGAATGCGAGCTGCGATTCGTACTCACGGTGCCGCGATGGCGGAACGGCCGGCTGGACGGCCGGGACTATCACCGGATCGTGCTCCGCTCGCCCGGCACCAACGCGGCGATCAGCTACGCCGCAGTCCTGCGGCCCGGCAGGCGCCTGCACCTCCACGGCACCTGGCGAACCCGCGTCAGCCTCGACGGGCCGGTCGACGAACTCGTGGTCACCCGGTTGTGGACGCCGCTGGCGATACCTGCCGGCACGCCCGTCGGCCAGCCGCGCGTGGGGAGGTGGCGTGATGGCCAAGCCTTCGTCTACGCCTCGCGGTGAGCGCTCCGGCAAGCCCGGCGCCCGCTGGGAGACCGAACTCCGCTGGACCGGCGAGCAGATCGTCGAGGACGACCAGCCAGAGCCCCGACAGAACCGCGCCGCCCGCCGTGCCGCGGCCCGAGCCAGGAGGCGGCGGTGACGGGCCCGACTCTCGAGCAGCTGCTGAACCTCGCCGATCGCGCCGAGCGTCACCGCCTCACCGCCGCCGAGGCAGCCCGACTCCGCGCCGGCATCGAAGCCTTGGGTCGCCGCCCCACCCCCGCGAAGCGCTGAGTGCCCGCCTGAGTCCCGCAACCGACCGCGGGGCTCCCAGGGCCCACCCGTCCATCCCGAGGCCGCCACGCGGCCGTATAGCCCCATCGGAGACGCCGCCATGACTCACCGACAGAACACCCGCGAGACGGCCGCCAGCCGCCCGCAGACCACCGAACAGCCCGCCGGCGGCCCACCGGTCGCCGACACCCGCGAGCAGCCGCCAGACGGGCACACAGCCGCCCGTCTCATCCGCCAACTCCGCGCCGAACGCGACCTCCTCGCCCGCACCGTCGCCGTCTACACGATGCGGTCCACCGCCGACGTCCTTGCCGAAACCCGAGAAGCACTCAACGACCTGGAGACCAACCGATGACCGATCTGCGCCTGATCATTTCCCGCCCGGAGTCTGGCGAGTGGCTCGGCCGCCTTGACGTCGTCGAAGCCCTCGAAGCCGCGGGCTGGACCGGCGATGACGACATGCCGCTCAGCATCCTCCGGCACTCAGCCGGCGCCGTCTGGGCGGTCGTCGGGGACACCGGCGACTCGGGGCTCGACTGCCCCAACGGCGCGGTCATCGAGTTCCCCAGCGACACCCCGACTGTCGTCATCGTCGCTGCCTGCCTCGCCGCAGCCGCCACCCCGTGATCACGCAAGCGCACCGCCCGGGTCGTAGCCGGGCGGTGCTCGCCCAAGCATCTCACCCCCAACTGGGCAGCCGACCGCGGCGCCCGCAAGGAGCCCCGCCCGTGAGCTACGACATCCGCCTCGAGATCGCTGTCGACACCGGCGGCTCCGAACCCCACCGGATCTGCCCCGCCGACATCGGCAACATGACCTCCAACGTCAGCAGCATGTGGGACGACGCCCTCGGCTCCCCGCTCGCCAAGCTGGACGGCCGCACAGCAGGCAACGTCGCACCCGACCTGCGCCGAGCCGTCATCGACATGGAACTCCACCCGGCCATCTACCGGGCCATGGAGCCCGTCAACGGCTGGGGCAGCTACGACGGCGCCCTCGACTATCTGCGGCGCCTCGCCGACGCCTGCACGCGGCACCCGAAAGCCACCATCCGCATCTCCCACTGACCCGCCCCGCCCGGCCGCCGACCGCGGCCGGGCGCCGACTCCGGAGACACGTCATGACCGACATCCACGAGTACCAGCGCAGCCCCCACAGCAACGCCGGGAACTGCGTCTGCGGCCTCCACTACGAGTCCCACCGCCACCCCCACCCCTACACGCAGGCCAGCCGCAGCAACCTCTGCGTCTGCGCCAAGCCCGCCGCCGCCCCCATCCATGCCGACGCCGACACCGCCTGCCCGAACCCGGTCTACCCGGAGCCCCAGCAGACCCGGCTGCGGGGCATCGAAGCGGGCCGGGAAGCCATCCGGCAGGCGCGAGGTGACGAAGCCCACCCGCAGACACCGATCACCTTCGCTGACACCGAGAGCAGCGACCCCACACCCTGACCCGCCCGCCCGAACCCGGAGGACCCATGCCTGAGCCCCTGGACCTCGCCGCCTTGGCCGCCGCGGTTGTAGCCCTCGTCGTGGCCATTCGCTGCGCGATCGACACCCGCCGCTACCGGCGCCGCGCCGAAGCCTCCGCCAGTCGCGCCCGCCAAGCCCTCGCCGAGATCAAGGAGATCCACCGTGACCGCCACTGACACCCAGCCGATCAGCGACGCCGATCTCCTGACCTTTGCCGTGATCGGCGAACACCGGGCCCGGCAGCACCGCCAGGGCATCAGCACCCTGCTCTTCCCCTTCCCGCCTTGCCCTACCTGCGGCGCCCAGGTTCACGAACTCGGCGTCAGCGGAATGCCGATCGCCACCGGCCAAACCATGACCCTCCGCCCCTGCCTGCACCGCTACCGGATCACCGAAGACGCCATGCTCCACATCGGCCGGCCCGCCTGGGACATGCTCGAAGACCTTGAACGGCACGGCATCACCGGCACCCCCGTCGACATCGCAGCCGAAGCCCGCGCACGACTTGGCGAAAAGCCAGCTAACACCGTCCCCGACGACCTCCGCGAGCCCGACAATCCAGCCGCCAGTGCGCTCGCCCAGCGCATCGCCGACCACCCCATGTCCACGATCCAGGCCGCCTTCCGCATCCTCGGTATGCAACTTGCCGTCGATGCGCGTCCCGCCAGCCCGGACCGCGACTGCCCAGCCTGCGAAGCCAGCATCCCCCACGACGAGCACTGCCCCACCCCCGAGACCCACAACTGGGGGTGCGGATGCCCCACCGACGAGGCCCTGCGGGAGCAGTACACGCAGGCGATTAGCCGGACCTGTCCGGACGACCTGAACGAGGAGGACGCGCGGAAGCTCGCCGAGGCCGTGCTCGTCGTCCGTGACCGCCGCATGGAACAACTCGCCGCCGGCCGCGCGACGTGGAAGGCCAAGGGCGAGGAAATGGAACGCGACCGCGACCGCCTCGCCACACAGGTGGATCAACTCATCTTGCGACTCGGCCAGTACGCCAACCGCGGCATAGCTAACGGGGAGCGTGCAGAGGAGGCCGAGGCTACCCTCGCCCGCGTCCGGGCCTTCGTCGCCGACATGCGTGACTGGTGCTCGCCCCGCGGGATCGCCGCCGACTACGCCGACGAGATCCTCGCTGTCATCGACGGCCCCCAGGACGCCGCCGACCGGTCGTCTGCCGGGCAGCGCGCGGGGGACCCGTCTACCGCAGGCCCCGGCCCCGGCGACGCGTCGGGGATGGAGACCGGCCGGCCGTGACCGTGGCATGGGTGAGCCGCACGCTGCTGGGTGGCGTGCGGCTCGGGTGGGGCAGGTCAGGCGTCGGGCTGCTCGGGCTGGCTGCTGGCGAGTCCCGACCAGAGCTCGCGTGGCGGACGCTTCGGCAGCTTGGCGCCAGGCTTGTGGGTGCACCAAGCCATGAAGGCCCGGATCGCGGCGCTGCGGTCTGTGCCCATGAGGGCGACGGCCTTGCCGAAGTCGTCCCACTCGTTGAGTGCGACGCGAATGGGGCGAGTTGGAGTCTTCCCGCCGGCTGGCTTCGCTGCGGCGTCCGGCGTGCCGACGATGTTGTGGCGCGGCTTCTCGCTGGAGATTGCGGTGGCTTCGGCGGCTTCAGCCAGCAGTCGGGTCTCGTGCCAGTCGACCGTCCTCTTCGAGACTTGGGGCCACCACTCCTTGGTGAGCGAGTGCTGACCCCATCGGACGTCAGGGTTGTGGCTGACGCCGACGTACAGCAGCTGGTCGGCGGCGTCGTAGAGGCGGTAGAGCGCGGTGCGTCCTCGATGTTTCGGCAAGGGGTCCTCCCATCAGCCGGAGGAGCCTCCTCCGGCGGTGCGCTTCTTGGGCTTGATGGATTTGACGGTGGGCTTTCGCCTGCGGGGCACGTCGTATTCGCGGGCGATGCCTCGGACGGTCTCGCCGGACCACGGCAGATGGCTGGCGATGGCGTCTGTTGTGACGTCGTAGGTCTTGAGGTCTTCGGCGACTGCGGCTCGCAGCTTGTTGCGGGCGGCGTCTGCTGCTTCTTGGGCTTTGGTGAAGTCGTCGAGTGCGGCGGTGAGCTGGGGGCTTGGGGTGTAGGCGGTCATGTGGACATGTTTACACAACCAGTTTGGCCATGGCTATGGGGCTCAAGCGTATCGCTTTCAAAGATTCTTGGGCAAGTTCTGTTGTGCAGGTTGCTTTGCCCAAGTGGCTTGGGTAATGTTCTGAGTGTCGGCACAGACCGGCACGCGAACCACCGAGGGGGACTCCATGCACCGCACCGTCGCCACCATCCGCCGCACGATCGCCGCCGCCCTGGCCGCCACCAAGCCCCTCCGCTACGCGGCCTTGTCCGGGGAGATCGCCGCCCTGGTCGCCGCGGGCCGGCTGGTGCGCACCGGGGATGTTCTGGACCGACTTGGCGCGGACCTGCCCGACGGGCAGCGCAGCTGGTACGGCCGGCACGTAGCCAAGGCCTATTGCGCCGCTCACCTGGGCGCCGACGCGATCCGGGTGTGGGCGCAACACCGCACCACCGGCCGCTGGATCCACGTCCACGTCTACCGGCCCACGGACCCGGCCCTGTACGCCGGCCTCGCCAGCTACAAGGCCACCCGCCACCTCATCGCCACCGACTTCGAACTCGCCGCCTGATCAAGGAGATCCAGATGTCCGTCAACTTCTACGCCTTCGGCCCCTTCCCCGGTGGCGACGCCTCCGGCGAGGGCCTTCACATCGGGCAGCACGCCGCGGTTCACCGCTTCCTGTTCCGTGCGCACCCCGAGATGGGGCTCACCTCGCGTGCAGCATGGGCGGAGTTCATCCGTCGCCCCGACGTCCTCATCAAGGCGGAGCATGGCCGGGACATCTCCGTTGAGGAGATGGAGGGGACGTGGGCCCGCCGAGCCGACTCGCGATTCTGGCCGCTGAAGAGCCGGTTCGGCATCCGCCGCGGGAGCGACCTTCGCCCCGGCGAGCTCATCGACGCTGAGGGCTACGAGGTGTACGCCGGCGAGTTCTGCTGAAGTCCTCCCTCCCCGGCCAAGCCCCCACCGCGGGCGGCCCCCGCTTCCCGCCCGCTTTATCCCGAAGGAGGGTCCGTGATGGATCCGATGGATGTTCCGACCGAGGTCACGAAGCTGGTCTACACCGCGCCGCGCACGGAGGCCCGGTCCCAGAACGAGGTCGCCGAGCTGCTCGCCCACTACTGGCCCGCGATCGAGAAGCACGTGCGGGCGCAGGTCGGCCGCGAGCTGTGGGCCCAGCGCATCACAGAGGCGCCCCGGGGCTGGTCGGAGCGATACGTGGGCGGCTGGAACGACGCCTTGGACGCGGCCGTCGACAAGGTTCGCGATGGGGGCGCCGAGTGACCGCCCCGGTCCCGCTGTTCCCGGAGCCGTCGATACGGGAGGTCGCCCAGGAGGACTCCCGCTACTGGGACGACCTGTACAGCCACGACCCGGATCCCGACGACACCGAAGCCGCCTAAGCCCCCGCGCCCGCCCCGGTCTGGGGCGGGCCACCCACCTTGAGGAGGAGCACCGTGCCGCTGGATATGACCGGTGACGCGCGCTACGAGAGCGCTGTGCATTACCGCCGCTACCTGGACCGGAACGACGAGGTCGTCGTGGTCTGCGTGCAGGACTTCGACTACCACGACTACGAGCCGCACAGGTTCGTCGACCTCGCCGCGTTCAAGACCGAACTGGAGGCCGGTGCTGCGCCCCTGCGTCCGGACGACGTGGTGCAGCAGACCAAGGGGCTGAACGGTGACACTGTCGCCTTCGTGCAGGCCCTGCGCCTCCTCCAAGCCATCAGGGGGCAGCGATGACCGCCCGCCTCGAGCCCGGCACCCGTGTCTTCCACGGCGGCCAGATCTGGGCCCGCACCCTGCCCGGCGGCACCGGCCTCATCGTCCGTGTCGAGGGCCCGGACCTGCACGGCGACTACGAGTACCTGGTGCGCACCGCCGCCGACTTCTCCCGCCGGCCCGGCCCCGACAACCCTGAGGTCGACGAACGCTGGTGGTCATCCAGGCACACACGGCGGGCCTGGGAAGAACCTGCCTGGTAACCGCGCCCGCCGGCCCCCGCCCGCAACACCTAACCCGAAGGAGAACCCCCTGTGTCCTATCCCGAGTTGCTGACCCCCGAGGAGAAGCTGGCTGCCGCCAAGCAGCGCCTAGGCATCCCGCGCATCGTCGTCATCTGCGGCTCTACCCGCTTCATGGCCGAGATGGCCGACGCGGACAGTGAACTCACCTGGGCCGGCCACATCGTCGTCAAGCCCGGCTGCAACATGAAGACCCCGCACCCACTGTGGGCCGACCCGGCCGACGCCGAGGCCGGCAAGGCCCGCCTGGACGCCCTGCACCGGGCGAAGATCCGCCTGGCCGACGAAGTGCTGATCGTCGGCAATTACATCGGAGACTCCACCCGCGCCGAGATCGCCTACGCCCGCGAGTTGGGCAGGCCGGTGCGGTTCACCCATCCCGACGTCGACCCCGAAGGAGCAGCATGACCGCCCGCGACGACCTGTACAACTACGCCGACTATGCCCACCTCGGTGGCGACTACCTCGACGAGCTGCTGGACCGTGTCGAGGCCGAAGCCCGAGCTGACGAACGCAAGCGAGTCGCCGACGAAATCCACCGCGCCGACCGGCCCACCTTCCCGGACGGGGAACGCCCCGACCTGATCGTCTCCATCATGCGCAACATCCATGTCCGCATCGCCGAAGACGGATGGGCGGCCCCGTACTGGAAGCCCGAGAAGGAGAAGTGACCATGCACGGCATCACCCGCGACGACCACGGCCACACCTATCCCGAAGGAGTAACAGTGAAGACTCTCACCCTGGTCGTCGACGAAGCCCTACGCGACGCGCTCGACCACCTGGCCACCGGAACCGATGGCACCCCTGAAGAGACCGCCCGCAAGGCGATCATGGACGCCGCGCTTCAGACACGCGTCGACGACAACGCCTTCGAAGTCGACATGGCCAGGCACAGTGCGTAGCCACCTCTGGCTGATTCGTCCACGACACCAATGCCAGCCGCCATACCTCGCCCGCATCGGGAACTGCGACTGCTCCCGCTGCTGCGCGACCGGCCCCCATGAGCCTGGCTGCTTGTCCCTTGAGCGACCGGAACAGCCCGAATGTACCTGCCCCGAGGATGCCGACCTGCACAAGGCCGACTGCCCGGAGGCATAACCCCGGCCCGCCGCACCCCGCGGCGGGCCCACACCACAAGGAGCAGCAGCATGAACCCCACCTCGACGACGACTCGCCCCTCAACGCGATTCGCAGCGGCCACAGCACCGACGCACGCGCCGCCGCCCACGCCTACCTCAACGAGCGAGGAGCAGACGTGATCGACCTCAACGATGTACGCCGCGTGCGCCTTTACCGCGGCGCCGCCAATCACGCCATCGCTGACCCCGGCGCCCGGCCGCTGACCACCGCGTGTGGCTTGCCCGTCAAGCTGACCGGCCCCACCGGCCGGGCCTACGACCAGGCTCTCCCACCAACCCACAAGATCACGTGCATCCGCTGCAAGGCCATCGACACAGAGGAGCAGCGGTGACCGACGACCTGCGGCAGCGCATCGAAGGCGCCCTGACCGCCGCCGCCCACCAATGCGACGGAGCCTGCGGACTCGACGAACGCGCCTGCTACGACGCGCACCCCATCACCTGGTCCGCCATGGCCGCCGGCACCACCCATATCGACGGCCCGGTCACCGCCATCACGGACACGGTCCTCGCCATCGTTCAGCCCGAGTTGGACCGGCTCCGCAAGGACATGCGGCTCTGGTGTGACGCCGTCGCTAGCGCCGAGAAGCTCCGGCAGCACCAAGCGGCCGACGCCGACCGCTACGAGGAGCAGCTCCGCGCCGAGCGGGACGACGCCCTCGCAGACCTGTTCACGGAGCAGTGCAGGAAGGAGGACGCTCTCGCCACCATCGACCGCGTCCGTGCCCTGGCCTCGGACATGCGCACCTGGTGCTCGCCCCACGGTATCGCCACCGACTACGCCCAGCGCATCGACGACGCCGTCGACGGACCGGAGGCCGGACAGTGACCGACGACCGACGCCAGCGGTACGCCGACGCGATCGGCGACTTCATGGCACGCGAGTGCACGATCTGCAGAAGCGAATACGACGCCGCTGACGCCGTCATAGCCTTGGCGGACGAGGAGCAGCGGGAAGCCAAAGAGCGATACCGCGAAGGGCTTCGCCGTGCTGACGAGCACAACAACGCACTGATGGACGAAGTCCAGCGATACGCCGACGGAGACGAACGCCCCGTCCTGTGGTCCGTCTACAACCAGATGCACCTGCGCGCCGCCACCGCCGAGGGCGCGATCGAATGGGTCCGTGCACTGCACAAGCATAACGAGGACGCCGGCTACTGCGACCTATGCTCCGGCCACGGCGACATCACCTGGCCCTGCGCCACAGTTCGCGCGCTCGACGGGACGGGACAGCAGTGAGTGGCTGGCATCTCGGCCGGCTGGTCGGCTTCGACCTGGAGACGACCAGCCCGGACCCGCTGACCGCCCGCATCGTCACCGCCTGCGTCGTCAGCTGCGGCGGAGGCCAGCCGACGGAGAGCCGCACCTGGCTGACGGACGTGGACGGCGAGCCGATCCCGGACGGGGCCGCAGCCATCCACGGCGTGACTACCGAGAAGGCGCAGGCGGAGGGTGTCGACCTGTGGGCAGCAGTCGGTGAGATCCTCGATGCTCTCTCCGACGCGGCCATGGAGGGCCTGCCGGTCGTCGCGATGAATGCCCGCTACGACCTCACCCTGTTGGACCGTGAGGCGCAGCGGTACGGCATGACGCCGCTCTGCCAGCGGCGCGGCCGGCTCCGCGTCATCGACCCCTACGTGCTCGACAAGCACGTCGACCGCTACCGGCCCGGCCGGCGGACCCTCACGCACCTCTGCCAGCACTACCAGGTGCCGCTCGACTCCGCGCACTCCGCGGACGCTGACGCCCTCGCCGCATGCCGGGTCGCATGGCGGCAGGGCACCCTGTACCCGCAGTTGGCCGGCATGAGCCTCGACGAGCTCCACGAAGCCCAGATCGGATGGGCGGCCGAGCAGGCCGCATCCCTGCAGGCGCACTTCCGGGAGACGGATCCCGAGGCCACAGTGGAGGGGGCGTGGCCGATCATTCCACGACAAGCGGCGGGGTCCGCCGAGACCATTGGCTCGGGTCTCACAGCTCGCAGTGGGTAATGCCACAGGCATATGCGTTCGGGTGGCGCAATGCTCGTTGCGCTAGGGTGCGAACCAAATCACGGAAGTTACGTAAGAGCGAACTCAAAAACTCAAGATCCAAACAATGAACGATGCAGGTGGAGGCACCGATGACCGAGCCGTGGACCATCGAAACCATCCGCGACGCTCTCGGTAACCCGACCCTCGCCCAACGCTTCATCAGTGAGATCAACAAGGCGCCGGCCCATCAGTTGCTCGGAGTCTTCGCCAAGTGGGAGCGCATCGCCAAGGACATGCTCGATGCCGTTGAGCGTGGGCGAGAGATCGCCGCCGCCGAGGCGCGCGGCGAGGACCCCACCGCTGACTGGCCCGACATCACCGACCACGTTCGCACGGTGGCTCAGCGAAACAGGTCACGCAACGTCGCATGATGTGACAGTCTGCACCCGTGTATGAACTGCGCTGCGACCCCACCATCACCGCCATCTGGGACTCCCTCCCAGACGCAGCACGCACCCGCCTCGCCCACGCCCTCATGGCCGCCTGTGAAGACCCGCTAGGGGTCACCGAGCCCTACGGCATCGACGACGGCGTCACCCGACAGCTCGTCCTCGACGACATCATCGCCGTCCTCCTCGTCACCGCCGGCATGAAGCGCGTGCGCATCCTCCAGATCAACCACCTCGGGTAGGCACGGCGCGGCTTCGCTCGCCCGTTCGATCGGTGGAGTAAAATCCCGCGGAGTGAACGACTTCCCCGACGATCTGGTGCAACTGCAGCGAGACCTCCACGCCGCCACCGCCGCCCTCAAGGCATTCCTCGACGAGCACCCCCACTCCCCGGAACCCGTCGAAGGCTGGCACCGCAAGGTGGGCGAAGGCAGCTGGTACGAAAGCCGGCGCGACCCCTCACCCGGCTGGAGCGACGAAGAGAAGCAGACCGAGGTCGACCTCCGCGCCAAGCTCCTCGACCTCATCGACAAGGTCCACACCCACCCACACTGGGACACCCTCAGCGGACCCGACCTCGTCAAGGCGCGCATGGCGCTCAAGCACATCGACGACCCTGGCGAAGACTGACTCCGGTGGCGCGAAGAAGCCCTACCCAATCGGGGCGGGGCTTCTCTGCGTCCAACGTCAGACGGTCACCGCATCCTCCCGGGGGAACACCGCCGGGCACTGCCGGCAATACAGCGACCGCGTCCACCGGGCCCGCGCCTCATCCGCGGCCGACGCCTTCCGGTGCAGCCAGAAGCCGATGCCTGCCCCGCCGGCCAGTAGGAGGACCCCGGCAGCCACTGCGCCACTCACGAGGGCCGCGACGCCCAACACGACAGCGCCCAGCGGCAAGAACCACTGCGCGGCATACTCGGCCGGCTGCGCGTACTTCCCCCGCAACTCCGACTCATGCGGCAACGACTTCCAGAATTCCGGCAGATCCAGCACCTGGTGGTGGTCCTTACAGCGCGGACACGCGAGCGCCATCCATCCCCCTCGGTCAGAAGAGGGACAGCCTGCCAGCGGAACGCGGTATTCAGCAGGGGCGTACAGGGGTGAACGTGGGTGCGGGCGAACGAGTGAAGCCCCCGCCCAATCCCGGGCGGGGGCTTCGTCGCGTCACCCGGCGGCTACTCGGCCGGCGCCAACTCGCCATCCAGGTACTCCTGCACCGGCTCGTACAGCCCGTAGGGCACGTAGTCGGGGATCTCTGCAAGCGTCACCCATGCGACCTCGGCCAGCTCCTCCTTGTCGGCGACGTGCGCCTCGCCGGAGACCAGGGTGCAGGCGATGTAATGCATCTGCCGGCCGGTCTTCGGGTGGACCCGGTCGCCAAGCACCTTGACCGCCTCAACCGTCAGGCCGGTCTCCTCCTGGGTCTCGCGCACGGCGGCCTGCTCGACGGTCTCGCCGGCCTCGATCTTGCCCGCGGGAAACTGCCAGCGCAGATCGCCCTCCTCAACCGCTCGGCGCGCGAGCAGCACACGGCCATCCCGGACGATCACGGCTGCCGCTACGGGCCTCTCACTCATGCACTCTCCGTTCATCGCAGGGATGGCTACGGCACCGCGACCGGTGCCCCGAGAAGCGCTGCGAACCGTGCGTTGCTCCGCCGGGCACCCGCCGCACCCACAACCGACTCCCACTGACGGCACACCCCCGCCACGAACGCCTCCACCGCCACCCGATCCGCCGCCCGCCACGAAGGAAACTGCGCCGCCCAGTCGAGCGCCTCACGGGCAGCCACGTCAGCCTCCATCAGCCGCACCGCTGTATATGCCACATCCACCCAAGCCGGGCCGGCAGCAGTCATCGCCCAATCGACTAGCCAAGCCCTCCCCGCCCCGGTGAGCAGGTTGTGCGGGTTGGTGTCGGTGTGCAGCAGTGCACTGCCGGACAGCAGCGCCAGCTGCTCCGCGTCCAGAACATCCGCGAACCGGGCGGCGAACGAGGGCACCCCCGCGGGAGCCGCAACGCCCTGGACTGAACGCAGCACACGGGCAACCAGCGCACGATTCGATGGCCGCGACAAATCCGCATGCTCACCGTCAACATGATCGAAGACCAGCAGATCCCAGCCGCCGGCCACAACCTGCCAACGCAGCACAGGACTCGCCGGACCTACCAGCGGACTGACGGTGACCTCCCACCGCTGCGCCTCCCGGCCCCGCCCATCCTCGACCGGCACACCCTTCACGAAGAAAGCTCCGTCGCCCGTGACGAGACGCACCGCCACGGCGCAGGTGAGGCCATCGGCAATCGGCTCTGCCGCCAGCGCGGCCCCGGTGCGCGCCTCAACCGCTGTACGAGCAACGGCAGGTAGGTCGGGCCAGTCGATCCGCGGTGTCATCAGCGACCTCCTCGACGGTGGCGGGGCCGACTGTCGACCCCGCCACCATCATCCAGGTCTAGCTCTGCGTTGCCCCGCACTTGCGGCAGCGCGCAGCACCCGACCACTGCACCCACTCGTGGTCACACTCGCTCACAGCCAACGCTCCTTCGAGTTGATCGCGATTTGCGGCAGTTCCATTGTCCCGCATCCCACGCCTGAGAGGGCGCGTTTCAGCAGGTCAGCGCGGGAATCTTGTCAGCCAGTCCGGCACCGGCTTCCCCTCGCTTGTGTAGTGCTGCAGGGCGTACTTGTAGCTCAGCAGGTCAACCGCACGCGCCGAATCGGGACCCTTCAGGGTGGCCGGGCTATCCCGCTCCAACTGCCCCAGGGCGGACTGCCGCTGATCCCGATAGACCCGTGGCCGCTTCTTCTCGAACTGGAGGAGCAGCCGGCGTAGCCGGTCGTCGTCGAGTTCGTTCGCGGCCTCGTACAGCCGGTGAAGCTCATCGCGTCGCAGATCTTGCGGGGAGGCTTGCCGGCCCGCGCGAGCGCCAGCGAGTGCGGAGGAGTATTGCAAGCCTGCCTCTCCTCCGTCCGTCTTCTTGTCCGTGTTGTCGTCCGTCTTACAAGTACTTAGGGACTGGTCTGCCGAACGCCGGTCGGCCGAAGACGGGTCCGCCGAGTACTGGTCGACCGAACGCGGAGAACCCGTACTCGGCGGGACCTGCGGCAACCTCTCAGGGGCAGTGGAAACATAGGTCGTCGTCTCCCACCGCCCACGCTCCCCTCGCCGCCGTATATGCACGACATAGCCTTCACGCTCCAGCTCGCGCATCGCCATCTGCAGAGCCTCCCGACCCTCCGCCGTGAAGCCCTCCTTGCGCGACGTAGCGCCCCAGCCGGCCAGCTTCGCCAGCGTGATGTCGTTGTCCGGCGGATAGCTCAACAGCTCCAGCAGGAGCCCCTTCGCCCGCCAGCTGATCCGGCGGCTCCTCGCCACCGCGTTGTCCACCCCGGTCCAGCCGGTCTCCGGTAGAACCCTGACGACCTTCATCGCGCCCCCGCCCGCAGACAGGCAGGCGCGCAGCCCTGTGCACCCAAGGCCAACTCCTGGATCTCGCGGGACCGCACCCGCGGGTATGGGAACGGCCGGGCAGCTGAAGCTGCCCGGCCTGAGGGGTCTCGGGGTCAGCCCATCTGGGCGCGCCGCACCCGCAGGGCATCAAGGAACGCCTGAGCCTGAGAGATGAAGATGTCGGCATCCGGGCCGGCGAGCTCAAACTCTCCCTGGCCCTGGACGTAGATCACGGGGCCACTCGTCGTCGACATCTCGTCGAGCTGGAACAGTTCAGCTCGGACCAGCACTTCCCCGTTGGGGTCAGCGAGCATGAGCTCAGAGCTGCGGTGCGCGGTGTCCCGCTGTGAGTAGTTGTGCCGCTTGGGCTGGTCGCGATCCTTGCACCACGACGGGCACGCGGTCGGGTGTGAGACGACGCACTCGGCTGGGCTGGTCTGGGCCGGAACCGTGGGAGCGAGTAGAGTCATGGCAGAGCTCTCCTTCATTCACGTGTGGATCTCTACTGGTCAGCGGGTTGCAGCCCGCTGGTCGAACTGGCCGGGCGGGTGATGACCGCCCGGCCTTTCTGCTGCTCAGGCCCCGAGTGCCGCGATGGCCTCTCGGAGGTCGGAGGCGGCAGAAGACTGGTGGTAACGGGGTGCCGCGAGTATCGAGCCCACCCGATGCGCCCTCTTATTGATCCACGAGATCTGGGCTTCGGTAGGCAGGGCCAGGACCGGCGCCATTGCCTCCGCAGCCGCTTCGACCTCGCCCAGCTGCACCTCGGCGGTGGCCAGGTAGATGTGGCAGAGCCGCTCGTCGTCGAGGGACCGCTGTTCCGGCGGCATCTGCTGCCAGGAGGCAATAGCTGCCATGGCCTCGGCCGCTGCGGTGCGGGCATCGTCGCCGCCGTTCAGCCAGATCAGACTTGATGCGGCGTAGTAGCGCTGCTTGGTCTCGGAGAACTCGAACAGGCCGGCCAGTGAGTCGGGGCGGTTCGCTCGTTCCCGGGCCTGCTCGGCGAGACGGAGGGTCTGGTTGGCGGCGCGGGAGTCGCCGAGGTTTGCGAGGCACTGCACCTCGCCGCACAGTAGCCGCGCCTCGCCGGTGCCGGGCACATTGCCCGCGTACTGAAGGCCGTCGCGAACGTATTCAAGGGCGATGCCGTAGTCACCAGAGAAGCGGGCGATCAAGGACTGGGTGCCGCGCACCCACATCAGCAGCTCCGTGTCTCCGGCGTACTGGGCGCAGCGCCCGGCGGCACGCGCGTGCTCTAAGGCCGCATCGGCGTTGCCCAGGTCGAGCGCGGCATAGGCGAGGATCCCGGAAAGGCGTCCCGCGGCGACGTAGAGGTCGGCGCGCTCGTGCGGTCCGTGCCGGTAGTCCCGCAGCCGCTGGAGTGCATCCCGTCGCAGGGCATCGGCACGCATGAGCATCGGCGCGGGGGGAGCAGCCAGGTAGTCGACCGCGGTTTCCTCGACCCCTGCCTGCAACTGGTCGAGCTCCAGGTCGGCGAGCTCCATCAGGTCCCGAGACGTAGCGAGCGAAGCGGCGAGCGTCCTCCGAGTAGCAGCCTGCCGCTGCCGCTCGGTGTCCTCACTCTGGAACGCGGCAACCAGTCGACCGCCGGCCTGGAGTGTGATGTCAGACGCTTCGGCGAGGTCGCCGCTGGGGGCGCGCCGGCCAGTCTCGACGTTGTGCAGGTGGGCGCGGGTCACGTGGACCTGGGAGGCGAGGGCGCTGAGGGATAGGCCGGCGTCTTGCCGGCGTTGGCGGAGCTCCGATCCGAAGGACATGCCGCAATCCTGTCGCCGTTTTCGGGTGGTGCGGAGGGGGCTGGCGTTTTCAGATCCGCCTGCTGCCAATTGACAACAGGCTGGATCTGGATGCTGACCCGGCGTGGTGGTGCGCTGGAGTCATGACAACAAGTCGTCACTCGCTGTCGGGGGATTTGCTCTGCTCGCTCGGTTTGGCTGGCCCGCGACCGCGTCGGTTTCGCTCGCTGAAGAAGCGTTCGACGGGAAGCCAAGGCACCGCCAGGGCGTTTCCAATCTTCTGCCACTGCTCTCGGGGGATAGGCCAATCCGGGTCGGTCTTGGCGATGTGCATCACCCCCTGGCGGGTGATCGGCCGGGAGACCAGACCTCGGTCAGTGACACGTCTGGCGATCTCTGAGAAGTTCACCATCTCCGGGATTCCCCCCCTTTCTTCAGTGGCGGCCATGCAATCATCCTCCCACGATTTCGGCAGTACTTGTCAAGCAGTAAGAACGTGCTCTAGGCTCGAAGAGCACGAAGCCCCGGCGGTGGTTGCACACCAAACCGGGGCCATAGGGCGACCCTTCCTGGCGTCGGTGGTTGCACACCAATGCCAGGAAGAGCCAGCCCGAAGCCGGTGGTTGCACACCGGCTCGGAGTATCCGGAACCACCTGCGCTATCAGGAGGGCCAGACGTGTCTCATGGTACTTGCGTTACCGCCAGTGCTGAAAGCATCCCCACCATCCCGATGTCTGCGGCTGACCGTGCGGCCCACGAGGCCGGTTCTTTCGTCCGTGTCTCGCCGGAGACCGCCCGTGCTGTGACCCGCTTCGAGGTTGCCGCGCTGCGGGTCGCGGAACTGGCCGGCCTGGACGCCGGGGACATGACCGGCGCCCAGTTCGACTCGCTGGCTCTCGCCCAGGACACCATGGCCGAGTCCCGGTGGATGCTGGAGCAGGCCGGCCTGCTGCACCTGATCGACACTTCCACTGTGGTCCCGGCGGTGGCGAAGTGAGTACCGCTCCCGCCCCGTTCCCGGGTGACTCTGATCCGTCTCTTCCGGAGGCTGCTCGTCGCGCGATGCAGTCCGAGGTGTCGGCTGCTCTGGCTGAGCAGCGTGCTGGCGACCGTGTCGCTACCGTCCTCGATCTGCAGGCCCGTAAGGCTGATCCGCTGTACGTGCGGAAGATGCAGGCTCTGGCCCGCCAGTTGTTCGCCGAGGCGGCTGCTGCGACCGAGCAGCCGGTGTGGGGCTGGTGACGGTGTCGACTCCGATGGAGCGTCTGCTCCGCAACCTGGCCGAGTGGCTGGACGCCACGGCCCCGCTGGCCGGCCCGACTCCGACGATCGCCACGGTCGACGTCGGCGACTTCCCCCGCACCCGCATGACCGCCCATCTGATGGCGCCTGCACAGGTTGACCGGCTCTCTGAGCTCCTGGCTGTCGACGCAGCTGTGCTGGCCGCGAACCGGGCATCGAAGTCCGGTTCTTGATCGCCGTGCCCGGGGGCTGACTACTCCCGGCGCCCCCGGGCGCGGTCACCACTTCGCACCTCATCCCATTCGTGCATCACTCGCCGAGAGGCCATGCCGTCATGCCAGGAACCCCGACCGAGACCCACGTTCGCCGCGCCGAGAAGGGCGTCGATGGCAAGCACCCCATTCACGACTTCGTGATCAAGGATGGCTCTGCCGCGGCCGTGCCGCACGCCCTGCTCGCTCTCGTCACCGAGCAGCAGGCGACGAACGCCCACCTGGCCAGCATCGCCGACAGCCTCGGTCGCATCGCCGCCGCGCTGGAGGAGCTCGCCGTCAAGGAAGCGCCGACCCCGGAGCCCGAGCCCAAGCGTCGCCTGTGGCTCCCCACCCGCCGCACCGCCTGATCGCCACCCGATCCCACCCCACCGCCCGCTTCTTCCGAGAGGACCACCGCCATGTCGCTCCGCCTGATCTCCCGCCCGTCGACCAAGAACGACGCCTCCTACCGCGCCGACCTCATCACCCGCTACGTGCGGGCTGACGACTGGGCGGAGGAGCTGAACCTGCTCGCCGAGGCCACCCGCTACGACAAGGCCAACCCCGGCGCCCCGTCCCTCGTCGACGAGCTGCACGGCGCCCGCCTGGGCGACGTGGCATGACCGAGACCGACAGCCAACCAGCGAGGAGAACCGCTATGCAGACCAACCTGACCGGCGAGGCCCGCAATGCCCTGCACTGGGCGGCTGCCGCCCTCGGCATGAAGCAGATGAACGAGGCCAACGGCGACCCGCTCCGCGGCGACAGCCTCGCTGCCTACGAGCGCTACCAGGACAACGCTCGGGCCCACGGCCTCACCGACGCGGACATCCGCAACTACTACGCCCAGCTCGCCGCGACCTGACGGCTGCCTGTGGCCCCGGACTCAGCGCCGGGGCCACGGGGAGCCGGGGCAGTCCCGGACCACACATCGCGAGGAGATCCGCATGGCGATCCGCAAGAGCTACGTCCCCGGTCACGTCCACGGCTTTCTCGTCCCCGAGTACCGCGTCAATGGCGACGGGTGGGGCCGCAGCTACCGGACCGAGGAGGAGGCCAAGAAGCGCGAGGCCGAACTCGCCAAGAAGCGCGACGCCGAACAGGACTGACGGCTGCCCGCCGGGCCCGACACGTGCGGGCCCGGTCGAGGGGAGCCGGCCAGCCGGACCACCGAACACCCAGCCCTTCATCGATTAAGGAGAGAGCCATGCCCGAGTGGGAGCCCACGAGGCGCGGAGTCAAGGCATTCCTGGCGCAACTGGACCCGAACAAGACCTACTACACGGTCCACACCGAGTACCAGCCGTGGGGTGAGGAGAGGACCTGGCGGCCGTGGCGGTTCGACCAGAGGAAGCCCCCGTTGGGTGGCTATTGGTGCGGCGCGGTATCGGCTGAGGGCGCCCTCCGGCGCTTCGGGCCCATCTCGGACGAGCGTCCGGGCTCGCACATCCGGCCCATGTTCGCGTGTGACGACGATGGCTTGTACGCGACCCCGGAGGACGTGCTGAAGGTGCTCGCCTCCCGCCGTGCGGAGGCTCGCCGCTGATGGCCGCCGTCACCACCGCCACGCGCGACGAGGCACTGGTCGCCCGCACCCAGGCTTCTATCGCGCAGTACGAGGCCGACATCGCGGAAATCCGCGCGTCGATCGCTTCCGGGATCGCCTCGGGCCGGCTCGACAAGGCCGAGGTCTTCACGCTCGAACGGATCGCCGCCGAGCGCCAGCAGCGCATCGAAGGACTCAAGTCCCTGACCTGACCGGCTGCCTGTCCGCCCCGGGTCACCACGGCCGGGCCGGGCGGGGAGCCGGCCAGCCGGACGGCACCAGTCCAGGAGAGGAATCCACATGAGCTTCTGCACCGGTGATCGGGTCACCGTTACCAACCCCAGCCGAGAGAACCGTGCAGCGAAGGGCAAGACCGGCGTCGTCGTCGACGACGGATCTAAGTCCGGCGGCCTGCTCGGCGTCAAGGGCATCGATGGCCGCGTCGCCGAGGCGATCAAGGGCGTCCGCGGCTTCTACCCCGAAGAGCTCAGCCCCGCCAACTGAGGGCAACGCGGCCCGACATCTGATCGCCCCCACCCGACCAATCGAGAGGAACCCTGCATGCCCCTGTTCCGGAAGAAGCACGAGACCGAGGTCTACGACGCCGGCTTCGGCAACTGGAACTTCACCTGCTCCTGCGGTGCGCAAGGGCGCGCCGTCCGATCCCGCCAGGAGATGGAGACCAAGGCCCGCCTGCACCGCCAAGCGGCACGCCGCTGATCGGTAGCCCTCAGCCCGCGTCTCGCACGCGGTCCCCTGGGGGATCCGACGCAGCACCCACCCAACCCCACCGAGAGGAGCCCGCCATGGGCTGGAAGAAGACCCCGGAACAGAAGCAGGCCATCGCCGACCACGAGGAAGCCAAGCGCGACCTGGCCCGCCACACCGACCCCGACAGCCCCGAGTACCTGGCCGACCACGACCGCGTCGTCGCTGCCGAGAAGTCGGTGCCCTGGTACCGCCGCTGACCGCTCGCCGGTAGCCCTCGCCGCCGGTCTCGTACCGGTACCGGCGGCCTGGAGATCCGACGAAGCACCCCACCCTCACCCCTGTCGAAGGACACCACCATGCAGCTCAGTCTCCTGATCGGCCTGACCCGGGCCCGTGTCGCCCTGCTGATTGCCGGGCTGGCCTGGTTCATGGGCCTGTCCGTACCGCCCGGCATCCGTGTTGTGATCGCCGTCCTCATCCTGGCGGGCATCGCTGCGGACGGCGTCGTCGAAGACCAGCGCACGAAGACCTCCACCACCACGGCGTCCCGCGACTACGACACCGCGGCCTGACCCCTCGCCCCTCGCACGGAAAGGAATGATCACGATGGCCACCGCCATCAAGCAGGTCAACGGCACGCCCGTCGACCCCGTCGAACCGCGGTTCGACCCGGTAGCCCTCGCCGAGGCGGAGTCGATCCGTACCCGCGCCCAGGCGGAGGCGGAGGCACTGCGTGTCGAAGCTCAGGGCAAGGCCGACGCCGAGAAGATCACGGCGAAGGAGGAAGCCGAGCGCCTTCGCCTGGCCAACGAGCGGAGCCGGCTCAAACTGGAGAAGGACCAAGCCGCCCACGACACCTACATCGCCGAGCAGAGGCGGAAGAAGGAAGCCGCCGACGCCGCAGCCGAAAAGGCCCGCAAGGCGGTCGAGGCAGAGGAAGCCGAAGGAGCTGCGCGGGACGCTGAGCAGCAGCGCAGTGAGACGGTCTGGAGGTGGGGCGCCCGCGGCATCTACGCCGTCTGCCTCGTCCTTGCCGCCCCGGTGCAGTTCCTTGACTTCTGGGATGAGAAGCGGCCGTTCCTCGTCGCTGCGCCCGCCATGCTGGAGGGCATCGCCCTGGTGCTGGCGTGCGGTGCCGCCTGGGCGGTGGCCCACCGGCGGGACGTTGCGCCGTACCGGGTCGGCATCATGCTCGGCGCCGCGATCGCCGCGACGATCAACTTGCGTGGCGGGCTGACGAACCCTGCCATCGGAATCAACGCCGGCCTGGTCGGCGCCATCGCCTCCATGGTCGGCCCGATCGTCCTGATGGCCTACGAGCACGGCATCGCCCAGAAGGCCGACGGAATTCCGTCGTGGCGCGAACGGCGCGCGGCTGAGCGCGAAGAGAAGCGTGCGGCCGACGAGCGCCGGAGGGCTAGGCAGGAAAAGGCTGCGGCAGAAGAGCGGGCTGCAGTTCAGAAGGCCGCCCAGCAGAAGGCCGCGGAAGACGAGCAGGCGCGCAAGGACAAAGACCGCCGCGAACACCACCCGGACGTGTGGGAGGTTGCCGAAGCGCTCCGTTCCGCGCGCGGGTCCCAGTACGTCACCGAGCAGATTTGGGCGGACGCCTGGTACCGCGTCACTGGCTCGAAGGTGGTCGGTGTTCGGCCTGAAATGGAGGCCGAGAGTAGGGCCGCCCAGGCCCGCATGAAGGCCATCACCGAGATGCCGATACTGGGCAACTCGTCGCAGGTCGGATCCCAAAAGGCCCCCGCCGTAAAGAAGGCCTCCGGAGCCCCCGACGGGCGCCGCTTCAACGGGGGCACGCCGCCCGTCCGGCGGGCCGGTGACACGCAACCGTACTGCGATGCCGCAAAGAAGCAGGCGGCCCTCGAACAGGCCGGCACAACGTCAGCTAACAAGACCATCTGAGGAGGCAGACGATGGCAATTCACACCACACCCGCCGCCGACTCCGACCTTGACGTGCCGGAATTCATGCGGGCCGAAACGCCCGTCGAACCGCGAAAGCTGAGCCTCGTCAAGGACCAGCCCGAGCCAATCGAAGGCGCGGTCGTCGAGCACCAGGGCGAGACTCTACAGCCGACTGCGACCGGCGCGGCCCCCTTGGCGAAGCGTGCTTGTCAGCATGCCGGCGATCACCGTTTGTACGTCGGATGGTCCGTGCGCGGCTACCGCGAGTTGGGCCGCCGGTGGCTGGAGGCACGGCGGGACGACTACCCGCAGATGATCGCCTCCGCAGTGGCGGAACTGCGCGCGGCCAAGGGGGACACCGCAGCCGAGACGGACGCCAAGCAACTCGTCAAAGAGCGTCGCGCCGAGTACCGCCGACACAAGCTGCTCCACTGGGCCAAGACCGGCGGCTGGACTGCCGCAGCTGCTGCCGGCGGAGTGGCTGGGGTTGCCGCCGGCGGACTGTGGGTCGACCTGCTGATGGCCCTCAGTGCCTACGCCGTCGGCGTCTACCACGGCAAGCCCGAAGGGGACACGGGTGATGTCGCCGCCCCGCCTCTGTCCGTCATCGAGCGGGCTGGGGGTGGACTCGCGGTCGGTGAGGGGCAGGTGTACATGACCGCCGATCAGCTTTCCGAAGGCAAGCCGTTCCCGATCGTCGTGGCGCGTACCCCGATGCAACTCGCCGAGTGCGTGCTGCGGGCCCTGCTTGCCGAGGGCGTGCCGGTCGCTGAGGTGAGTGACGTCGTCCGCCTCTCGTGGGGCTGGCAGTGCATCGTCCGCGTCAGTGAAGGCACTCCCGAGGCGATCATCAAGGTGGCGGGTGACTTGGAGACCCGCTTCGACCTCGCGGCCAACGGAGTTCGGCCGACCCCCATGAAGGAGCGCCGGGCATGCGCCGTACTGCGGCTCGTGGACCGGGGCGCTGACCCGTTCGCGTCCGCTCCCGGCCTCCCGTACCGGGCCCCGAAGTCGATGTCGATCACCGACAAGTTCCGGATCGGCAGCTCCGTCGGGGGTGATCCACTGGAGTTGTCCCTGGCTGGCGTGATGGGCCTGTGGGTGGCGGCCTCGGGTGGTGGAAAGACCGGCATCTTGCAGGCACTCGCCGAGGGCACCACCGCCTGCTACGACAACATCACCATCGATCTTGACCCCCACGGCGACGGGCTCGAAGACCTGCACGACGCAGTGCGGATCACGGCGCGCACCAACGAGCAGATCGAGGCGGTGCTGCTGTTCTTCCTGATCATGTCGAAGGCGCGCGCCCGGCTCCGCAAGAAGCTGGGCATGGGACGGAAGTGGAAGGCGAGCCCCGAACACCCCGCGTTCACGATCTTCTTCGATGAGTTCCCGAGGGCCACCGATCTGGCCAAGCAGCTCGCGAAGGCTCTGCTCGACGTGGGACGCAAGGAACTCATCGTCCTGCAGATCGCCTCGCAAGGCGGCCAGAAGGGCTACCTGGGTGAGAACTTCGCGCAGATGGTCGCCCTTGCTGGCGTCGGCCCGTGCAAGGTCGGCGACACGCGGTCAGTCTTTGGTGACGGCTCGGTCAGTGAGGGCTGGCTGCCGCACCGGCTGAGCCCGGCCACCGAGACCGACCCGAAGGACGCCGGTCATCTCTACATCCAGGGTGTTCCCGGTATGCCCGACGAGCCGATCGAGTACAAGGTTCATGAGGTGCCGTCGGCGACCTTGCGGAAGCTGGCAGCCGAGCGCTTGGAGGCTGGGCTTGTCGAGCCCGACCAGGACAGCCTCGACGCGATGGCGGGTGTCGACCTGCCGGAGTACGTAGAGGCTGTTTACGACATCGAGGGGAACCTCAAGAAGGAGGCCCCCGTCGAGCTGCTGACCTGGGAAGCCCTGCTTCGACTGTGCGGCGCCGAGCCCGGCAGGTACGTGAAGCAGATGACGCCCGAGGAGCGGCATCAGCTCCAGTTCGCGGAGCAGGCGCTGAAAGCCATGGATCACTTCGGCCGCGACGTGGCGCAGCTGGACGAGATGGCCACACTCATCGGCGGCATCACCCCTGAAGGTCTCGGCGACCTACTCCGCGCGGCCGGGGCCGGCGGCACGGTCAAGGTCACGATCGACGGCCGGGGCAGGGTCAACGGATACCGGCGGGAGGACATCGCCGACGCCGTGAAGCTCCTCCAGGGCGGCTGACGGACCCCGGACACCCCCGGACGCTGCCCTAGTTCATCCCGATATATCCCCTGGCTAGAGGGCGGACAGGGGGCGGACAGCGCCCGGACGTGACCCGGGTCGCGTCCACCCCCTGTCCGGGCCCCGTCCGGGGCGCATACCGGTAGATATCGGGGCGCTGTCTGCCCCGCATAAGCCACATTTCACTCATCGAGCAAGGAGCCTTGGTTCGCCATGCCCAAGATCAGTACAACCCAGAAAGAGCGTGACCGCGACGGCCAGCGCAACATCTGCGCCGCCTGCGGCCACCCCGGCAGCGATGCCGCCGACCAGCTCCTCGTCGCCGACGGGTTCCGCATCCACCGCAGCCACACCACCGACCCGTGCAGCGGCTACTACCGCGGCCAGCGCTAACCCGAGGAGACGATCGAGATGCCCACCGTCGACGTGATCAGCTTCGGATACCTGCACGGCGAGCCGCCGGCCGCCCACCTCACCCTCGACCTGCGGCACCACTTCCGCGACCCGCACGTCTCGCCGGAGCTGCGGCACTTGACCGCGCTCGACGCCGTGGTGCGCAAGGCGGTGCTCGACACCCCGGGCATACCCGCCCTGATCGAAGCGACCGCCGACGCCGTCGTGGCGTTCACCCGCGGCCCGAGCGCCGGACCGGTCCGTGTCGCCGTGGGATGCGCCGGAGGCCGCCACCGCGCCGCCGCATTCGCCATGGCCCTCAAGACCGCGCTGGCCGCCGAGGACATCGCCGCCGTCGTCGACCACCGCGACCTGCACCGCCCCGTCGTCGAACGCTGACGACAACCAACCCAACTGATCAACCAACCCAGAAGGAGAACTCATGGCTCGCAGTGACCGCTACATCGTTGAGCCCGTCCCTGTCGACGGCCGCACCCGGACAGAGTGGGCCGTCCGCGACAGCGAGACCTGGGAGATCGACTCCCAGCATGCGTCCATCTACGACGCCCAGGCGCGCGCCGAGCGCAAGAACGACGGCAGGGCCTGACCAACCGCCGGGGCGCCTCTTCTCGCCTGCCAGCAACCAGAGGCGCCCCGCCATCCACCACCCATCAGCAGCAGACAGGAATCAGCATGCCCACCCTCACCCGCCAGCCCGCAACCCGAACCCCTGCTCCGGCTGCCCTGAGCTTCGACGAGCGACTCGCCCTCGCCGTGCTGGCCGTGGACGCGCGCATCGACACCGGCCCCCTTGACCTGGCCGACGTGATCCGTGGCCCCGTAGACGCCTCCGCCCCAGTGCTTCAGCCGTACCGGACGCCGATCGCCGCACTCCTGCACCGGGCGGAGATCCGGCTCCTCAACGACGGCTGGTGCGCCGATCGCCTCCGTGACGAACAAGGCGCTGTCTGCATGATCGGAGCCATCCGGGCCGAAGCCAGCAGCCGGTCCGAGGCAGACGACGCCTGCACCCTGCTGCTCGACATCATCCGTGACGAGTTCGACCCGACCGCCGAAACCATCGCCAGCTGGAACAGCCGCCAGCGCGACGGGCGCATGCCCGCCCGCATCCTCGGCCACGCCGCGAGCCGCGCAGACGCGCGCGGTGTCTGAGCAACTCCTGTCCCACACCCACCTGAAGGGAAACCGCATGAGCCAGCCGAAGCACCAGACCGTCCGCGACTACATCGCCGCCAAGAAGCGGGGAGACACCGAAACCACCTCCCGGATCATCCGCGAGGTCACAGCCCGATTCGACACCCGCACCACCGACGGCTCCGAAGCCGCCGAACTCCTCGAAGCCACCATGACCACCCCGCTCGGCAACCGCTGAAACGACGACTGGAAGGACCACCGCTCATGGCCACCGAGACCCGCCCGCTGACCATCCAGCAGATCATCGCCCGCCACACGCCGACCCTCTCTGCCGCCGCCTACACCGACCTCGGCCCCCTCACGGTCACGGCCTTCACGCAGGAGCTGGAGCAGGCCCGGGACGCCCTCTCCACCGCCGGGGTCTTCGCGGACGCCGCCGACGCCTTCGACGCGGCCCTCACCTACCTGACCGACGCCCAGGGCCTGGACGACAACGACCCGGACAAGGCCGTCCTGCTCCGCAAGGCCGACCGACACCTCGGCGAAGTCGACCCCAGCGACTTCTGACCACCCACCCCTGTCGGGGCACGGTGGCAACGCCGGGCCCCGACACCACCCGCCACCGAAAGGAGCCCGTCATGGGCTGGACTATCTCGCACGGCGTCACCAAAAGCCGCTCCGCCACCACCCTCAACACCCTCGCCCAGCACCTCGCCCACGTCCTGCCGGCATCCGACTGGCGAACGCTTGAGCCTGTCTTCGGCGACCGCCCCCGCGGCCCGTTCCGTGTCCCGCACAACGACGCTCGACAGATCGCCGCCGCACTGCGACGAGCCGCCGGCCACCGCAAGATGCCCGCTGACTGGGGCGCCCTCGCCCGCGAATTCGCCGACGCCGCACAGAAAGCCGCCGACGCCCGCCAAGCCTGGGAATGGCGCTGATGGCCAACCCCTGGAAGAACGCCGTCACCGTCGCCGACCTCGGCCAGGCCATGGCCGACTGGCTCGAAGGCCGCATCCGCACATGGCCCGGCTACGGCGACACCCGACCCGACGACGAAACCCGCCACCTCATCCCCACTCTCGCCGCCGCCTGCCGCGCCGGATACGTCACCACCAACTCCCAGCCCGGCATACCGCCCGGACGCGGATACGACGGCCGCACCTGGCGGCAACGCGCCGCCGTCGTCGGCTGGATCACCGACCACCGGCTCCTCGAGCGGATCCGTGCCGAGTCCCGCCGTGCCGGTATCACCGTCATCACCAACGAGCCAGGGGAGCGTAGCCATCCTGGCATCGCTGTCACCGAAGCCGGGAGTGAGGAAACCACGGGCTTCGGCTGGTCACCCGGCCACCGCCGGCTCATCTCCAGCGAGTTCCGCGGCGTCGGCAACCAAGCGATCCGCGAACTCCGTACCGCCACCCACGTCACGCTCATCGACACCGAATGGGGCCGAGACAACCGACTTTGGCCCGCCCTCGCTCGCGCCATCACCCGCTGAAACCGCGAAAGGAGTCCGCATTGAACCTCACCGCCGCCGCCGTCTTCACCGGCGTCTTCATCGCCCTGTACGTCGGCCACAGTCTGGGTGATCACTGGATACAAACCTCGTGCCAGTCAGAGACGAAAGGCGAAGACAACTGGGCCGGCCGCCTGGCCTGCGCCCGCCACGTCGCCACCCTGACGCTCACCAAGGGGATACTCCTCGCACCCGTCGCCTTCCTTCTGGACCTTCCCCTCACTGCAGTAGGCATCACTCTCGGGATGGGCGTCGACGCGATCTCTCACTACTGGGCCGACCGGCGTTTCACGCTCCTCAGGCTGGCTCAAGCCCTGGGGCGTGAGGGATACCCCGAGTACGTCACGATCGTCCGGAAGCCGGGAGGAGAAGCCGACACCACGGGGCCGGGGACAGGCAGCTTCCACCTTGATCAGTCGTGGCATCACTTATGGCTGCTCATCGCTGCGCTCATCATCGCCACGGTCTGAAGCCAGCGGTGCAGGGTCAGGCCGACTTCTCTTCTCGCCGCGGCCTGGGCCGCGCTTCCGCTCGGGCGAGCCACCGGCCTCGGCCCAGAATGACGGAGGGCCGACCGAGAGGCGTCAGATCCAGCGCGCGGCACAGGCGCTGCAGCTCGGCGTCGGCAGCGGACTCCGAATCCGCTAGCACCGTGTAGACCGTGGCCATAGGAGCATTCTGCCCTGGATGGTGGCGAGTTGGTGGGCGGATCGCACACAATCGCTCGGGTGGCGGTCTCGCCAGAAGGGGCCACAGAGTTAGCGCGACCCCTTTGATTTTAAGGCTATTTGCCTATAGCTCCTTCGAATCAAAGGTATTCGGCGTTCCGGGGTGGTGACAGCGTGCAGACTAGAAGAGACGACAGCAGGGAGGTGAACATGGCACGCGCCCGGCATACCGGCTTCAAATCCAAAGCCCAGTGGCGCTTCTTCTGGGCGAACCCGCGACTCCGACGCTACGCCCGCGACAAAGCCCACGCCACCAAGGGCGGCAAGGGAATCCGCTACCGCCGACTACCAACCCGCAAGGGGATCCGCCGCCGCTAAGCGGCCGCGCCCTGCGAGCCCCCGCCCGCCCCCTCTACCGACTGCCCGTCCTGGGCCGCGCCTAGGCCAGGATCGCTTCCCCCTCCGAACCGCCCCGAGCCACCGCTGTTGAACGGGTCTCCGGCCGGCGCCACAGCATTGTCGCGCCGGATGCGGTCCACCTCTTCCTTGACCTGCTCATCGTCCCACTCGGGCCGCAACGTCTTCACCTTCATCCACGTCGAGATGGCGCCCGCAGTCTCGAGTAGCGACAGCGAACGAGCCGTCGCCTCCTGGTCGGGTTGCACCGCCTGCGGCCACGACACGGTCAACTCCACTTCGGGGTCAACCTTCGCCGCAAACCACTTCTTGTCTACGAGCAGCAGGGTCTGCAGTACCTCAATCAGCGCCGGCCGCTGATACAGGATTTTCTGCCCCCGGGTTGTCAGGGACTGTTCCTTGCGGGCCGCTACCTCCGTGGCCGTCACCGCGACTGCACCCTCCTCGCCCAACGACTGGGCGGAGTACCCGGCCGAGGTGAGGACCTGCCTGCGGAGCGCCGCCGTTGTCCGCTCATGCTCGTCCACGCGGATCGCGAACTGACTTGCAGTGATCGGGTTCCGATCACCATCGTCGATCATCGTGAGGCCCACGAACACTTCGCGGTCCAGGTCGAACGTGGCGCCCTGGCCCGGCCCGTCGGTCTCCAGCATCGACTGCGGCAGCATGATCCGCCCCTTGCCCAGGCGAAGATCTCGCATCCAGCTCGTCCACGCCTCATCCAACGCGTCCATGACCGGCTCGACCCCGGCATAGTCGCTGCGCCCCAGCGGCTCCGTGCCCGCAATCCCGCGCCATAGCCGGTTCGGCGCGATGTTCGGCACATAGGTCACCAGCAACCGAGGCACGCCCGTGTCCTGGATGCCGCCGTCCCGCACCCGGCCGACCAGATCCTTGGTCTCCGGGTGGTCGTCAAGGGCCATCAGCATGCCCAACGTGTCTGCGTCGCCGCGGTACAGGCCGTACTCGATCGTCCCCGGCTCATGCCGCTCCAACAGCCGCCACACCTCGGTGGCGTTGTGCTGCTGCTCCAGCTCCCGCCACAGAGTCACCGCCGACAGTTCGCCCCACCGCCACTCGGGCACCGCCGCGTCCGGGTAGATGACGTCGAGCCACGGGCGCGGCCGCACCTGCCGGTCCCATACCGCCCGCAGGTACACACCGCCCAACGCGGCGCCGATCTCAGCGGCCTCCCGCAGTTTGGCGTGACCTCTGTCGTCCAAATAGCGGTGCAGTTGGTCGGTGGTGGCGACCATGTCGCTGGTCGTCTGTGCGGAATCGGTGTCGACGGTGACTGCGGGAATGTCGGCCCACAGCAGGTTCGCGGACAGTTCGGCGATGTCGCCGGCCATGGGGATATGCAGCTTGGAGGCGGGCTGGCCGGGGGTTATTGGCTGCCCCCAGAACATGCGGGCCAGGCCACCGAGGAGGCCACCCCGATACTGGCTGGGCTTGTTGAGGTCGAAGAAGGAACGGGCTGTGGAGTTGCCGGCCAGTGATCCGGCGCCGCCGTACACCTGCGCCAGGCGGTCGACGTCGCCGCTGTACCAGGCGTGCCAGGTGTCCATGTCGGCGAACGGGGCGGCGAGCTGCGGCGGCGGCCACGTGGTCTTCCCGGATGGGGGCAGCGGCATGACGATTCCTTTCGGGGCTAGGCGGCGAGGGCGAGGTGCCGATGCCACGTGGCGCGGGTCGTGTAGATCGCGTAGCGGAGGGCGTCGACGCCATGGTCAGCGACCTTGATCGGCTTCTCGTCGCCGCGGAGCGCAGCCTGGTCATCCCACGAGTAGCCGCCGATCTCCGTGATCAAGTCTTTGCAGGAGGCGTGCACGAGGAGCCTGCGGCGGGCCAGCAGGCTGGACACCGTGCGGATCCCGTCCATCACCTCGTTCTTCGCCTTCGTCGGGACGAGCTTGTCCCGCTTCAGTTGCGTGACGAACGAGGCGGCTGACGGGTCGACGGTGACGAACTGCGGGCGCACCGGCCCGTACCCGGGCACATCCGAGAGCCAGTCCCGCAGCCGTTCCGAGTACTCGGAGTCGGTGAGTTGGTGTCGTGTCTGCCGGGAGTCGTAGCGCCACTCGGCCGCCGCATAGAGGCGCCGGTCCGTGCCGAGGCCGAGCAGCACGGCGTGGAACGGGTTTTTCGTGCCGTAGTCGACGCCGAGGGAGATCCATCGGTGGATGCGGTCGCGGGGGATGTCGGTGACGATGTGCGCTTCCCGGTCCCACGCGTCGTAGATCGCACCCTCCGCTGCAACCCATTCGCCGAGGATGAACCGCCGGTAGAACAGGCCCTGGTGCATGGCCTTGATGTCGCGCACATAGTCGGCATCGAGGAAGGGGTTGTCGTCGATCGTGAAGGAGAAGCGGCGCAGGGGCTTCTTGCCTTCCTGGGAGAGCCAGTCCCGCATGAACCAGTGCCCGGGGTTGTCGGGGTTGGTTGTGCAGAACAGCTGGGCGCCCTTCACCGACATGCGGCCCAGCAGCTGCTCGAAGAACACCTGGGGGACGAGGGTTACTTCGTCGACGTAGGCGCCGCACAACGTCATGCCGCGAATTTTCGGCTCCGACTTGGCGTCGTTCGCGCCGATCACGTGGACGATCCGGCCGAGGATCGTCGCCGTCGGCGCACCGGCCGTGTAGTGCACGTGCCTGGAAATCTCCCCGAACAGCGTCGGGTCCTGCATGGGCAGGAACAGGTTGCGGTGGATGGTTTGCGCCGTCTTCCCGACAATGACCAACTCGCCTCGCGGCGGCGCCTGCGACACGTAGATCAGCCACTTGAGCAGCGAGGCGATCGTCTTGCCCGACCGGATCGCCCCCTCCCAGCACGAGACCCGGGTCGTCGACTCGGCGACAGACCTCACCTGCTTGGGGGAGAGGGGCAGGGTGTCCAGCACGGCTACGCCTCGTCGCCTTCGACGGGCTCGTCGTCGGCGGCCTGCGACAGTTCGGTAATGGCCTTGCCGAGGTCGCCCAGCATGCTGCGCGCCTCATCGACGCCAGTCGCGTCCTCGGGCGGCGCCATCTTCAAGCTCCGGTCGAAGGCGGTCGCCGCGGCCTGCACCAGAGACTTCTTCTCCGCGGGCGGCGGTTCGGGGTGGTGCTCTTCGGCGTAGGTGTTGTCTTTGCCACCGAACGCCCACACTGTGTGCGGCTGGAACACCTGGGCGAGAAGCTTGTCGCCCATCTCGTGCAGTTCGATCGCCGTCTTGTAGCGCATGGCCGCGAGGTCGGCTTGCCGGGCGGCGGTGGCTGCGGCGGTGGCGGACCGGTCGAAGGACAGGCCGGCGTCCCGGGCGATTCCTGTGATGGTGGCGAGGGCAAGGCCCACCTCGCGTGCAATCTCGTTACGGCCTTTGCCGTCCCGTATGAGCTGGCAGACGCGCTTGCGCTTGGTGTCGGTGACGACTCCGGATGCTGCCATCAGATCCTCCGGGCGGTCTGTGCGCGCTGGCGCAGCAGGAGAGGAAGGGGGGTGCCGCCGGTCTGCCAGTCGGAGCGCCAGGGGATGACGACGCATCGGCAGTGCGGGTGGCGGGGTGGCCCAACAATGGGGCTCGGGAAGACGGTGCGCGGGTCGAGGGTGAGCCCGCCGGGGAACGGCTTGCCGGGGCGGGTGGTGCGGCCTGCGTAGGCGCGGCATGCCGGACAGGCGTCGACTTCCGCGACCCACAGAAGGAGCATGTGGGGGCCGAAGGCTCGGGCGACGGCTGCAGCTCCGGCCGCGGCCGCGCTGGTGACGGCGACTGCGGCGGCGTTAGCGACGCGGGCGACCGCGCGGCGCGCCCGACGGAAGACCGCGGTGACGCCAGCGAGACCCCCTGCGGTGATGGCCGCCGTGGTGAGTAGGGCGAGGGCTGCGTGGTGTTCGTTGTCGATCGCCTTGGTCACGCCTTCGGTCACGGCCTGCGCCTGCGGGCCGGGTTCGAGGACGGGGCTAGTGGGTGGCGGGCTGCCGCCGATCAGTGTGCCGATGCGGGCGGCCTGTGCTGCGCCGAACTGCACGGCAGCCAACGCCGCTTCCTGGATGGCCTGTTGGGCGTGGGCGCCCTGGCCGCGGAACGCGCCGGCGAGGAGTTCGCGGATGCGCTGCAGGAGTCGCCGAATCGCGTCAGCTCCGGGGGTGGTGCGCACCGCACTGGTGATGGTCAGCCACTGGGTGGTGGCGGCTCGTTGGGCTGCGGCGATGGCTGCGGCGAGCGGCGCGGTGGCTGTGTGGGTGGCCTGCTGTTCGAGGGCTTGGAGGTCGGCGGTCTGCTTGTGGGCGTGGGTGGCCCATGTGTGGCTGTCGGTGCCCATCACCCACCCCCTAACCTTTGAAGTAAAGGATATCTTGCCTTTTGGCCTTTGATTGTGCAGCATTGCATTAGGTTCAGGGTTACGATCGGAGCCAACGAGAGGCGATCTAGGTGTCGCCAGACCGTCGGCAGCCCAAGGAGGCCATCCGTGACGACCCCCGCCCCCGCAGCACCCCAGGAGCCGACCCCGGCTGAGCCCGGCACCCAGCCGGAGCCCACCACCCCGGAGAAGACACCTGCCGCGCCGACTCCGCCAGAGCCGACCGCACCCGCAACCCCCGCCGAGCCGGCAACCGAGCAGCCCACCGAACAGAAGGCCAAGGCGCCGAAGTTCGAGGGAGAGTTCGACCCGGCCCGCTTCGAGAAGCTCGTCGAAAACCTCCGTGGCGACGTCTCAGCCGAGAAGGCCAAGCGCGAAGCCGCAGAGAAGAAAGCCAAGGACGACCAGGCCGACCTGATGAAGAGGGTCGCCAAGGCGTTCGGCCTCGAGACCGACGAAGAGAAGCCGCCCACACCCGAACAGCTCGCCCAGCAACTGGAAGAGGCCCGCGGAGAGACCAAGGCGTCCCGCGACCAGGCCCGCCAGACGCAGGTGGAACTCGCCGTCTACAAGACGGCCGGGCAGCACGGCGGCGACCCTGACGCGCTCCTCGACTCCCGGAGCTTCGCAAGCGCCATCGCCAAGCTCGACCCAGAGGCTGACGGATTCGCCGGCGAGGTCGAAAAGGCCGTGACAGCGGCGGTGGAGGCCAACCCCAAGCTCGCAGCGAAGGCCCCGGAGAAGAAGCCCGAGGCCACGCCCGCGGGCGGTGCGCCGATGTCCGGGGCGCCTGGAGGGAAGCGGCAGCTGGGCGCAGAGGACGCGAAGCGGATGACCCCCGAAGAGATCAATCAGGCTGTAGCAGAGGGACGGTTCAGGTCCTATCTGGGCAGCTGAGAGGCCCTAGGAGCCCGCCTTGTCCATCAACAACTTCAAGCCGGAGATCTGGAGCGCACAGCTCCTCGTCGGCCTCCGCAACTCGCTCGTCTACGCGCAGCCGCAGCTGGTCAACCGCAACTATGAGGGCGAGATCACCTCGCACGGCCAGTCGGTGCACATCACCACGATCGGCGACCCGACGATCTTCGACTACGACGCGGGCGACACCCTCAACTACGAGGACATCGAGACTGCCGGCGCGGACTTGGTCATCGACCAGGCGAAGGCTTTCGCCTTCAAGATCGACGATGTGGACAAAGCGCAGGCCCTCATGAACCCCATGGCGGACATGGCGCAGAATGCGGCCTACGGCCTCCGGGACAAGGCGGACGCCTACGTCGCCAGCCTCTACACCGGCGTCGCCTCCGCCAACACCGTCGGCTCCACCGGCGCCCCGATCGACATCCACACCGCGGCGACCGCCGCCTACGACAGCGTCCTCGTCCCGCTGCGGACCAAGCTCAACCGCGCCAACGTCCCCTCCGAAGGCCGCTACGTCGTCGCGAGCCCCGAGTTCACCGGCCAGCTCCTCAAGGACGGACGCTTCGTCCGCGTCAACGAGAGCGGCACTGACCAAGGCCTGCGCAACGGCATGGTCGGACGCGCCGCAGGATTCGACATCCTCGAGTCCAACAACACCCCGAACCCGAGCAGCGACACGCAGGTGATCCAGGCCGGCTACCCGGGCGCCATCACCTACGCCGAGCAGATCCTCGAGACCGAGGCGCTGCGCCTGCAGTCCACCATCGCCGACGCGATCCGCGGCCTGCACGTCTACGGCGCGAAGCTCCTTCGGCCGACCGGCATCGCGGTCGCCTTCATCGACCCGGCGTGATCCTCCCTGATTCTCGTCCGCGCTGACTCACAGGAGGTCACACCCATGGCGCGCACCGCAGTCAGCTACACCGCACTCACCCCCAACGGCCACACGAGCGATGTGGCCGGCACCACGATCGACTCGACGCTCGTCACCAACGGCGTTGTCATCAACGGCGTCGACCCCGAACGCACCGTGCTGCGCGTGGCGAACACCGCGGCCGGCGCGAAGAACGTCACCGTCAAGACCGGCACGGGCCCCCAGTCGTGGATGGCCGGACAGGGCGACCTCGTCGTCTCCGTCGCTGCGAACACCGGCAAGGAGTTCGTGGGGCCGTTCACCTCGGCCCACTTCCAGCAGCGGGGATCCCAGCTCTACATCGACTTCGAGTCCGGGTTCACCGGGACGATCACCGTCTTCAAGCTCCCGAAGGCGTACTAATGGCGGGCCGCGAATACCAGGGCCTGAGTGGGCTCCGCCTGCACCTGGATGAGCCCCTGTCGCCGCAGATGGCCCGCCAGGTGGCCCGCGGTCAGCTCGTGCCGGTCTCCGGCGAGGCGCCCGACGTGCAGGACGGCGACAAGAGCCTGGTTGTTGTTCACGGCTCGGAGGCGCGCACTGTCGACCGTGTCGGTGTGCACGTCCCGGATGCCGGCGATCGACCGTCCGGGGACGACCCGCGTGAGTTGGCTACCTATGCGGTACGCCGCGGGCTGCTCGCCGACCACGCGTCGACGATGACCGCCAACCAGCTTCGCGAGTGGCTGGAGGCCCGTGACGAAGCCGACGAGGCGATGTCTCGCGACGACGCCCTCAAGCCCGTCGAAGACGAGCCTGAGGAGGAGCCTCTTGGGTCGTCTTCGGATGGCGAATCCCAGACTGGCAATCCGGAGGCCACCCCCGGTGGGACCACGGAGGAGCCCGGCCGGGAGAAGCCGAAGGCCGCCGACAAGGTCGACACCTGGCGCGCCTACGCCGTCTCGCAGGGCCTCGACCAGCAGCTCGCCGACGACATGACCAAGGCCGACCTTCAGGCATGGGTCGCCGACTATGAGGCCGCGGGGGAGTAGCCGTGCCCTACGCGACGATCGAGGACCTCACCACCTGGCTGGCACCCGACCCGGTGCCGGACAACGCCGTGCGTCTCCTCGAGGAGGCGTCCGACGCGTTGGACGAGGTGCTGATCGGCGCCGTGTACGACACCGATGACCCGGCGGTGGCCGAGGCGCTGCGCCGGGCGTGTGTCCGCCAGGTGCACTGGCTGATGGAACGTGACGACGAGACCGGCGCCAACAGCGACGTGCAGTCAATGAGCGTGGGCGGCAGGTCGTTCACCCGACGCACCGTCGGCTCATCGGCCGGGGTCGCTCCGCGCATCGGCTCACAGGCAGCGTCGGTGCTCCGCTCTTCGGGGCTGCTGACGATCTATCCGCTGGTGGTGGGCTGATGCCAGGACCCATCGGACGGCAGACGGTTGTCTTCCTGGACGCCCCTCTCGTGGCGGGCGCCTACAACGTGCAGTCCCGCGACTGGGGGAACGCAACCGAGACCCCAGTTTCGGGTTGCACCGTCGACTACGCCTCCTCTTCCGAGAGCACGCAGGCGGGCGACCAGACCACGACCCGGGCCACGGTGTGGCTGCCGCGCCGCGCGCCCCGCGTCACCGAGTGGCATCGGGCCCGGTGGGACGGCCGCACTTGGGAGGTCGACGGCGTGCCGAGCACGGCGGAGGCGGCTGGGCCGCTGTCGGGGCAGGCCGTGTCGCTGCTGGAGGTGGCCGGCTGATGGCACTCACCGACATCCAGATCGACGAAGAGGCGATCCAGTCGCTGGCTACCGGCCATGAGGTGCAGGCGGACCTGAAGGACCGCATGGGACGTGTCGCCGAGCTGGCCCGCCAGACCGCACCCGTGGACACCGGCGCCTACCGGGCCAGCATCCACGTCAACCCCGACCACGACACTGACGGGTCTGTCCACGTAGACACCGGCGTTCAGTACGCCATCTACATCGAGTACGGCACCCGCCAGACCGACCGCACGGGCCGCCTCATCCATCCGGCACGGCACACCCTCGGAAACGCCCTCGACGCCGCAGGAGGCGACCACTGATGGCCAGCGACACCGACACCGTCGAGATGAAGTTGACGTTCTGGCGTGAAGGTAAGAAGCCCGGCGACACCATCGAAGTCCCTGTCGACGAGGTGCCCCGCTGGAAGGGCTTCGCCGAGCCGGTTGCTACTGGCAAGGGCAAGGCCGACGCGACGGAGGATCGCACTGGCACCCGTGTCGACACCAAGTCCGCGCCGTCGGTCGAGAAGAGTGGCGGCAAGTAGCCATGACGGCGACTCCGTTGATGCTCCCCGACAGCAAGGCCATCGCGATCACGCTGCTCGCGCTGGGCCTGCCGAGTGACGTCCTGGTGTCGTCGAAGACCCCTGCCGGTTCTGCGTTGACCGGCGCGCGGGTTGTCCGGGTGCTGCGCATCGGAGGCACGGCAGACATGAGGGGCTGGGGCGACCCGGCATCTCGCGATCGGCCGCGATTCAGCGTGGACTGCTATGCGCCCACGGAGGATGCCGCGATGCGTCTGGCTCAGCAGGTTTGCGCGATCTGGGAGCTGCTGCCCGGCCAGGTGACGGACGCCGGCGAGGTGACCGGCGTCAGCCAGGAGACAGGGCCACAGGACCGGCCGGAAGAGCCCAATACCGGCGTCGCGCGCGTCGGCATGACCCTGGGGATGAGCGTCCGCCCACCCCGGATATCGAGCTAGGAGGCCCGCCGTGGGCGACGCGAACAACATCATCGTCGGTACAGCCGGCAAGGCATACATAGCTGAGGTCGGGTCTGCCTTCCCGCTCGGGCCTGAGCTGGCCTGGGGAACGGATTTCACGGACCTCGGCTATGTGACCACCGAGGGCCTGGAGGAGGCGCTCGCTGAGGACAAGACGGAGCTGGACGCGTGGGGCGAGGACGCGCCGGTCGTCAGCCTGACGAAGAAGCGCACCCAGACCTTCAAGATCACGTTCCGCGAGACGACAGCCCAGATGCTGTCGCTCTACTACCAGGTCGCCGTTGCCAACATGACCAGCACTCCGGCGGCTACCGGCAAGAAGCAGTTCGTCAGCTTCGGCTCCGGCTCCACCCAGGACAAGGTGGAGATCGCCCTCGGCCTGGACGTTCTCATGTCCGGCAAAGTCCACCGAATCATGGTCGCCCGCGCAGAGGTGTCCGACCGCGGCGCCATCAAGCACAACGCCGACGACAGCTCCAACTACGAGCTCACCTTCACCGCGCTGACGGCGCCCGGCGGTGGGCAGTCCGTCCAGCACTTCATCACGGACGTCGAACTCCCGGCCTAACCCATGCCGGTGGCCTGCTGCGCTCATCTCCGGGCGGGGGCGGCACGGCAGGCCACCACCAGATAGCCCCCGCCTAGTCCCCGCCCGAGAGGAACCACCGTGTCCAAGCCCAACCGCAAGGTCCTCCGCCTCCAGCAGATGCGCGCCCAACGCGCCGAAGCCGCTAAGACGCAGTTCGTCGACTTGGTCTTCGAACGCGCCGACGGCGTCGAGGAAACCGTCAGCTTCCCCACGCCGGACTACTGGCCGGTGGAGGTCATCGAAGCGGTCGAAGAGAAGGGCGGCAACGCAAACATCGCCGTCCTCCGCGAGATCGCGACGCCCCCCGAGGCTTTCGACCGCCTGGTGAAGGAGGCACACCTGACGGTCGGCGAACTCACCGAACTCATCGAGGAAATGGGTGAAGTGGCAGGCACCAACCAGGGGGAAGGCTCCGGCTCCTCGATCTCCTCCGTGAGCACTCCGGGAGCCTCCGAGCCGACATTCAGCGCTACTACCCCGGCCGTCGCCTAGAGGAGTTCTGGGCCGTGTCATGGGGGGAGGGGTCGATGAGCTGGGCCGAGCTGCGGGATCTCGTCGATGCCCTGCCCGAGGACTCCGCCACCAAGGCGGCCATGGCCGGCGACATCGACGGCCGACGGTGGAGCCAGGACACCTACGCCCTGGCCTCCATCTACAACGCGACCTTGATGACGATCCGGGTCCTGTGGGCCGCCCACCTCAAGGGCAGCCCACCCGACATGCAGGCCATCCATCCACCGCGCCTCGAAGCGGACGTCGAAGCAGCTGAGCTGCGCGCCGCAGCCGACGAGCGGGCCTTGGCGTACATCGAGCGCTACGCGCCCGCCCGTGCGGAGCAGGACGCCGCGGAGATAGCGCGGCTGGAGCAGCAGATCCGCGACCTCGACCAGGTCGCCCGATAGGAGGGAGGGGAGAGCGTGGCGGGACCCACCATCGTCGGCAGCACCCGGGTCAGCATCCTGCCGGACATGACCGGGTTCAGCTCCCAGCTGCGCTCCGACCTCACCGGCATCGACCAGTCCCTGTCGATCGACATCAAACCGAAGATTCACCAGCCGTCGTATGAGGCGGTGGAGCGGAAGCTCGAAAAGCTGATCCGTGACCGCACGGTGGAGATCCGCGCCAACGTCGACACCAGGGTCGCCGCGAACGAAATTCAGAACCTGATCAGGCGCCGGGTGGTCCGGGTCGGCGCCGACGTCGACACGCGCGTCGCAGCCAACGACCTCGCCAACCTCACCCGGCGCCGCACCGTGCGGATCACCGCCACCGCCGACACCCGCGTCGCCGCAGCCGCCCTGGACCGCGCGGCACGCAACCGCACCGCGCACATCGATGCCAACGTCAACTCGGGGCCAGCGAGGCAACTGTCGGGTGCCTTGTCGCTGGCCGGTGACGCGATGGGCATGCTCGCGTCGAAGGGAATGCTGCTCGCATCGGCGATTCCCCTGGCGGGCTCCCTGGCCAACGCGGTGGCGGCCATCGCTCCGGCGGCGGCTATCGCGGTACCTGTGGTGGTGGCTCTCGGCTCGGCGTTCGCCGCCATCAAGTTGGGCACGTCCGGGCTGGGGGACGCATTCAAGGCCGCGTTCGCGCCGCAAGACTCTGCGAAGGCCGTCAAGTCCGCCAGCTCTATCGCGTCGGCGGAGCGGGCTGTGAAGGCGGCGGTAGAGCAGGTCGGCGTGGCGCGGGAGAACGCCGCCGCCGCGAACCAGGCCGCTGCCCGGTCTGTGCTCAGCGCCGAGCGCGACCTCGCCGACGCGCAGACCAACGCCAGGCAGGCGCAGCAGGATCTCAACGCGGCCCGCGAGGAGGCCATTCAGAACCTGCGGGACCTCAACCAGCAGCTCGCACACGGCGCCCTGGACCAGCGGTCGGCGTCGCTGGCGGTCAAGCAGGCACAAGAAGACCTCTACAAGACCCTGTCCGACCCCCGGGCCTCCGAGTTGCAGCGGCAGCAGGCGCAGCTCACCTACGACGAGGCCGTCCAAAACCTCAAGGACCAGACGCAGAAGCAGATAGACCTGAAGAACGAGGTCGCCGCCGCCAACAAGGCGGGCGTCGAGGGCTCCAAGGCCGTCGTGCAGGCCAAGCAGGCTGAGGCGAAGGCGCAGCGGGACGTCAAGGATCGCGAGCAGGCTGTCGCTGACGCCCGCGCGGCACAGACGAAGACGGCCCGGGACGGGGCGCGGTCGATCGCGCAGGCGCAGCAGGCCGTCGCGGATGCCCAGCAGCGGGTGGCCGACGCGCAGACCTCGGCGGCGGCCGGCACGAACAAGCTGAACGATGCGCTCGCCAAGCTCAGCCCCAACGCACGCTCTTTCGTGGCGTCGGTGCAGGCGCTGAAGCCGGCCTGGGACGGGATGCGGCTGGGCGTTCAGGACGCTCTCTTTGCCGGGATCGGATCCCGCCTGACCGACGTGGGCGGTCGGGTCATCCCGATCCTGCGGCGGGGTCTCGAGGGCGTGGCCGGTGTACTCAACCGGACCGCCCGTAATGCCTTGACCGCGGTGGACAACCTGGCCAGGACGGGGCAGCTGAGGAAGATCCTCGACGGAGCAGCGAAGTCGCTCTCACCCCTACAGCGCGTACCCGGCCAGTTGGTCACGGCATTCGGTCAGGTGTCGATCGCCGCCCAGCCGGCCTTGCAGGGGTTGAGCCAAAAGGCGGCGGGCGTGGTGGACCGCATCGCCGGAAAGCTCACTGCGGCGTTCTCGTCCGGCACGATGGAAAAGACGATCAACAACGCGATCCACCTGTTCGGCCAGTTGATGCAGGTGGGCGGCAACGTCTTCAAAATCATCAACGGGATCATGCAGGCCGGCGCGACGTCCGGCGGCGGGATCATCGGTGTACTCAAGACCGTCACCGGCGAGATGGCGAAGATCGTCAACTCGAAGGAAGTGCAAGGTGGACTGAAAGCCTTGTTCGGAGTGATGGGGCAGTTCGCGAAGACTGCGGCGCCAATCCTCGGCCAGGCGCTAAAGATCATCGGGCGAGTCTTTGAGAAGCTCGGACCGCCCGTCGAGCGGCTGATCAGCGCCCTCGGCAAGGCCCTCCAGCCGGTAATCAAAGCACTGGAGCCCGTCTTCGTGCAGTTGGCCAGCACGATCGGCGATCTCGTGCCCGTGATCACGCCGCTGCTCGATTTGATCAGCGATCTATTGGTGGCCGCACTGAAGCCGATGACTCCAGTGATCAAGGAGATCGGCAGGCTGTTCCTTCAGCTCGCACCGATCTTCAAGCAGCTGGCCGACGGACTCGGCAAGGCGCTCACGCCAATCCTCAGCGGCCTCGGCGCTGTCCTGCAGGAACTGGTTAAGCAGGGGGCAGCCGAGTTCCTGGAGCTGCTCAAAGCCTTCAAGCCGATCATGCCAGATTTGATCTCGGCGATGGTCCAGTTGGGGAAGTCGTTCGGGAAGATCCTCACCGATCTGGCCCCGCTGATCCCTCAGATCATGACACTGTCCGACCAGTTCCTGATCGAGTTGCTGCCGGCGATCCTGCCTCTCGTCCCGCCGATCCTCCGCCTGACGGAGAAGTTGACCAAGCTCGGAACCGAGGTCATCGAGCGGGTCGTCATCCCCGCTCTGACGAAGTTCATCAACTTCATAAAAGACGTCAAGCGGAAGATGCAGCCCTTCATCGACGCGGTGAAGTGGGTCACGGAAAAGATCGCAGCCGGATTCGAATGGCTGTCAGATCACCTTGTCGGGCACTCCGTCATACCCGACATGCTCAAAGCGATCCGGGACTGGTTTAACCGGGCCAAGGCCTGGCTCCGCGGCATTTGGAACGCCACTTGGGCGAACACCATCGGACGGGTCGAGGATGCGGCCGACGCCATCGGCACCAAGATCGGCGGCTTCGCGCACGGCGTCCGCGACTGGTTCGGCCGGGTCCGCACCTGGGTGGCCGACCGCTGGAACGGCCTATGGTCCGGGCTGTCCTCTCGCGTCTCCTCCATGCGTAAAACCGTCGAAGGAAAGATCAGCGACTTCCGCGACAACGTCGTGAGCTTCTTCCGCAGCGCCGTCAACGGAATCGGCAGCGCCTGGTCCAAGCTGCAGAGCCTTGCCAAAGCGCCCGTGAAGTTCCTGGTAAACACCGTCTTCAATAAGGGCATCGTCCGAGTCTGGAACGCAACCGCCGCCAAGCTCCCCGGCATAGGCGAGATGAGCCCGATGACACTGCCAAAGGGATTCGCCCGCGGCGGCATCAACGACGGCCGCGCCAGCGGCGGCATCCTGCCAGGGTTCTCCCGTTGGTGGCAGGGCGACGACCAACTCGTGCCCATGAGGCGCGGCGAGGGCGTCTACGTAGCGGAAGCGATGCGCGACCCCTACGAGCGAGCCCGCCTCCACGCCGTCAACGCCGCTGCCATGGCCGGCCGTTCGTTGCGCCAATTCCGCGGCTACGCCACTGGCGGCATCATCGGTGACATCTGGGACACCCTCACCGACAACCCCCTCTCCCGGGCTGTCGGAAACATCCTCAACAAGGGCGTCGACTGGGCCCGCGGCGGACTCGCCGACCTTGCTAAAACCGCATTCACGAAGCTGCTCGGGCCGCTGGACAGTGCGACGGACAGCAGCCCCAACTGGACCGGTCTCGTGCAGGCCGTCCCGCGCCGACTGGCCAGCAAGGCGGTCTCCTGGATCCACGGCAAGGAGGGGGAAGCCAGCGCTCTCCTCGCCAACTACAAGCCGGGGCATGGCGTGGCGCAGTGGACGAACGTGGTCCTCGACGCGCTCAAGGCACTCAAGCAGCCTGCCAGCCTCCTCAACGTCGTACTCCGGCGGATGAACCAGGAGTCGGGCGGCAACCCGCGCGCGATCAACAACTGGGATATCAACGCCAAGAACGGCACCCCTTCCAAGGGCCTGATGCAGGTCATCGACCCCACCTTCAACGCCTACGCCGGAGCCCTCCGCGGACGCGGCATCTGGGACCCGCTCGCCAACATCTACGCGAGCATGCGGTACGCCATCAGCAGGTACGGCTCCCTCGCGGGCGCCTACAACCGGCCTGGCGGCTACGCTCGCGGAGGCAACGCCCGGCCCGGGGAACTCGCCTGGGTGGGCGAAGAGGGCCCCGAACTGATGAAGGTCTTCGCCGGCGGCGTGCGAATCTACTCGCATCCCGACTCGCTGAAGATGGCCCGCCAGATGGGCACACGTATCCCCGGCTACGCCTCCGGTGGCCTCATCTCGGCGACCGGCAAGGGCAGCATCGCCTCGGTCATCGGCAAAGCCTTCCTGGATGGGCTAGAGGGCACGACCGCCCAGATCAAGGACGCCATCGCCAAGGTCACCACCGCGATCCGGAATGCTTTCAAGGGTGTCCGTTCAACCATCGACGATCGGCTGCTGAAGTCTCTGGGGGCGACGTCGACGAAGCTGCAGGCTCTCTCCACCCAGCAAGCGAAGATCGCCGCGACCATCGCGACCGCCAAGCAGTTCGCCACAGACCAGACGGCTGCCGGCCAGTCCTACGCCGCGATCAACGCCCTCCCCAACGGGGGCAACACCTTCGACGCTGGCGGCATCCTGGCCGGGCTGCAGACACGCCTCGGCCAGCTGAAGGTCTTCAGCTCCAACATCGCGAAGCTCGCCAAGCTGGGCCTCAACAAGACCCTGCTGCAGCAGGTCATCCAGATGGGCCCGGAGTCCGGCGCCGCCTACGCCCAGGCCCTCGTCAACGCCACACCGGCGCAGCTCAAGTCCCTCAACGCGACGCAGACGCAGATCGAGAACGCAGCGAAGAGCTACGGGCAGAGCACGGCGGACTCCCTGTACGACGCAGGCAGCCAGGCGGGCAAGGGCTTCCTGAAGGGCCTGGAGGCGCAGCAGAAGAGCATCGAGGACTCGATGTCGAAGCTCGCGAAGGCCATCCAGGCTTCCATCAAGAAGGCCCTGAAGATCAAGTCTCCGTCGCGGGTGATGGCTGAACTCGGCGAGTTCACCGTCGCTGGCTTCGCCCAGGGCATGGGCGCGGCGACCCCGCAGGCCGCCGCAGCAGCATCACAGATGGCTGCCGCGGTGCGCTCCACCACCGCGGCCACGACCACCCGCATGGTGAGCAGCACGACCAACACGGTGGGGGACCGGCACCTGCACTACAACGCCACCACCCGCGAAGTCGCCTCCCGCCAGAGCATCCTCGCGGCGCTCGCCCTCGACGACCAGCTGCACCGACCCGTGCTGATCGGAGGCTGACGCCGTGCCCATCCTCGTCGCGCCGCTCCCCACACCGGAGCCACCCGAGCAGCCCACACCCGCACCCGAAGTACCGCGGCCGCCAGCCCACGAAACTCCGCAGGTTTCCTTCACGGATGCGTCCGGAACCGTGACGCTGCTTACCGACTGGGAAAACGGCTGGGTCCTTCAGCCCGGCGCCAAAGGCTTGGACATGCCCGGCTATGCGGTAGCGCAGGACGAGAGCCCTGGCATTGACGGCTACGCAGTCCGGCAGGTCCGAGCCCAGGGCAAGGACATCAGCCTGCCGATAGCGTTCTTCTCGGACGACTCCCGGGAGGCTTACCTTGCCCGCCGCCGCGGGTTCATCCGCTCCCTCAACCCGAAGCGCGGGCTCGGCACGTTGACGGTCACCCAGATCACCGGTGAGGCCCGCACCATCGGGGTGCTGTACGCCTCCGGCATGGAAGGCGACGAGTCGCTCGATGCGACGGGCCGCCGCTGGTGCATCAACTCGATCACCTTCAACGCGCCCTCCCCCTACTGGCTCGGCTCCGAGGTCGAGGAAGAGTGGAAGACCGGCAACACCGGAACGTTCCTGCCGCTGCTGCCGCTGACCGTCGGCGACTCCCAGGTGCTCGGCGCGGTCACCGTCAACAACGACGGCGACGATGACGCCTTTCCTGTCTGGACCGTCGAGGGCCCCGCCACCTCGGTGACGCTCACCAACAACACCACCGGGCAGACCCTCGTGCTCACCCGCACGATCACATCGAGCGACACGATCGTTATCGACACCCGGCAGCGACAGCAGACCGCGCTCCTCAACGGCACAACGAACCTGTGGCCCAACCTCAGTGACGCCTCTGACCTCTGGGCGCTGGAGACCGGCATCAACGACCTCAACCTCAGCGTCGCCGGCTCCACCACCGCCACCCGTGTCCGCATGAGCTACCAGCTCCGCTATCTGGCCGCCTGAGAGGGGGCATACATGGACTCCACCGCGCTCCGCGTGTACGTTCGCGACGCCTCCCTCGCACGCATCGGCCAAGTCGACGACTACACCAGCCTCAACGTCATCCCGCGGTACAACGCGGTCGGCGCGTACACGATGGAGATCCCGGCAGACAGCGCCAAAGCCTCACTGTTGGTAGAGGGCAACGGCCTTATCATCCGCACGGCAACAGGCGACACGGTCATGTCCGGGCCCATCCGCACGGTCGACTGGTCCCGCTCAGCCTCTGACGCGGGTACCGGGAAGCTGACGGTCGGCGGCGTGGATGACACAGGGCTGCTCACCCAGTACGCCTGCTGGCCCACCCCTGCCGCCGTGATCGGCTCGCAGACCGACTCGGTCTACAAGATCTCCGCTGTCGTGGCGGAGACCGCGATGCGCTCCCTCGTCAACGTCAACGCAGGGCCAGGCGCGCTTGCATCTCGAAAGAACACGTCGCTCACTCTTGCTGCGGACGGGGCGCACGGCGGGGCCATCACCCGCCAAGTCAACCAGTTCGACAACTTGCTCACTGTGCTCGTCGACATAGCCAACTCGGCTGGCCTCGGCTTTCGCGTCGTGCAGGTCGGATCTGCCCTCCAGTTCCAGGTGTACGTACCTGTAGACCGGTCCGGGACGGCGCGCTTCAGCTTCGGGCTCGGCAACCTGCTCGACGCGAACTACACCACCACTCCGCCCACCTGCACGCGCGCGCTAGTCGTCGCGGGCGGCCAGTCCAGCCCGCGCGTCTGCAAGACCTACGACCGCACCGACCCGCTCTTCCCGGGCCTCGTCATCGAGCAGTTCGTCGACCTCACGAGCGTCGACACCGCGTCCGTGGACCTGACCGCCCAGATGGACCAGGCCGGGGCCGAAGCACTCGCCAACGGGGCCGGGCAAGGCTCCCTAGCCATCTCCCCGATCGACATCCCCCTGCTCCGCTACGGCCGCGACTACCAGGTCGGAGACACCGTAGCCGCACAACTGCGCGGCGGCACTTGGTACACGGACGTCGTCCGCGAGGTCACCCTCGCCTGCACCGCCGCCGACGGCATGAAGACGACCGCGGCGATCGGTGGCGGCGACTCCACCGCGAACACCGTTGCCCGCATCTACTCCTACATCGCCCAGGTCAAGAAGGACGTGGCGCGGCTCAAGACAAGGAAGGCCGCCTGACCATGACTGAGTTCTCCGCGCCGTTCGACGGCTCGCAAATCGCCACCGAGCTGCAGTGGTCCCGCATGGCGCGCCGCTGGGGGCTCGACGGCGTGCACGCCGATTCGCCCAGTTCTACGGACCTGAAGGTCACCGGCAACGGCACCGGCAACGTGAGCCTTGCCCCGGGCAGCGCCTATGTCAACGGGTTCTTCTACCGCAACGACGCGGCCATGAACATTCCCGTCACCGCGAACGCGGGCGGGTCAGCCCGCGTCGACCTGGTCGTGCTGAGGGCCGATCCATCCGCGAACGCGGTGAACGCCGTTTACAAGACCGGTGGTGCGGTGGCACCGACGCTGACGCAGGACGAAGCCGGTACGTGGGAGATCCCGCTTGCTCAGTGCACCGTCGCGGCCGGCTCATCGGTCGTCACCGCCACTAACGTGCTTGACCAGAGGTGGTTCACCGGCAAGGCAATCGTGCCCAGCATCGCCAGCCAGCGCCGACCGCCGACCGCCGGTCTATTCGCTCTAGAGGGCAGCGAAGTTCTGGTGGCTGACGGCTCCAACTGGAACCTGCTGGGCACTATCCAGTCCCGTGAGCCGTCCACCTACACACCTGTATGGACGGCGGGCACCGCGGCATCATCGACCGTCATCAACTGGGGGAACGGCAGCCAGAACTCTGGGCGCTACCGGCTCCTCGGCGGCAAGCTCTGCTGGGTCAGCATCCAGCTCACCCCGACCGGCAATCCCGCGGCCTACGACGATCCGATCGCGGTAACCCTGCCCCTACCGAGCACTGTGGCGTACAGGCAGATCTTCACCTGGAACTTCACCTCCTCCAACGGCGAGGGCAGCGCGGTCGGCGTTGGCATGACGTTCCCCACCGAATCGGCCACGAAGATCGCGCGCCTACGTTTCCCGCTGGCCGATGGCATCAGCGCGTCGTCCACACCCAACAGCCTCAACATGCTCACGAACGACCCGTTCAACATCAGGACGGGTGACGTCCTCACCATTACCGGCACCTACGAGATCGCCTGACCAGGCAGACAGGAGCGGCCACATGGCCAGGCATTCCTTCGGTGGCAGCCCCGCCGACATAGCCATGGAGCGCGTCAGCAGCGCCCTCGTCATCCGAGGCGGCGCCAGCGGCACGGTGTGGGATGCGGCCACCGGCGGTAACCAGCTGACCGACCTTACCGACATGGCCGGCAACGCCATCACGCAGATCGTCAGTGACGATAACGGTGGCGTGCAGTTCTACGGGCCCGACACGGTCACCCGCTGCTGGGTGGACTTCGGGTTCGGCCGCTACCTCATGCAGGCCAACGACCTGGGTGCGGACGTCGAGGCGCTGCGCACCTCGGTGAACTCGTCGATCAGCACGCTGACCACCGCGGTGTCCGGCGTGCTGTCGCAGACCACCGTGGACGCCAAGGGCGACCTGCTCGTCGGCAGCGCGAATGACGCGATCGCACGGCTTGGTGTTGGCGCCTCCGGCCAGCAGCTGGTGGCCGACTCACTCGCAGCGACCGGGGTGCGCTGGTCGAATGCGTGGCGACGCCGGCACCTGCCGGACCAGCTGACGGTGGACTCCCTTTCGACGCTGACGCCGACGATGACGACGACACAGCAGTCCACGTCGACTATCGCGAGCGCGCAGGCGCTCCTGCCGCCGGACACGGGCCCGTTCCTGTACCTGGGCGCTGGCTCTTTCACCTACGGCACCGGCGTGCCGGACTCCAGCTACTACCTGCCGACGTCCCGCTACCCCAACACCTACGCGTCCGGTCAGGCGAACTGGGCGGTGTCGTTCTGGACGGACGCCTCCCAATTCGAGATCAAGTTCAAGTACGTTTCGAGCACGGCCACCATGTACCGGCTGACGGTCGACGGCCGCAAAATGACCGACCTCATGCAGTCGTCCGGCGGCACCACGGTCGGAAGCTCCCACGTCCTCAAGGTCAACTTTGGCTCCAGTACGCCACGGCTGATCCGCTTCGACTTCACCACCATGCCCTTCGGCGGCCTCTTCCTGGCCCCGGGGGCGACCGCTTGGAAGCCGTCGTCGCGCGGCGGCCGGCTCGGCATCCTCGGCGACAGCATTTCGGATGGCTCCGCACAGAACACCGGCGCCGGCTGCGGCACCTGGACGTACCGTGTAGCCCGGCTGCTGGGCTGTGACGACGTGTGGGACCAGGCCCGCGGCGGCACCGGATACATCACCCCCGGCTCCTACGCGGTGTTCGGCGACCGGGTGGCGGGCGACATCACCCCGTACTCCTTCGACAGGCTGATCGTGTCTGGCGGCTACAACGACAACGGCGGCAGTCAGAGCAGCATCGCGTCGGCCGCGGCGAGCCTGTTCACCGCACTGAAGGCTGCGGTCGCCGTGGGTGGGGAGATCTACGTGATTGGCTGCCACTCGCCGACGGGATCACCAGCTACGTCGATCACGAACACGGACAACACGATTAAGGCGGCCGCTACCTCGGCGGGCTTGCCGTTCATCTCCCCGCTGAGCGGCAGCGTGTACGACGGCGCCGGCACCTTGGTTACCACCCAGGGCGCCTGGATCACCGCCGCGAACGCGGCGACGTACATCGGGGCCGACGCCGTGCACCCCACCGACGCTGGTCACGTCTACCTGTCCCGCCGCATCTACGGGGCGCTGCGGGCGCTCATGCCTGCCTGATCCGTCGCGAGGGTTGAGCCCCGTCGGCGCGGCTCGGTACGGTCGTTGTGCAGGAAGGTGCCGCCTCGGGAGTCCTACCGTCAGACGACGGCGGGACTTTCTCGGTCCGGAGCGACCCGGTCGTCGGTAGGGATGGAGAAGTCGCCTCGACACCCGCATGCACACCCGTCGAGCATGCCGCGCTGGATCAGCCGCCGGCTCTTCGCGTCGAACAGGTTGTCCGGCACGTGCCCAACGACGGCTTCGACCACTTCCTTCACCATCTGGCGGTTGGTGGTGTTGCCCCAGATGTTCTTCGCTGCGGTGTCACGCACGGCCCCGAGGTAGAGCTCATCGGGGATGTCCTTGCACTGCATCCGCCGCCCGTGGATGAGCTGGATCGACTCGTTGGCACTCATCCAGGTGCCTCCTGTTGTTCGCGCCCGTCGAGGCTGTGGTGGATGACTACCTGTCCGGTGACGCCGCGCGGCATACGGGAAGGGAGCACGGTCGGCCCGCACGGGCAGCGGTGGTGTGTTCGTGGACGATCGCGTTGTCGAGCGGGACTGCGTGCACCGTGTCGTCTGCCGTCGGACGCCAGCCACTGGCTGCTCACTCGTCGTCCTCCTCGAAGGCGTTGATGAAGCCGCTGTTCTCGATGGTCTGCGCGGCGGTCATCATGCCGAGGGCGGTCACCCAATCCACGGATTCCGAACGGCCTTTGATGAGGGTGACGGAGCCGTCAGCTTTGATCGCCTTCAGGATGATGAGCGCATCCGTTGGCAGGTCGCCCTCATCCAGGTCGACGGTGACACCCAACGCGTCGAGAAGCTGACCTATCTGCTGCTCAGCCATGAACGCCTCCTACTCACTGCTGCCGCTTGTTGAGGTCGACGCGGTCCCGCGTGAAGTGGCGGACGATCAGCCACACGGCGGCCCCGACGGCGATGTAGCCGACGATCCACGGCCAGGAAACGTCGTCGCCGCCGCGATGATGGCCGTTGAGGATATGATCGGATGCGGCACCGATACGGGGTGTGGGGCGGGCACCGGCATCAGCCAGTCACCACCTCGTAGCTGGCAGCGAAGATGTCCGGCTTGCAGGGGTAGAACTCGCCTTGAACGCCTCGGATAACGTAGTCGCCGAGGTCGACCCAGTGCAGGCCCTCCAGCGTTGAGATGATCATTCGGCCGTCTCGCGGGTCGATGCTTACGCCGCTGGCTGGGTACGGCGCGCGTCCTTCGATGACGTCCATGGGTTCGAATGATCCGAGCGTGTTGCTCTCGATCCACTGATAGACGGTGTGCGTCTCGGCGGTCGATCCATCGAAGAGCATGGCTTCGATCTCGACGGCCTTCTTGCGGTAGCGGGCCATGGCGCGCCTCCTGTGGGTTAGATGTCGCCTTCGGCGGCGATGGTGATGCGCCGGGCGAAGAGGGTGAGGGTGACCTTGGCGGGCTCGTCTTCGCTGATCTCGTGGACCTGAATGCGAGCCCCTTCAGGCATGGCGACTTCAACACCGTTGATGCGAACGGCGTTCGGTAGGACGAGGCTGCTGCCAGTAGTCGGCCCGCGCTCGATGATGTCGATGACAGCGCCGGTCGGCCGGTTACGCGCGGGGGCATCCTCGGGCATGGCGGGGGCTCCTAGCAGGTGATCGTGTCGATGTCGGCCTCGCCGTCGAGACCGTGGGCTTCAGCGAGGGCGAGGATGGTGTCGCAGTTGCCGCGCCCTTCGGTCACGCCGTCCCAGTCGTGGCAGGTCTCGCAGCCGAACCCTGCGGTTGCCGGGCCGTAGCTAGGGTTGATGACGACGGTGGTGTGGGGGTGGGCGGCGAGGATCTTCCGATCGGCAGCGCAGCGGCGTCGTGCAGCAGCAGGGGAGCTAAGCGCAATGAAGGATGCAGAAACGGGCTGCATGTTCTCTGCGACGAGACGCCCGCTTCCGTCGACGATCCGGAAGCTGTCAGTGCGGGCATCCCAGCGAGCGACCCAGCCGCGCCCGTGCTCCTTGTCGAGATTGCGCAGGACGCCCTCGACCTGCGCGATCTGTTGTTTGATCCAGTCGTGCAGGCCGGGCGTCACGTCCCACTCGGCGACCGTCACGGTGACAGGGGTCGTCTCGCTGTCATGTAGCCCTGTCCTGGTCGGCTGCCGCTGGCTCACGATTGGTACTCGGCCCGCTGTGCGAGCCAGCGCCGGATCTCTTGTTGGTGGAGGGCATCGGCGAGAGCGTTGTGCTGTCCCGATGCCTGCTGCGGCAGGTCCGCGCCGCTGAGACCGAGGCGCTCGGCTTCCTGCTGAATGTCGTGGCTCCACATAGGAAAGCCCTCGGGAAGGTCCATCATCGTCCCGAACAGCTGACAGAGGGCAACGTGGTCATACGCCCCGTAGTTCGCCCTTAGTTCGACGTGCGGCAGCATGCCGGTCCGGTCACGGTGGGCGGTGTCGAGCGCGAAGTCCTCGACCTCGCGGGCGATCTGCGCGCGCGTCTTCACCTTGTCGAAGTCCGGCTTGTCGGGATCCCAGGCGAGGAGGTCACCGTCGGGCCCCGTGCCGAGCGTGAGGGGCAGAGTGGAGACGACGTTGCGCATCAGCCAGTCGTTGGCGAGGAGGGCGGAGAGGTCGCACTCACGGCTGATGGCGTAGTACCTGCGGTCTTGCTCGTTGACCATGCCGATGGAGACGAGATCGATCTGCCCTGACGTGCGGGCGAATTCGCAGTCGTAGTCGATAACGGGCATTGCTGCCTCCGGTGCGGGTTGGGTGCGGGTTGGTGGTGGCGGAGCGGGACCCGCACGGCCGGCTCCGCCACCGGGTCAGGACCGTGACCCACACCCACAGTACCCCGAAGCCTTGGAATCGTAGGCTAAATGGATAGTTGAAGCTACGATTTAAAGGTGAAGGTGTGGCGTGTGGTCACACCACGCGCCCACCGGAGGCACCACATGGCCAACCCGCTCACCGCCGATCAACTCGTCGCCGCCCTCAGAGCCGAAGGGCTCACCGTGCACGAGCACGACGGCTGGCGGACACACAGCCGTGACGCCGCCACCGGCAAGAACTTCGGCCCCGTCTACGGCGTCCTCATCCACCACACCGCCGGACACGGCGACCGTGAAATCTGCTACAACGGCCGCTCCGACCTGCCGGGTCCGCTCTGCCACTCATGGCTCGGCAAGACTGACGGCCTGTGGATGATCTCCTCGAAGCGCGCCAACCACGCCGGTCTCGTCGACGCCGACGTGATCGCCGCACTCCGCGCCGAATCCGCACTGCCTCATGACGACCAGGCCAACTATGACGGCAACGACTCCCTCTACGGCCTGGAGATCGAAAACCTCGGCAACGGCAAGGACCCCTACCCGGCCACCCAGTACCGACAGGCCGTCCTGTGGGCAACAGCCCTGTGCCGCGCCCACGGATGGAGCGAGCGCAGCATCGCCGGCCACAAGGAAGCACAGCCCGGCAAGATCGACCCGTCGTTCGACATGGACGTCTTCCGCACCGACGTGAAGAAGCAGTTGGCCACGCGGCCCGGCAAGCCCGCGACGCCACCGCCCACCCCCTCCACTCCGCGCGTCGACCTGTCCCAACTCATCGGTGCGGCGAAGGCCGACCCGCCCGCCAAGCAGGGCCACGTCACCTATCGGGCTGGTGTCAATCTGGTCGAGGCGGCGCTCGTCGCCGAGGGTCTACTCGCCCGGACCTACGCGGGCGACGGTAGCTACGGCACCACCACCCGCGACGCATACGCCCGCTGGCAGCGATCCCCGGCCGGTGGAGGTTACACGGGCAAGAACGCCGACGGCATCCCCGGCAAGGCCAGCTTGCAGCGGCTCGGCGCCCGGCACGGCTTCGTGGTGGTCGCATGACCGCAATCGACTACGACCTGGAGTTTCTAGAGGACGGTCGCACTATCGAGCTGATCTCCATCGGCATGGTGTGCGACGACGGCCGCGAGTACTACGCGGTGAACCGGGACATGGCAGTGCGCCGCATCCGCAAGCACAAGTGGTTGATGGAGAACGTCGTCCCGAGCCTGCCGAAGGGGCACGGGGACCGGCGCATTCACATGCCGAACTCCTGGCTCTTCGACTATGCGGACCCCGTCGTGAAGCGGCGCGAGCGCATCGCTGACGAGGTCATGGACTTCATTCGCGCCGCAGGACCGGACGTCGAGCTGTGGGCGAACTACGGGGCCTACGACCACGTCGCGCTGGCGCAGTTGTGGGGCCCGATGATGGCGCTCCCCGAAGGCGTGCCGATGTTTACCCATGACATCCAGCAGGAGCGCTCTCGACAGGGACTTGCCTGGGGCGACCTGCCCAAGCAGGAGAGCGGCGAGCACAACGCGCTGGCAGACGCACGCCACAACCAGACCGTCCGGCGCTGGCTCGCCGAACGAGCGCGGGAGTCGGCGTGATTCTGAACCTGACGCCGCATCCGATCCGCCTCTACGCCGAGGACCGGCTCGACGGCATCGACGATCTGGAGCCCGGCCTGCGGCTGGTGATCGAGCCGGAGGACACCCCCGCCCGTCTCACCATGGTCTCGGTCGGGATCCTGCGTACCGAACTCCGCGACGGTGTCCCCGTCGAGACCATCCAGTACGGGCACGCCCATGGTCTCCCGGATCCGCACGACGGCATCTCCTTCGTTGTCTCCCTGCCGGTTGCGCTCGCGCTGATACCGCACCGGTCTGACCTCCTCGTCCCCTACCGCGAGGTCAGGAATGCCTCCGGCACCGTCATCGGCTGCCGCTCGCTCGCACAGCCCGTGTGACCACACCCATCAAGGAGAGAAGCATGCGCATCTTCGGCAGAGAGCCCGTCGTCATCCTGAACACGCTATCCGCCGTCCTCGGCCTCGTGGTCACGCTCGGCTTCACCGGGCTCACTGCGGAACAGGCCGGCGCGATCGTCGGCTTCGTCACCGCGGTCTTCGGTGTGGTCGCAGCAGTCATGACCAGGCCGGTCGCCCCGCAGGCATTCACCACCGTGGTGGCTGCGGGCGGAGTGCTCGTTGCCACCTTCGGCTACGAGGCGTCCCAGGCAACCATTGGCGCCGTCAACGGCGTCGTACTGGCGGCGCTGACGCTGCTCACCCGACCGCAGGTCTCGCCGTCCAATCCGGGCGCGCCGGTTGCTGGCTAGCCGGAGGCCACCGTGGGCGACGAGCCGACGAACGGCGAGTTGGCGAGGCGCCTGGACGCCGGTTTCGACGACCTCAAAGAAGATATGCGGGACTTGGCTGGCCGCCTCGACACCAAGGTCGACGCGAGCCTCCTGACGCTCCAGCAGCAGGCCCAGGACGAGCGGACCCAGGGGCTGGCGGTGCGCCTCGCCGCCGTCGAGGACGCCCGCCAGAAGGAAGCGGACGCCCGCCTGGAGGAGACCCGCAAAGCCGAAGCCCAGCGGGCAGCCGACCGGCGCCTCATCCTGACGTCTCTGGTTGTGCCGCTCATCCTGCTGCTCTTGCAGGTGTATCTCGCGAGCCGAGGGACGAAATGACGGCGACAGGACTGCACCGATCTGACCCAGGGCGCAAGCGACGCGCCGACATCATCTACATGGCAGGAGTCATCCTGCTGGTGGCCGTGCTCGCGTGGATCGTCATCACCATCCAGTCGCTATCCGCGTCGCTGCACCAGGCCCTCGCTGATCGGGATGCTCTTGCCCGGCAGGTGCAGCGCATGGGCGGGGTGCCGGTCGCCGGGCCGCGTGGCCACCCGGGGAAGGACGGCACCAGCACACCCGGCCAGAAAGGCGACAAGGGAGACCGTGGCGAGCCGGGCGCGAGGTCCACTGTGCCTGGGCCGCGCGGCCCCAGCGGGTCGCCCGGCATGAACGGGAAAGACGGGCAGCCTGGCACCCCTGGCGCGGACTCCACTGTGCCTGGTCCGCCCGGAGCCACAGGGCCCGCCGGCCCTAGCGGGCGTGGTGAAGACGGCAAGGACGGCAGAGACGGCAAGGACGGTCAGGCCTGCCCCGAGGGCTACACCCTCGAACCCGACCCTGAGGACCCCGACACCCTCGTGTGCCGGCGAAAGGGCGCCGACACCAACCCGACCCCCACCAGCAGTCCGAGCCCGAGCCCGAGCCAATCACCCAGTGAGACACCCCTGCTGCCCGATCTGCTGGGCGGCAGGTTGACCAGGAGGGGCGGAGCATGACCGCACCACTATCGGGCCTTCGCCCCCTCGGCGGCAACGCCATCATCGTCGTCGTACTGGCCACCGTCGCTGTGCTCGCCGGGGTCCTCGTGTGGATGCAGACCACCGCACAGGACCGGCTCAGCACGTTGCGCTCGGGCCAGACGACCGGCCAGGCGCAGCGCACGGACCAGCAGCAGCTGACGTGCGCCCTGTGGGCGATCCTCCGCAAGGATCACTCCGCGCAGCTGGATGCGGCAATCAAGAAGGCAGCAGACAAGATCTGTTCGGATGTGCCCACGCCGACGCCCTCGTCGAGCACCACCCCCTGAGCTCACCCGTAGTCGCCGGCCATGCCCTTCTTCAACGCGGCCAGCTCGGGCCCGGCGTCGGCCGCGGGGACCCTCCACCGGTACGCCTTGCCGGCGCCGTCGGTGTACAGCAGGGTCCCGCCGCGCTGGGCATCCGTGATGTCGAAGGCGCGCGACGTCCACTTGTAGGTGCCGGCCTGCACCATGCCGCCGCTCTCGAACCCGTTCGGCACGATGCTCGACGCATCACCATCCCCTGCGGCCAGGGCATGCCCGTCTGGTGCGATCCACTGCCAGCCGCCACCCTCGATCGGCGCGGACTCTGCTGCGGCTACCGCGTCCGCCGCCCGGTCCTTCACAGTGACGATGGCGTACACGCCGCGCGCCGACGTGTAGCCCATGGCCTTCTTCACGTACAGGACGCTGGTCGGCGTGACCTCGAGGCCACCACCCCCGGTCTCACCGCCGACAGGGTTCTGCGCGCCGATCGTTGCGACGGTCTTGCCGAGTGCCATCGCCCCGCTGGCCTTCTTGGGGGCCTTTCCGCCGGCGGCTTGGCAGTGCTTCACCCAGTCGGCCTGGGGGACGCTGGCGTCGTCGCAGTCGAAGCTGCTGCTGGCCTTCGGCTTGGCGTCGGCTTCCTCGGCGCCGTTGGCGCTGCAGGCCGCGAGGGTGAGACAGCTGGCGGCGAGAACTGCCGCAAGGATCGTGGTGCGCATCGTGCCCCCTGGTGTGTGGATTGGGCACGGTAAGGGGAGCGTTGAGCCGGCGAGGAGCAGGAGGCGCGTTTCGTGACCGTAACGTTGCATGCTCAACAACCGGCGGCCGTTCTTCACGCGAGGGCCGTGCGTGCGGCGGATCCGTGCGCGATGATCCCGCCATGACGAGCCTCCCCTGGCGCCCAGTGCGCACCCTTGAACTGAACGACAAGCTGATCCCCGACCCCAACGCCCAGCACATCAAGCTAGACCGACTCCACGGGGTGCGAGTCGCCATCGACGGATCCTTCCTCCACATCGATCCGCGTCCTGAGGGCGAATGGAAGAAGCCGGGGGAGTTCACCATCTACACGGTCCCGGCGAGTAACGTCCTAGTCATGGAGTCCCAGGAGCAGGTGAAGTCCGGCAAGGTCGTTGGCTTCTGAGGTGTACCCCCAACCCCGCCCCTGCTTCGGCAGGCGGCGGGGCGATTTATTGTGCCGTCAGCAGAGCCCGCGCCCGTAGTCGAGCACCTCGGAGATGTCGACCTTCAGCCCGTTGCCTAGCTCCTTGTCATCGGCCCAGATCGGCTTGACGGATGGATACCCGGCGTCCTGCGCGGTGCCATTGACGCCGTACTCGGTGCCGCCAGCCTCGAAGGTGACGGACACGCCATCACGGCATCGAAGGGTGCCGATATCGACGGTGAACGGCCACTCCTTGAACCGGCCGGCGGTGACGACGGCTACGTGAGTGTCGGATACCGGCGGGCCGGGGGTGGTGGCGTCGTCGCTGGGCTCGATGCTCGCGCTGCTCAGTGTCGGTTCCGCGGTCGAGGCATCGTCCCGGGTGCTGCAGCTCTGTGCCCAGGCCAGGACGAGCATCAACGCAAGGAAGCTGCCAGCGATGGCGCTACCGGTCTTGCTCGTCTGTCGCGGCTCGTCGGCCAATTCGTCCCCCTCGGTCAGCGGAAGGCGAATGTAGTCCCCTGTAGCCAGGCGGATTGGCTGCGTTACCGAACCGCGACACCATGCCGGGCGCCCGCCTGACCGCAGGATGCGTCTGAGAGAACCCCGCACACCCCAGGCGGCCCAGTCCACCCTTGTGCCACAGGTGCAGGTAGTCTCCACACACCGATGGGCGCAGGAGGAGGGCGGTCACGGGCCCACCTCTCGCGTATCCGGCTCTTCTCCCGTGTCGTCTTCGCGTTCTTGCTGGCAGTACGAAGCGTGGACGGGCTCCCAGCCATCAGGAGTCATGCCTTCCACGGGTTCGCGGTGGTAGCGGCCTCCACATTCAGGACAGGCCGCGGGCCCGTTGCAGCAGCAGCTGGGGCAGGGCCCTTCCGTAGTGTGCTCTCTGCTCCACCGCTGCTCCCCTCCGTCGTAGAGCTTCCACTGGAATCGACTCATCGTGCCCGCATCCACGCAGCCCCTCCTTGTATGGGGCAACATGCCGTATCGCGGCCCCGCTCCTTCCTGGAGCGTGGCCCTTCGTTGCGCCTGGAGTCAACTGCATCTGCGTCACGGCCGCGGCTAGACTCCGCATGCCGACGCCCCGCCTGCTTTCCTCAGGCGGGGCGTCGCTCTGTGCTGGCTCAGGTCCTGCGGTCCTTGTCGTTGGGCGGCGTCCAGGGAATGCGGGTGATGCCGGCCCACACTGCGAGCGCGCCGCCGAGGATCGGCACGAGGATGCGGAGCACGATCTCCAGCATGGTCATGGTCGTACTCCTCGTTTCTCGGTGGTGGTGTGCGCGATAGCCCGGACGGCGAGCGCATCGGCTTCGATGTCGACGGCTGCCGCGAAGTCGCGGGCGTCAGCGATGTCGTGGGCGTTGGTGCGGCACGCCTCGGCCACCGCCCGCAGCAGCACCACGACCGCATCGCAGCCCATGTACGGCTGACCGTCCCGACCGGTGACGATCGGGATACCCGTCACCGTCGGCTGGGCTGGCGTCTCATTGGAGTGCGGCACAGGGGGATCCCTCGCTTCTCAGCATTCAGTTGGGGATTTCGTCAGCGCGCACGGTCTCGAAGTGCCACCAGCGGCCGTCGGACCACTGCATGACCTTGGCGGTGTCGGCGCCGGACCGGAGTCCCATGCGGACATGCGCGAATGCTTTGGCCTCGCTGGTGTGCTCAATCTCGACCAGCTGAATCCCGTTCTGCGTCAGGATGACGCGCCACGGATTGCGGGGCTTGGTGGGCATGGTCAGCTTCCTCGCTTCTCGGTGATGCGCTTCTGGGGGAGGGGCTGGTTGAGCGCGTCGCCCAGCGCGTGCATGGAGTCGGTTGCCTCGTTGATGTGATGCGGGTCGAGCAGCGCCCCGGACTTCTCGGTGTTGTTGATAGCGGTGGAGAAGGTCGAGACGAGGTCATCCGGCATCCGGTAACCGACGACCTTGCCGAAGCCGGGGCCGGCGGCCACGATCGGTGGCTGCATTCCGTCCGGCCACCAGCCCATTCGCACGCCCCGTTCCAGGGTTCGCTTTAGCGGACCGCTGTGGCCGCGAAGGCTGGAGCCCTCTTCGTCGCGGAGCTCTTCGGCGGGGACGTACCCGTCGCGGGAGGCCGCCTCGCGGACGATGCGCCGTGAGGGCTCCGGCAGCGACACGTAGTACTGCTTGGCCCGATCCACTGTCCACTCGGTGTCGACCTGTACTTGGGCGCCATGTTCGGCGAGTAGGGCCGTGAACTTGTCGAGGAAGCCGGGTTCTGGGTCCTCGACGGTGACGACGATGCGCAACGCGCACTCCTTACGTTAGACGTGCGGTAGATGCTGAATTGACGAGGTGAAGGTAGCGCGACACCGCACGTCTGTCTAGCCTCAATGCACGGTTAATTAAAGGAGGTTGACGGTGTGACGATCGTGCTGTGCACCCGTAATCTCGCCGCACCACCCTCGATAACATGCCGTATCGGGGGTGGCGGGGCCAGGGAGAGGTCCGGTGGCAGTTGCCTCAGGGGTTCGCGTAGATCAGGCGTCGCCACTGCGATCTGCGATGGATACCGTCTGCCAAGCAAACCCGAGCTGCTCATCATCGGCATCCGGATTGATGTGGATCTCAAGCCCGCGTGTGTGAGTGACTCGCTTGATCTCCCGCACCTCGACGGGGCCATAGGTGCCGTCTGGGCGGCTCTTGTTCAGGTTGTAGATGATGTCGCCGACCTTGAGGCCTTCGGCCTTGATCTTCGTCAGGCGAGGGCTCATTGACTGTTCCTCCGTTGGGCGAATCCTCGCTGCGAGCTTGGCCGCGAGGCTATAGGCGGGATGGTTGTCGAGCTGTCGCCGGCGCCGGTTGTACCGCTGGGTGGTGCGCGGATCGGAGTGCGAGACAGCGTCTTGCACGTCCTGCAAGGCCACGCCGTTGGCCAGGTTGTCGGTGATGAACTGGTGCCGCAGCGTGTGAGGCTTGATCGATGCCGCTTGCGGAATACCGGCTCGGCGGGCGAGGACGCGCAGGTGCTTCCACACCTCGGGCTGCGTCCAGCGCCGGCCGGAGTCGGTGACGAACAGCGGCCCGTCCGCGCGGTCGCCGAGGTAGGCGACGAGCGCTTCGAGGGCGAGCGGGGGCACGGGCGCGGGTCGCTTCTTGCCGCCCTTCTGGGTGAGGGGCAGGGTGCGGTGGCCTCGGTCGTAGCCGAGCTGGTCGGCGTCGAGGGAGAGGAGTTCGTCGACGCGGGCGCCGGTGAGGTAGAGGAGCATGACGAGGGCGTAAGAGCGGGGTGCCCAGTCGGCGGCCGTCTGGATGAGCCGGGTCGTCTCCTCTTCCGTCATCCCTTCGGTGGGCGAGTAGTCGGGGTCGACGTAGGGCCGGTTGACGGCGGCGAACGGGTCGTTGTCGACGGCTTGGAGTCGGGCGGCGTAGGTGTAGAAGCTTCCGGCGGCGGCGAGGGCTTGGGCCTGGGTGGTCTCGGCGGGCGGCTTGCCGTTGCGGGTGGGGGTCTTGGCGAGGTGCTTGGAGTAGGCGTCGGCGAGCGGCAGCTTCGCCTGGAGCGGGTGGATCTTGCTCTTGCGGGCGTACTCCTCCCACGCCTTGAACGTGCGCACGTAGGCGCGCCTCGTGTGCCGGGACTTCTGCCGCGCGACCCAGCCGCCCGCGATGGTGGGCAGCGGGTCGGCGTCGCCGTAGAACTCGGCAAGGTGGTCGGCGAGAGCGCGGGCTTCGTCGGGCCAGTCGTCGCGGGGGTCGTGCCGGTCGGTCGACAGCTCCGCCGACTGGCGTGGGACGAGGGCGGTCATGCACTCTCCATACAGATACGGTGCGGGCGATGAGTAGCAAGTAGGGACTCAGGCCACGATCTTCAGCGCGGTCCTCGGTATCCCGCGTTCGATCAGTAGATCGCGCAGCCATTCGGCGTCCTCGTGGTCCTCGCAGGCCACCTCGACCAGGTCGCCCGGTATGGCCGCAGTGACCGTGGTGAATCGGGAGGCTGGCCCGTGGGCCCTGTAAAGGGCCCACCAGTTGGCCGCCTCGCGAGGCGAGTAGAGGTTCACCGCGACCTCGTTGACGCGGAGGGCCGCCATTATGCGGCCTGCGTGTAGAGCTCGGACCGAAGCCGGGAGAAGAAGATCTCGCCCTCTCCGGCATTGGTGACTCCGGCGTCGATCATGTCGCCGATCAGGGCGCAGAACTGGTACGGGGTCATGGCCTTGATGTGAGCGATCAGGATTCCGTCCACCCGGTAGCCGGCGATGTGCTTGTCGTAGGCCATCCAGGCGCCGAAGGCAGCGCGGAAGGTCTGCTCGCGGTCGGCGTTGTAGTAACCGGTGCTCCAGGCGGCGTTGGTGATGCACTCCAGGATCTGCGCCTGAAGGTCGCGGCCCTGACGGATGCGGCGGGTGCGGGCGCCGATGCGGAGGAAAGAGCGCATCTCGCGGGCGAAGTTCTGGCCCTTGGTGGAGCGGGCTGCGAGCTTGGCAGCCTTCTCGGCCTTGCGCTCCGCGGCGAGCAGGTTGTCAGCCGCGGCCTGCGCGGTGTCGCCCTTGGCGGAGACCTCCGCGCGGGTGGCGGCCCAGGTCATGTTCGGGCAGAGGCGAAGGCTGATGTCCGAGGCGGTCCAGGTGACGGCGCTGGTGGCGGTGAGGGTGATCTGGGTGCCGTTTACGGTGATCGCCGTGGTGTTCATTTCCTTCTCCCCTGCTTGCCGCTTGTTTCTGTACCTACAGAATGCGCCTACAGGCGGCCCTTGTCAAGCGGTCCCGGCAGATGGATGCTAGTTTCTGTACCTACAGACCCGAGGGGGAGAGATGGCCAGGCCAGCCACCGGACAAACGCCGCTGCGGAACATCCGCGTACCCGACGACCTGTGGAGCGCCGCGATGGAAGAGGCGAAGGCGGAGGGGCGCTCACTCACCGATGTCATCGTGAGCGACCTCCACCGTTACGTGAACAGGAGGCGGCGGGAGCGCGGAGCCCTGGAGGGTGAACCATCTGACACCTCGGAGCAGTAAGCCCTGAGCATGTATGGATCATCTGGGATAACTGTCATTATCAACCATGGACTTGAGTCCGTACCAGCACCTTCGAGCATCCGTTACAGATCATCTTGAAGTGGAACTTCGGGGAACGCTGCGCGCTTCAGACCTAGCGTCGGGCTCCAAAGTGGATGCACACTGCCGCATGAGCGACGAGAGCCTCGACAACGTGATCCGCCTATTCGCCGTACAGTCGGAGCGCCGTCAAGCGGCCAAGCCGCCCAGAGATGACGGCTGGGCGAAGTGGATCGAGATCTGGGAGAGCATCTACCTCAGCCGCGAGCAGACCTTGGCTAACCCTGCGACAGCTGCTTCCCTGCGAGTGGCGGCCGAGGTGGTGAACCTCTTCCTCGACGGGGCCTGCGCCACGGGCTCCATCACGGAGGAGCAGAGGGACAAGCTGGTTAACGTCATCGTCGACACCGCTCAGGTGGCGGCAGACGAGTTCAGTGGCTGATCGGGGATGAGGCGCGACCGTAGCACCCAAGGGAACGCTATGCGCTAGCAGGTGACCCAGGAGCCCGTCCGGTAAGGTGGCCCTGGTCCGATGTCAGGCGGCGCTGTCGCCGTTCCGGTCGATGCCGCCTTGGCGGCGTGCGCGCTGCTGTCGGCGGTTGACGAGAACCTGCATGGCCGTGCGCCGGCCATGACGGTGGTCCGCTTTGCCCCACAGTCGGGATGGCGTCTCGTGCTCATGCCACAACACGAAGAAGGCGCGGCGTGCGTTCCGTAGGTGGCTGCCGAACGTGGCGTAGGACTTGCCGACAGCTTCCGCGGCAAGCGCCTGGTCAGCGTGCGCAGCCATCGCCAGCAAAACCTGCTGATGTGTTGCGGATAGGCAGGGCCAGATCTCCCGCAGTGCCTGCCTGTCGACCACCGCGTCCTCCGGCGATGGGGAGACACGGCGGGATAGTTCCCAGTACCGCTGGAATGCGGCAACGTCCCCCTCGCTGCTGCCCCATTCACGGGCCACCCCCCAGGTGCGACGCTGGTCTTGAACAAGCCGGTCGACGGCTCGTGCTCCAACCAGCCTCAGGTCGCTGCGGGTGGGCGGCACTTCGGCGGTGTACAGGCCTTCGGCGATGGCATGCCAGGCGGCTTCGTAGCGATCGGTGTAGTCCATGGCGCGGGCGAACGCGAAGTGGACGCTGGCGCGGGATAGGTGGTCGATGTCGTCGAGGGTGTATCCGTGACGGAGTGCCTGCACGGTGTGGTCCTCTCGCGATTGCCGAGCCTGAGCCGTGGTGCCCGGGGTCAGGCCGTGTTGCCGCCCACGGCTGCCTGCTGCTCCTCCCAGGGGATGAGGCCGAGGGCGCAGCGGAGGTCCCACATGCGGAGCGTCTTGCGGCGGACGTCGACCAGCCCGGCCACCCGCGCCAGCGCTTGGGCGTCGGCGGTGCGCTGATAGCGGGCACCCGCGCGATGTTCGTCCAACTGGCGTTTCCACTCGGCCGCGTCCCACTCCGCTTTGTGGAGGCGGCGCATCAGTTCCAGGTGGGACAGGCCGTAGTAGCCGTCCCGGGTGAATATGCGGTGCTCGTCCTCAGTGGGCTGTTCGACGGGCAACTCGGTAACGGTGTAACCGCCATTGCGGTTGGGGGTGAGGTGGCGCCCACCGCCCGCGGGAAGCATTGACATGGGGGACCTTCCTTCAGCTAACAGGCCCGACCCCGAAGGGCCGGGCCGTCCGTTTCAGATGGGCCGGGTGGTCTGCCCGTATCCGGGAGCGCTGTTCATCTGCTCGTCGGATGAGAACCAGGAGGTCTTCGGCTCTCCCGTGACCACGTTGATCCCGCCGATGAGGTGGAAGCCGGGCAGGTCCGGGTGGGGGCGGTCGATGACGCCCTCGTAGGCAAAGGACTTGGTCTCGCCGCGGAAGGTGATGCCGTAGCCCTCGACTCGGACACGGTCGCCGTGGCGGGGCTCGTAGGTACCGGCCGGGGTGGTGGCGATGGCCATGGGCCCTCCTTGGTGTTGGTAGCGGGTAACCCGCTTGCCGATACCTCATTTATAGACCTCTATAAATGAGCGTGTCAAGAGGCCTAGAAAAGAATCTTCAAGACCTCTAGAGTCGCAGCATGGACATCACCCCTGTCGGCCTCGCCAAGGAAGCCATCGAGCGAGCCTTAGCGATCACCGAACCAGCCGTGCGCGCACGCGCGATCACCGACATCATCAAGGCCGTCGAAGACGATGCCCGCCTCAAATCCACCCGCAAAGCAGACGTCCTACTGCTACGCGAGACCCTCACCCTGAGGGAAGTGTCAGAGAAGGTGGGCCTGTCGATCGGGCGCGTGGATCAGATCGCAAAGGGGACGGTGACGGGTCGTCGCAGCAAGACGCCCCGCGAGGACGCCTAACGCGCGGGGCTGCCCACGTTTCGGATGATCCGCGTCCGACCTCTTCCCCGGGGCGTGAGTAGAGGCGCATCCTGTGCGTGTCGGCCGCGACCTCCCCAAGGCGCTGTACCGGCTCCTGCGCCCCGCCCTCGTTGGCGGGGCGCTTTGTCGTTCCGGCCCCCCGGCCGCGGGTGGCACGCCATGATGTCGCCACACAACTGACCTTGGGGGACACATGCGCATCCGTACTGCCGCTGTGGGCATCGTTCTGCTGGCCGGACTCGCTGCGGGCTGCGGCCAGAGCTACGACGAGATGGCCAACGACTGCCTGGCCGCGTTGAAGGCGCGCCCGGACGGCGACACGTCCAAGCCGTCGGAGTGCGCGGACATCAAGAAGGACGACTACACAGTCCTCGTGGGGAGCCTCGCGCTGGATGACCTGGGCTGGACAGACGAGAACGGACGGTTCGACGAGAACAAGATGCTCGACGACCTCACCAAGGACGACAACAACTGATCGCCGGAAGGAACGCCATGAGGCGCAGTGCTCAGCTCGACAGTCGCGAGGAAGCGCAGGCTTGGGTGGACAGGAAGGGGGCGCCGCCGCGTCTTCGACGGCCGATCCTCACCAGTGCCGAGGGGCGGGCAGCGCTGGCCGCAACCCGTGACGACCCATTGGTGCACGCTGGCGCCGCGCTGATGCTGCTGGCTGGCCTGCGCCCGCAGGAGGTCTCGGAGTTGCGGGTGCAGGACTATACGCTGGGGGAGCAGCGGCTGCGGGTGGGCGGTGCACGCCGCTCACGGACCATCCGCATCGCCCCATCCGCGACTGCCGCTGTAGACGCCTACCTCGAAGACCAGGACACCGCCCCGGACGAGCCGCTGCTGGTCGGCCTTCAGGGGGTCAAGGTCGTGACGCTGTTCTCGGCGGCGATGCGGCGGGCAACCCTGAATGTCCGCGTGGGTGACCTGCGCAGGGCGGCGATGGCTGCCGTGATGGAGGATGGGGCCCCGGTGCAGCAGTTGGAGGCATACTTCGGGATCAGCAAGCCGCCCGCCCGCAAGGACTTGGTGCCGGTGCGCGAGGGCTACGACGCGGGGATTGCGGCCGTGTTGGAGACTGAGTTCGCCAGCTAGCCGCCCTCCTGCCTGCCACGCTGTTCCTGGGGCCCGCCGCGCATCCCCCGTCGCGGCGGGGCCCGTTCGTTCCCGCGCATCCCTGCGACACTGGGCAGATCTATCCCGCCCCCGTCGTGCCGCGGCGGGCGTCGCGTTCTTCGAAGGAGATCCTGGTGGATGAGCTGGTGCGGTGGCTCGGCGAGCAGCTCGCCCGTGACCGGGAAATCGCGTGCGAGGCCAAGCGCGTCATCGGCGACGACTGGGTCGTTGATGAGGGCGAGTACGGCTTCGTCCTGTCCGACGGCGACACTGTGGCCTATTTCGAGGACGTGGGCGGCGGAACGGCGATGAGTCGGGCCGCTGCCGTGCACGCGGCTGAACATGATCCGGCTCGGGTGCTGCGTGAGATCGACGCCAAGCGGCGCATGCTCGGGCGGATCAACAGTCACGCCGCCGTCATGGGCCAGGACGAGGTGCACGGCGACCTGCTGCGCCTGCTCGCCCTGCCTTACGCGGACCGGCCCGGCTACCGCGAGGAGTGGCGGCCGTGAAGCCGCCGCGCCCCTGACGCCCCACTTCGGGGGGCGGTCCGCTATCCGATCCCATAGTCGTGTGGCTGTCCGCCGCGCCATTCGACCCAGGCCGGGTCGTCGATGATCTGCTCGGGTTCGTCGATGCCGGCTCGGCGTAGGAACTCGGCGAGGTCGAGGTCGTCGTAGGCAAGGCCCAGGATCTGCCCGCGCGCGGTGACGCGCCGGCCGCCGGTGGCGGACGCCGGGTGCACGACGATCGGAGCCTGGTCCCGCATCCCTCCAGCCTGATACGGGCGGCCGCGGACTGCAGGTCAGAGGATGCCCAGCTCTGTGTCCGGGCGGCAGAGCACGCAGGGTTCCAGGCCCTCGGCGAGGGCGCGCATCGCCTGGTCGCGACTGATGGGACGGGCCCGGCCGCCCGCGGTGCGGCATCCCCCGACGTGCACTGCGATCGGCTGACCCTCGCCGCCGATGCTGAGCTGCAGCACCCAGTCCGGCGGCGGGGGAGGGGCGGCGCGCTGCTGCTGGGCGTCGCGCTGTCGGGCGGCGGTGATCGCCTCGTCGACCTCGGCCAGGGTGAGCTGCAGCCAGGTCCTCAGTGTCAGGAGGCGGGGTAGATCTGGCGGCAACTCGCTCATGAGTTCGATTCTAGGCTCTGTCGGCGCCCGGCGCTGTCAGTGGCTGCCCGTACCGTGGTCTCATCACATCCGCGCTGCGGCTGGCTGCGGCGGCGCTGCTACCCCGCCCCGCCCCGGAACAGCGCCCGAGGCGGGGTGTCGGCGTTAGAGTCGGATCGTCCAGCGGTCCATTGGCAGGATCAGGTCCGCGGTCTCGACTGGCCGCCCCGCTTCGTCGAGGCGTGTGCGCACGAGGCGGTAGGCCGGGCTGTCGACCGTCAGCCCGAGAGCGTGGGCTTGGGTCTCGTCGAGGTGCATGACCTCGACCTCGGCAACATAGCTGGCGTGCGGACGGCGGCGTCCACGCCACCAGCTGCACGCGATGAGGGCCGATCTGCCGCCAGGGTCGAGGCACTCAAGTACCTCGTGATTGAGTGTGGCGCCCACTGGGGCGCCTAGCCGCTCGGCTAGCTGCTCACCGGCTTTCCACGCGCCGCTGGCGATGCGCTCCGCCTGGTATGGCCAGTCGCGGTCGGGGGCGATGAGTGCGCGCATGACGGGAGGATGCGCTACGTAGAGGCGGCTGCGCTGCTCACCTTCGACGAGTCCACGCTTTCGGAGGAGCGCCATCGCGAGACGGATGGTCTGCTCGTGGACTCCGTATTCGAGGGCTAAGGCCGCCCGGGAGGGGAGTTGGTCGCCGGGGGCCCAGAGGCCGGCGGCGATCTGCTGGGCGAGGTCGGCGGCCACGCGGCGGTGCGCAGCCTCCATCGCAACCCGTCCCTAACGATCTTGTTTCTGACGTGATCGCAAGGGTAGGAACGGGGGCGTCCGCTTGATATATCAAGATAGGTGCCCGATGCAGCTGATGCGGGCACCCCCTGTGCGCCGACCCCGGGCCGCCATCCCACCTCCCAAGTGGGTGGCCCGGGGTCGGCTTTCTCGTGCTCGCGAGTGAGGAGTGGGAGACGACTGGGAGATGATCATGGCAACCATCTACGAATTCCTGCGCGTTCATACGATAATCTGCACGAGGTGAGAGGCGTCACAGACGGCGAAACCCCAGAACTACAGGACCCAGCTCCCCCGCTCGGTCAGCACCGTCCGCAGCGTCTCTATGTGGTCGGTCATGATGCCATCCACACCCAGGTCCAGCAGGGTGTTCATCCGATCCGCGTCGTTGACCGTCCAGACGTGGACCTGCATGCCCACGGCGTGCGCGGCGCGCAGGAAGAGCGCGTCGACGACCGGGATGCCGGTGTACCGCTCGGGGACCTGGACGCAGACCGCGCTGCGCCGCACCGCCGCGCCCAGCAGCCGGTCCAGCGGCACCGCCCCGCGTCCGTACGAGCGCATCCGCAGACCGGCCACGCCGCGGGTGCCGAGCGAGCTGGCCATCCGGTCGCCGGCCAGCCGCTGCGCCCGGGCCACCCGGGCCTCCGAGAACGAGCCCACGCACACCCGGTCCCAGGCGTGCGTCCGGCGCAGCAGGTCCAGCAGCGGCTCCAGTGCGGACTCCGCCTTGAGGTCGACGTTCCAGCGGGCCTCGGGGAACTCCTCCAGCAGGTCCTCGAAGAGCGGCAGCGGCTCGCGGCCGCCGACCCGCGCCCCGCGCACCGCCCGCCAGGGCAGCTGCGCGATGGCGCCGCGGCTGTCGGTGACCCGGTCCAGGGTCGGGTCGTGGAAGGCCACCAGCCTGCCGTCCGACGTGGTGTGCACATCGGTCTCCAGATAGCGGTAGCCGAGACCGACCGCGCGCCGGAAGGCGGCGGCGGTGTTCTCCAGGCCGTCCGCGGCCCCGCCCCGGTGGGCGAAGGCGAGCGGTGCGGGGTGGTCCAGGTAGGCGTGGCGGAGGCGGATCGCGGTGGTCACTCCCGCAGTATCGCGCGCGCAGGTGAAGTCCCGGTGGCCACCACCCGGGAAGGGGTTGAGGGCAGGCCGGCGATGGCGAAACGGCGGAGGAAGAACTGTGCCAGCGGGCCGATGGCCAGGGCGTAGACCACCGTCCCGGCCCCGACCGAGCCGCCGAGCAGGAAGCCGGCCGCCAGCACCGTCACCTCGATGCAGGTCCGCACCAGCCGCACCGGGCGGCCGGTGCGCAGATGCAGCCCGGTCATCAGGCCGTCGCGCGGGCCGGGCCCGAACCGGGCGGAGATATAGAGGCCGGTCGCCGCACCGTTCAGGACGATGGCGAAGGCGAGCAGCGGGATGCGGGCGCCGAGGGAGGACAGTTCCGGGACCCGGGCCAGGGTCAGGTCCATCACGACCCCGAGGATCACCACGTTCGACACCGTGCCCAGGCCGGGGCGCTGGCGCAGCGGGATCCACAGCAGCAGGATCAGCGCGCCGAAGACGACGGTGACGGTGCCGATCGACAGCCCCGTATGCCGGGATATGCCCTGGTTCAGTACGCTCCAGGGCTCCAGGCCGAGATCGGCGCGGAGCATCAGCCCCATGCTCACGCCGTACAGCACCAGCCCCGTGTAGAGCTGGACCAGCCGGCGCGCCAGCACTCCGCGTGGCCGACCGGGCGTGCTCGTCATGGACATGAGAATTCCCCCTCGTGGCAGGATTGGACCGAGGCATGACACCATGTGGCATGTACGGGCTCGGGAAGTAGAGCCAATTGCGGGAAGGTGGACTGATCTTCATGGCCCAGTGGACTTCAGCCGTCGGCGCGCCCCAACTCGCGCGGCTGCTCCGGTCGCAGGACTCCCGCGAGGTGCAACTCGCGGGCGGCGGACGCCGGTTGCCCGCCTACCGCGGCCTCGCCGACGGCATCCGCCTCCTCGTCCTCGAAGGCCGGGTGCCGGTCGCCGCCCGGCTCCCCGCCGAACGCGAACTGGCCGCCGCCTTCGGCGTCAGCCGCACCACCGTCGCCGCCGCCTACGAAGCGCTGCGCGCCGAGGGCTTCCTGGAGTCCCGGCGCGGCTCCGGCAGCTGGACCGCCGTCCCCGCCGGCAACCCGCTGCCCACCCGCGGCCTGGAGCCCCTCCCGCCCGAGGCCGCCGGCTCCATGATCGACCTCGGCTGCGCCGCCCTCCCGGCCCCCGAGCCCTGGCTCACCCGCTCCGTCCAGGCCGCGATGACCGACCTCCCGCTCTACGCCCACACCCACGGCGACTACCCGGCCGGCCTGCCCGTCCTGCGCCAGGCCCTGGCCGACCGCTACACCGCCCGCGGCATCCCCACCATGCCCGAACAGATCATGGTGACCACGGGCGCGATGGGTGCGGTCGCCGCCATCTGCCGCCTCTGTACCGGCCCCGGCGAGCGGGTCGCCGTCGACTCCCCCTCCTACGCCAACATCCTCCAGCTGATGCGGGACGCCGGTGCCCGGCTCGTCCCGGTCGCCCTGGGGGAGCGGCTGTCCGGCTGGGACATCCCCGTCTGGCGCCAGGTGATGCGCGACGCCGCACCCCGCATGGCGTACGTCGTCGCCGACTACCACAACCCCACCGGCACCCTGGCCACCGAGGACCAGCGCCGCCGCCTCGTCGATGCCGCACGCTCCGCCGGCACCCTGCTCGTCGTCGACGAGACCATGACCGAGCTCCGGCTCGACCCGGACACCGAAGTCCCCCCGCAGGTCTGCTCGTTCGACCCGGCCGGCAGCGCGGTGATCACCGTCGGATCGGCGAGCAAGGCGTTCTGGGCCGGCATGCGGATCGGCTGGGTGCGCGCCGCCCCCGACATCATCCGCAGCCTGGTCGCCGCCCGCGCCTACTCCGACCTCGGCTCACCGGTCCTCGAACAGCTCGCCATCGCCTCGCTCCTGGAGGGCGACGGCTGGGAGCAGGCCGTCGGCATCCGGCGCGACCAGGCCCGCGAGAACCGCGACGCCATCGTCGCCGCGCTCCGCCGCCACCTCCCGGACTGGGAGTTCAGCGTGCCGCACGGCGGCCTCACCCTCTGGGTCCGCACCGGCGGACTGTCCGGCTCGCGGATCGCCGAGGCGGGGGAGCGGCTGGGCGTACGGGTGCCCTCCGGCCCGCGGTTCGGTGTGGACGGCGCCTTCGAGGGCTTCGTCCGGTTGCCGTTCACGGTCAGCGGGGCGGTCGCCGACGAGGCCGCGGTCCGGCTGGCGGGAGCCGCGCGACTGGTCGCCACGGGCGCGCCGGTGGACACCGAACCACGGCACTCGTTCGTCGCCTGACGAGACGTCAAGTCAAGTTGCCTGCCGGGCAGTTCAGCCCTCCGCGCGCAATGTCTCCACCGACCCGCCCCGGGCCGTACGGGACTCACCGCCCTTGACGATCGACACCTGGGGCGCCAGCCCCACCGGCTCGGCGGCCGCCGGTGCGTCCTCTCCCGGCGGGTCCTCACCGGCCGGGACCGCCCGCTCCGGCAGCAGGGCCAGTACGGCCTGCCGGTGCGCCTCGCCGGTCGCCTCGTCGAACGGGTCGGGGGTGGCGGGCACCTGGAGGCGCAGCACCTCGCCGGTCCCCAGTCGTACGTAACCGCGCCCCGGCGGCACGCTCGCGGTCGGCGTGGTGTGCGGCGGCGCCCCGAGCACCGCCCGCACCTCCTCCGCCGTGGCGGAGCCGAGCACCACCCGCGCTTTGGTGTGCGCCCGCACGGCCTCGCCGAGCAGCTCGGCGTTCTCGAACTGCTCCGCCACGACCACCGTCACCTGGGCCGCCCGGCCGTGCCGCAGCGGTGCCTGGAGCCACCGCTGAGGATCGTCCCGGCCCTCCGCGCCCGCGATATGGGTCAGCGCCGACGGCCGGTCCACCAGGATCCACAGCGGCCGCCGGACGTCCTCCGGCACCGGCCGGCCGGCCTGCCGCGCACGGTTCGCGGTGACCAGCCGCCGCTCGGTCTCCTGCGCGGCCCACTCCAGCGCCGTCAGCGCCCCGGCCAGCCCGCTCTCCACGCCCAGCACGCCCCGGCGGCCGGCCAGGAACCCGAACTCACCGGTGCCGCCGCCGTCCACGACCAGCAACTCCCCGTGCTGCAGCGCCTGCAGCGCGATCGAGCGCAGCAGCGTCGTACTGCCGGCGCCCGGCGGCCCCATGGCCAGCAGATGCGGCTCCGTGGAACGCTGGCCGGTGCGCCACACCACCGGGGGCGCGTCGCGGGTCCCGTCGTCCCCGTCGACCGGCAGCGTCCGCCGCACCGCGTCGGCGTCGGTGAACCCGAGCACCGTCTCGCCCGGCGAGGTGACGAAACGCTGCGCGGCGATGTCGGTCGGCAGTGCGGCCAACGCCGTCACGGTCAGCTGGTTGGTCAGCTCGTCCCAGGCGAAGTGGTACTCCCGGCCGCGGCCGGCCTTGGCGTACAGCACCTGCTCGATGCGGACCCGGGACTGGTCCTCACCGTCGGTGAAGTACGGCGGGTACTTCAGCCGGAGCCGCGCCAGCCGCCCGTCGTCGAAGGCGTACTCGGGGAACGCCGCCGCCCAGTCGCCGCCGGGCGCATAGAGCGGACTCGGGTCGCTCTCGACGGCCAGATACGGCACCAGTGCCTCGTACAGCGCCCGCAGCCGCTCGGTCTCCGCCTCGCTCGGGCCGGTCTCCTCCGTGACGCGTTCCCGCCCCGCCCAGGCCCCGGCGATCATCGTTGCGATCAGCGCCAGCAGCGGACCGTACGGGACCAGCGCCACGATCAGCACGCACGCGCCGACGAAGAACAGCGCCGGGCCGCGCTGCTCCCTGGACGTCTCGGCCCACCGCCCCCGGCCGGCCACCGCCAGCCGGCGCAGTCCCCGGCCGATGGTGATCAGCGGGTGGAACACGTCCGAGGCGCCGTCTGCGGCGCTGCGCGCGAGATCGCGCCCGCGCAGGAGCGACACGCTCTGCGCCATACGGGAAAGCGGTACGCGGTCGGTCAGGATGCGGGGCAGAGGACGCCGGGCCACATCGTCTCCAGGTGCTCGTGCGGTGGTCGGGGGAGCTCGGTCGGGCGGCGGGCCGGGGGCGGGCGGCGCGCGGCAGCCACCCCGGCCCGCACCCCGGCCGCTGATCGGGGAGAGGCCCTCAGAGGGAAAAGCCCGCTAAAGCTTGATCCCTCCGAGGAGGCTCGCCAGGCTCGCTCCGCCGGCCTTGATGCTCGGCGCGATGGCGGAACTCGCGAGATAGAACCCGAAGAGCGCGGAGACCAGCGCGTGGGACAACTTGAGGCCGTCTTTGCGGAAGAACAGGAAGACGATGACACCGAGCAGGACGACGCCGGAAATGGACAGAATCATGGGGTGTTCTCTCCTGGGTGGTGGGGACGGTCACCTTGAGTTCTTCCAGCCTCACAGGTCGCATCAAGCCATAAGAAGCCGCAAACGAGTGATTTGTCGTTGAAATTCCCTATATGGGCGCAGCTTCAGGGCGTGTCGCCCCGGCGTGTCCTCCACCGCCGCCCGGCCGGGCGTCCGCGCACCCCCCGGCGGGTCGCGAACCGCCCCCGCCGACCCGGCACAATCATGGGGTGCCGAAGTCCAAGAAGAAGCCGGCCGGCCCGGCGCGCCGCCCGGCCGCCGTGACCCCCGCCGCGCCCTGCCCCTGCGGCCGCGCCGCCACCTACGGCGACTGCTGCGCCCCCTTCCACCAGGGCAGCGCCGCCGCTCCGACCGCGGAGCGGCTGATGCGCTCGCGCTACAGCGCCTTCGCCGTCGGCGACACCGGCTACCTCCTGCGCACCTGGCACCCGTCCACCCGGCCCGCCGCCCTCGACCTCGAACCGGCGCAGCGCTGGACCGGGCTGGAGATCCTCGGGGCCACCGGTGGCAGCGCCTTCCACACCGAGGGCACGGTCGAGTTCCGCGCGCACTACACCCTGCACGGTCACGCCGACAGCCAGCACGAGCACAGCCGCTTCGTCCGTCAGGACGGCGCCTGGGTCTACCTCGACGCGCTCCCGGGCGCCTGAGGAGTCCCGCGGGTCAGTCGATACCGCGGCCCCGCAGCTGATCGATCTCCCGACGGTCACGTTTGGTGGGCCGCCCGGTGCCGCGGTCGCGGATGCCCATCAGCGGAATCTCCTCGCGGGGCGGGGGCGGCGGGCTGTTGTCGATGAAGCACTCCGCGGCGATGGCCGCGCCCACCCGCTTGCGTACCAGCCGCGAGACCACCACGATCCGCTCCCGGCCGGCGTGCCGCAGCCGCACCTCGTCACCACTGCGCACGGCGTGCGCCGGCTTCACCCGCTCGCCGTTGACCCGTACGTGTCCCGCCCGGCAGGCCGCGGCGGCCAGCGAACGGGTCTTGGTGAGCCGCACGGACCAGATCCAGCTGTCGATACGGGTGGTCCCCTGGTCGTCTGAAGCCATACCGAAACTCTAGAACGGGCGGGGGAGGAGGAAAGCGCGTGGCCGGGGTACGCCCCGGGAAGGGCCCTCGACCTAGCCGGACTTCTTGGCCGTGCCCCTTTTGGCGGTGCTTTTCTGCCCGGCGCTTTTCTTGGCCGCACTCTTGGCCGCACTCTTGGCCGCCGCGCTTTTCGTCGCCGCGGTCTTCGACGCCGCGGTCTTTGACGCGGTGCTCTTCTTCGCCGTGCTCTTCGCCGTGCTCTTCGCCGGTGCCGACTTCGTGGCCGTGGACCTCGCCGTGCCGGACTTCTTGGCCGCGGCTTTCTTCGCGGGTGTCTTCTTGGCCGCGGCCTTCTCCGCCGCCTTCCGCCCCCGAATCGGTGTCACGGACGCCGACTCCGCCTCGCCCTCCGCGGCCTCCGTCCGCCCCTCCCGTGCCGCCCGCACGCTCTTCTCCAGTGCCGCGGTCAGATCGATGACCCGGGCGGACGGGCGCGGGGCCGCGGGGGCGACCGGCTCCTCGCCCTCCAGCTTGGCGGCGACCAGCTCCTCCACGGCCTCCCGGTACTCGTCGTGGAGCTCCGTCGGATCCAGCTCGCCCAGGGAGTCCATCAGGGTCTCGGCCAGCGACAGCTCGTTCTCGCGGATCTGCACCTCCTCGGGGGCCACGCCGGCGGCCGGCCGGATCTGGTCGGGCCACAGCAGCGCATGCATCACGATCGCCCCCTCGTACGCCCGCAGCATCGCCAGCGACTCCCGGCCGCGCATCGCCACCTTGCCGATCGCCACCTTCCGGTGGTGCTCCAGCGCCTCCCGCAGCAGGGCGTACGGCTTGGTGGCGGCCGCCCCGTTGGGGCCCAGGTAGTACGCCTTGTCCAACTGGAGCGGGTCGATCTCGGCGGGGTCGACGAAGGACAGGATCGTCAGCGTCTTGGACGTCGGCACCGGCAGCCGCGACAGTTCGTCGTCGCTGACCGGCACGATGATGTCGTCGCCCGGCGGCTGGTACCCCTTGCCGACCTCTTCGTTCGGGACTTCCTCACCATCGAGTTCGCAGATCTTGCGGTACTGGATCTGCGCGCCGTCCTTTTCATGAATGCGGACGAAAGAGACGGACGAGGTCCGGTCCGTGGCGCTGTACGTCTTCACGGGGATGGTGACCAGTCCGAAGGAAATTGACCCATTCCAGATAGAACGCATATTTCATCCCTTGTGTGGGATTCTCATCGTATGTCGCCGATCACCATGGTGGAGGGGCGGCGCCTCTCGCTGACCAATCTGGACAAGGTCCTCTATCCGCAGACCGGCACCACCAAGGGTGAGGTGCTGCACTACTGCACCACCACCGCGGACGCGCTGCTCGCGCACCTGGCGGACCGGCCGCTGTCCTTCCTGCGCTATCCCGACGGGCCCGACGGCCAGCGCTTCTTCACCAAGAACGTGCCGCCCGGCACGCCCTCCTGGGTGAAGACCTGCGAGGTCCCCCATTCGACGTCCGGGCCCACCCGCCAGGTCGTGATCGACGGGCTCGCCGCACTGGTCTGGGCCGCGAACCTGGTCGTCGAACTGCACACGCCGCAATGGACCTGCCGTGCGCCCGGCATCGCCGACCGGCTGGTGTTCGACCTGGACCCCGGTCAACCCGCCACCATCGTGGAGTGCTGTCTGGCGGCCCAGTGGCTGCACGCCCGGCTGGCCGCCGACGGCCTGGACGTACACGCCAAGACCAGCGGCTCCAAGGGGCTGCACCTCATCGTGCCCATCGAACCCGCCCCGTCCGAACGGGTCACCGCGTACGCCCGGCACCTCGCCGTCGAGGCCGCCCGTGCCCTGCCCGACCTCGTCGTCCACAAGATGACCAAGTCGCTGCGGCCGGGCAAGGTCTTCATCGACTTCTCGCAGAACTCCGCCGCCAAGACCACCGCCGTCGCCTACACGCTGCGCGCCCGCGCCACCCCCACCGTCTCCACCCCCGTCACCTGGGACGAGGTCGCCGACTGCACCGACCCCGCCCAACTCACCTTCCTCTTCAGCGACATCGCCCCCCGCTGCGCCGCCCACGGTGATCTGCTCGCCCCGCTCCTGGACCCCGCCCGTGCCCGCCCGCTGCCGGGAGCGGCATAGATTGTCCCCATGATCGAGGGGACACCGGACGACACCATGCAACTGCGCGCGCCCGGCCGGGAGATATCCGCCGGCGACGCGACCACGAAGGAGGAACCCGGGGGCGGGCTGGCCCGCTCCTCGCTCCTGATGGCGGCCGGCACCGTGGTGTCCCGCGCCACCGGGCTGTTCCGCAACGTGCTCCAGGCGGCCGCGCTCGGCACCGGACTGCTCGCCACCACCTACAACACCGCCAACGTCGTGCCGATGAGCCTCTACACCCTGCTGATCGGCGGCGCGCTCAACTCCGTGCTCGTACCGCAGTTGGTCCGGGCCCGCGCCGAGCACCCGGACGGCGGCCGGGCCCACGAACAGCGGCTGGTCACCCTCGTCCTGAGCGTGCTCGCGGTGGGCACCCTGCTCTCGGTGTGGGCCGCCCCCCAGATCGTCGCGCTCTACACCCCCGACACCCCGGCGACCCACGCCGCCTTCGCCCTCACCGTCGTCTTCGCCCGCTTCCTGCTCCCGCAGATCTTCTTCTACGGGCTCTTCTTCATCCTCGGCCAGGTCCTCAACGCCCGCAGCAGATTCGGCGCGATGATGTGGACGCCGGTCCTCAACAACGTCGTACTGATCGCGATGTTCGGCCTCTACCTCGGGCTGCTGTCCGGCCCCGACCGGATCGAGGACATCACCACCGGCCAGATCGAACTGCTCGGCCTCGCCACCACCGGCGGCATCGCCCTGCAGGCCCTGGCCCTGGTCCCGTTCGTGCGCGCGGCCGGCTTCCGCTTCCGGCCGCGCTTCGACTGGCGGGGCAGCGGCCTCGGCAAGAGCCTCACGGCGGCCCGCTGGACGCTGCTGTTCGTGCTCGCCAACCTGGCCGCGATGACCGTCGTCACGCACTACGCCGGCGCCGCCGACCGCCAACTCCCCACCGCCGGCGTCGGATACACCGCGTACAGCTACGCCCAGACCATCTGGACGCTGCCGCAGTCGATCGTGACCGTCTCGCTGGTGACGGCCCTGCTGCCCCGGATGAGCCGGGCGGTCACCGAGCACCGCCTGGACGACCTGCGCGACGACCTCTCCCGGGCCCTGCGCGTCAGCGGCGTGCTCATCGTCCCGGCCGCCTTCTTCTTCGTCGCGCTCGGACCGCAGACCGCCCAACTCCTGTTCGCGCACGGCTCGGTGGACGCCGCCTCGGCCGCGCCGGCCGGCCATATGCTGCAGGCGTTCGGCCTCGGCCTGATCCCGTTCTCCGCCCAGTACCTGCTGCTGCGCGGCTTCTACGCCTTCGAGGACACCCGCACGCCGTTCTGGACCGGCGCCGCCATCGCGGCCCTCAACATCGCCCTGGCCACCGCCTGCCACCTGCTGCTGCCGGCCCGCTGGGCGGTCACCGGCATGGCCGCCGCCTACACCGTCGCGTACGGGGCCGGACTGCTGCTCACCGCGCTGCTGCTGCGCCGGCGCCTCTCCGGCCGCCTCGACGGCCGCCGGCTGTGCCGGACCTACGCCAAGCTGACCGGGGCCGCCACCGCGGCCGGTGCGGCGGCCTGGCTCGCGGCCCGGGCGTGCTCCGGGATCGCCGTCCCGCAGTTCTGGGCCCCGGTCCTGGCGCTGGCCGCGGGCGGCCTCACCATGGCCCTGCTCTTCCTGGCGCTCGCCCGGCTCCTGAAGGTCGGCGAACTGCGCACGCTGCCCGGCCTGCGGTGACCCGGGGCCGGCCGCTCACACCGCGTGCGGCCGGGTCCAGGACGCCCGCCCGGCCGCCTCGATCCAGCCGATGACGGCCCGCACCGTGGCGTCGCCCAGGCCCGCGATGTCCGCGACCGCGACCGTGTCCCCGGCCTCCGGCGCGATCCCGGCCGCGGTCAGCGCGGCCTGGAGGTCCAGCCGGCGGCGATCGGGCAGTGCCACCGGGCCCTGCAGCCGCTCCTCGGGGCGCGGCGGCGGCAACGGCCGGTCGTCCCCCCGCCAGGGCTCGCACGCCACCCGGTCCTCCGGCCGGGGCGGCGGCAGCCGCAGATCGAGCGGGAGGGCGAGGGTGTCCAGGCGGTCCTCGGGGCGCGGCGGGGCGAGCGTGTAGTCCGGTGCCGCGCCGTACGGCGGGGGAGTGGGGCGGTCGAGCGACATCGGGACCTCCACGGCTCGCGGAAAACGGAACAGCTCTGACACTTCTCCGGAGGCGGCGAGCGGTCCGCCCGGTTCCGCCGCGGATACGGGTTCACCCGATGGGACCACCGGGGACCGGCCGGGCTCGTAGGGTGGCGCGATGCCGCTCACCGACGCACCGGCGACGTCGCCGGATCCGTACTGGAACCACAATGTGCACTACCACCGCCTGGTGCTGGAGGCGGTGCCGGACGGCTGCGCGCGGGCGCTGGACGTCGGCTGCGGCGACGGCCTGCTGGTCCGCAAACTGGCCCGGCGGATCGGCGAGGTGACCGGGGTGGACCGCTCCGCCGCGATGCTGAGACTGGCCCGCGAGAGCAGTGCCGGGATCCCCAACGCCACCTTCCTGGCCGCCGACTTCATGGCGGACGGCACCCTGCCCGGCGGCTACGACCTCGTCACGGCCGTGGCCGTCATCCACCATGCGGAGTTCACCGCCGCGGCCCGTCGCCTGGCCGCTCTGGTGGCGCCCGGCGGCCGGCTCGTCGTCGTCGGGCTGGCGGCCAACGGAACCGCCTGGGACTGGCTCGTCAGTGGCGCCGGCCTCCCCGCCGCCCGCGTCCAGGCCCGCCGGCACGGCGGCAAGTCCGGGCCGCCCGGCATGCCGATCCTGGACACCTCCATGACGTACGGAGAAATCCGGCGCGCCGCCCGCACCTGCCTGCCGGGCAGCCGCTACCAGCGTCATCTCCTGTGGCGCTATTCGCTGGTATGGGACAAACCGCGGGGCTGACGCCCTGACGCCCTGATGCCCTGACACCGGGGCGTCCCGTGCGGGGTTCTGAAACGACTGATCCAAAATGCGGTACAGTCCACCTCGTCCAATTTTTGGAACGACCAGTCCAGAAAGGTGGGGTGGAGAGCCGGATGACCGTGCCGCGCCCTGTACATGTGCTGGCCATGGGGGTTTTCGCCATGGTGACCAGCGAATTCGTGGTGGCCGGGCTGATGCCCCAGATGGCCGACGGACTGGGGGTGAGCGTCCCTCAGATCGGCTACCTCATCACCGCCTTCGCGGTGGCCATGGCGGTCGGTGGCCCCTTCCTCACCATCGCCGTGCTGAAGCTCCGGCAGAAGACAGCGCTGATGCTGCTGTTCGGGATATTCCTGGCCGGCAACGTGCTGGCCGCCCTCGCCCCGGACTACCAGGTTCTGCTGGTGGCCAGGATCATCACCGGGGTCGCCTCCCAGGCGTTCTTCGGCGTGACCGTCTCGCTCTGCGTCCAGCTGACCCGCCCGGAGATCCGCGGCCGGGCCATCGCGGTGGCCATGAACGGACTGATGCTCGGCACCCTGCTGGGGCTGCCGCTGTCGACGGTCGTCGGGGAACGCCTCGGCTGGCGGGCGGCGTTCTGGGTGATCTCGGCCATCGCCGTACTGGCCGCACTCGCCACGCTCGCCGGCGTACCGCGCCTCGGCCGGGCCGAGGGCGGCGGCAGCGTACGGGAGGAACTGGCGGCCTTCCGGAAGCCGCGGCTGTGGCTGGTGCTGTCCACCAGCACGCTGATCATCGGCGCGACCTTCGCCGCGTTCAGCTACTTCCACCCACTCCTCACCGAGGTCACCGGCTTCTCCGCGGGCACCGTGCCGCTGCTGCTCCTCGGCTACGGCGCCGCCACGGTCGTCGGCAACACCGTCGTCGGGCGGCTGGCCGACCGGCACACCGTCGGCGTCCAGCTCGCCGGACTGACGCTGAACGCCCTGTTCCTCGCCGGCTTCGCGCTCCTCGCCGACCGCGCCGTACCGGCCGTAGCGCTGATGATGGGCATCGGGCTGGTCGGGGTCACGATGAACCCGGCGATGGCCGTACGGGTCCAACGGGCCGGGAACGCCGGTCCGTTGGTGAATACCGTGCACTCCTCGTTCATCACCCTCGGCGTCATCGTCGGCTCATCCGTCGGCGGCCTGGCCATCGCCTCCGCAGGCCTACGGGCCCCCTTGTGGCTCGGCGCGGGCCTGGCGGCTTTGGGGCTCGCGACGCTGCTCCCTGACGGGTTCTCCCTGTTCTCCCCACGTACTTGGCCGTCCCGCCGTGGTGGTTTCTCGCCGTTCCGCTGCGCTTGGCGGCGCCTCCCACGTACCCGTCTGTCCCGCCGTCGGGGTGGCTCGCCGTTGCGCCTGCGGCGGGCGGGTGGCTGTCGGGTGCGGTGACGGTCCTCCGGGGCCGGTTGTGTGGACGTGGTACCATTTACTCCACCACAACCCCCCCAACCGCCCCGACCCAACCCCGAC
>NZ_JBHWDV010000015.1:0-156100 GCF_042734445.1 Streptomyces sp. NPDC059649
AAGGTACGTACGGGGCGCCGCAAAGCGCGCAACGGCGAGACGACCCGCGGCGGGACGGCAAGGTACGTGGGGAACTAGGCAGCCTTGAACGGCTGCCGTTGCCGGCCGAGGCCGTCGATCTCCAGCTCGACGACGTCGCCGGGCTTGAGGTACGGCTTGGGTTCGGGCTGGCCCATGGCGACGCCGGCCGGGGTGCCGGTGTTGATGATGTCGCCCGGGTACAGCGTCATGAACTGGCTGACGTAGCGGACCACTTCGGCCACCGGGAAGATCTGCTCCGCGGTCGTGCCGTCCTGTTTCAGTTCGCCGTTGACCCACAGCCGGAGGCCGAGCGCCTGCGGGTCCGGTACCTCGTCGGCGGTCACCAGCCAGGGGCCCAGCGGGTTGAACGTCTCGCAGTTCTTGCCCTTGTCCCACTGGCCGCCGCGTTCGATCTGGAAGGCGCGCTCGGAGACGTCGTGCGCCACCGCGTAACCGGCCACCGCCGCCAGCGCCTGCGCGTCGGTCTCCAGGTAGCGGGCGGTACGGCCGATGACGACCGCCAGTTCGACCTCCCAGTCGGTCTTCACGCTGCCGCGCGGGACGAGCACGGTGTCGTCCGGCCCGATGACCGTGTCCGGGGCCTTCATGAAGATGATCGGCTCCTCGGGGGTCGGGGCGCCGGTCTCGCGGGCGTGGTCGTGGTAGTTCAGCCCGATGCACACGATCTTGCCGATCCGGGCCACCGGCGGTCCGGTGCGCAGTCCCGCGGCGTCCAGCGCGGGCAGGTCGCCGGCGGCCGCGGCGGCGCGGATCCGGGCGAGCTTCTGGTCGTCCGCGAGCAGCGTTCCGTCGATGTCCGGCACCACTGGCGACAGGTCCCGCAGGACCCCTTCCTCGTCGAGCAGCGCCGGGCGTTCCGCCCCCACCGGTCCGACACGCAGCAGCTTCATCGGTTCAACTCCCGTGGTCGAAGGGTCGGCCCTGGAAGGGGTCTTCCGGGCCGGCCGATGGGGGACGGCCATCGAGTGATTTGGTCGATCCTCCGAGAACGGGGTCCAGTCCGCAAGACCCCGTTCACGGACTGGACCCTTACTGAGCGGTAGTAACGATCTGTTCGGCACCACCCGAGTCGGCCCGGGTCCGCGCGGGGGCGTCGCCCGCCCTGGCTGGGGAGCCGGCCGCCCGGGCCGGAGTGTGCGCCTGCTCGGTGGCGCGGGTGCGCGCCTGTGCGTGGGCCCTCGCCCGCGCCGCCCGCTGACGTGCCGCGCGGCTCTTCGGCGCGCGCTGCTGCGGTGCGCGGCGAGGGGTGGTGGTGCTGGCGATGGGCGCCGTACCGTCGGCGGGGGCTTCCGCCGGCTTCTTCCCCGCGGCCGGATCCTCACCTCCCCGTTGCTCCCTCTGCCCCCGCTGCTCCTGCTGCTCGTCCTCCTTGGGCGCCTTGCTCCCCTTGGGCCCCTTGGGCCCCTTGACCCCCTGGCTCTCCTTGACCCCCTGGATCCCCTTGGGCCCCCGGCTCCCCTTGTCCCGCTGCAGCAGCGCCCGTTCGCACGCCGTCCAGGTCGTCGTCGTCACCATGTACAGGCCGGCGGCCAGCGGGACCACCGCCACCGTGATCAGCGTGCCGAACGACAGCAGCGGCATCAGCTTCGCCATGGAGGCCATGCCGGGCAGCGCCCGGTCCGGGGACGAGGCCGGGGCCTGGGCCGTGGTCGCGCGGGCGCGCCGGTAGTTCCAGGTGGCGACCGCCGCGATCAGTACGAACAGCGCGAGGTAGACCAGGCCCTGCGGGCCGAAGGGGCCGCCGTCCGCCAGGGCCCCGGTCCAGTGGCCGCCGAGCGGTGCGCCCAGCAGTGTGTGGTCGAGCAGACCGCCGCCCCCGGTGGAGAAGAGGTGGTACATCACGAAGATCACCGGCAGTTGGAGCAGCGTCGGCAGACAGCCGGCCAGCGGCGAGGCGCCGGTCTTGGCATAGAGGTCGGCCATCGCCTTCCGCAGCCGCTCGGGGTCGTTCTTGTGCTTGCGCTGGAGTGCCTGGAGTTGTGGGGCGAGGGCCGCGCGGGCCTTCTCGCCGCGGACCGCGGCGCGGGCGAGCGGATGGAGTGCGGCGCGTACCGCGAGGGTGACCAGGACGATGGTGACGGCCACGGCCGCATCGCCGAAGAGCGGGTCGAGCACTGCGGCGCCGCGTTCGAGCGCGTCGCCGAGGAAGCCGAACATGGACATGGGTGAGCCCTCCACGGGTCTCGTCGTGCCGGGAGACGGGTTTTCGGCGTGACGAGCTGCGTGGACGCGGGCGAGGAGAAGCGCAACTGAGGTTCCTCGTGCGGCAATTCGCGCCCGGAATGCGGGAGTCTCCGTGGGCGGGAGTGGTCCCGGGGTGAGGGCGCCGCCCCCGAGGAATACGGGAGGTGCCCGTGCGTCTACGCGGCCGTCGGGAGGGGGTGCCCCGGTGCTCGGGGGCGCGGTCGGCCGGCCGCGTCGGGGTCGCGTTGTGGCAGGAAGGCCGTACGCCGCTCTCGGTCGCGGATCGCCGTACGGATCCGCCCGGGTGGCACCGGCTGGGCAGCGGCCGCGATCAGGAAGGCGCTGCACAGCAGCAGCAGCGCGGCGGTGGTCGCGGCCGCGGTCAGGGCCGTCGCGAGGCCCGACTGGGTGAGGAGCAGGCCGGCGAGGAGGAAGAGGGCCGCGGAGGTGTACAGCCGCCAGGCTTCGAGGAGCCGGTACATGCTGTGCCTCCTTCCGCCTACCCGCTTACCAGGACTTGTCGTCTTCCGCTCAAGAGTAGCCGTAGACCTGGGCAGCCGGGACGCCTGTGGGTAACTTGCCCTGCCTGCCGTCGGGACGGCGGTGGACCGGGGGTGGGGGACCGGGGACCAAGGGGGAACATCTAGGAGGTGCTGTGCGCGATATCAGCGTTCCGGCCCTGGCGGCTCCGCTGCGGACCGGCGGCCTCGCCGATTCCGTCTTCGACACCGCCACCCACCAGCCGGACTTCGTCCAGCTGGCGCGGCGCGACGACAGGACGCCGGACGGCTGGCAGGAGGTGACCGCCCGGGAATTCCGCAACGAGGTGATGGCCCTGGCCAGAGGGCTGTTGGCGGACGGGATACGGCCCGGCGAGCGGGTCGCGCTGATGTCCCGGACCCGTTACGAGTGGACGCTGTTCAGCTATGCGCTGTGGGCGATCGGCGGGGAGCTGGTGCCCGTCTACCCGACCGCGTCGGCCGAGCAGCTGCGCTGCATCCTCAACGGGGCGGACGTCACCGCGATCATCGTCGAGCACGAGGCGCACGCCATGACCGTGGCGGAGGCCTGCGACGCGCGCTCCCGGCTGCGCCGGCTGTGGCAGCTGGACCTGGACTGCGTCCAGCGGCTGATGGAGGAGGGCACCCGGCTGCCCGAGGCCGATGTGCACCGGCTGCGGCACGCCGTCGCGCCCGGTTCGACCGCCGCGATCGTGCACACCTCGGGCACCACCGGGCGGCCGCGCGGCTGCATCATCACGCACGCCAATCTCGCCGCCGAGTGCGACACCCTCTACGCGGGCTGGGGCGGGCTGCTCGCGCCGCCCGGGGAACGCCCGTCGCTGCTGGCGTTCCTGCCGTTCGCGCACGTCTACGGGATCGTGGTGCAGGTGGCGTGTCTGCGCGGCGGGGTCAAGCTCGCCCATCAGCCCGACCCGTCCACCGAGGTGCTGCTGCCCGCCCTCGCGTCGTTCCGGCCGACGTTCCTGTTCGCGGTGCCGCACGTCTTCGAGAAGATCTGCGCCCGCGCCCGGCTGGCCGCCGAACAGGCGGGCCGGCGGCGGACGTTCGACGCCGCCATGGCCGTCGCGGTGCGCTACGCGGAGGCGCAGGCCGCGGAGGCCCGGGGCACCGGGCGCGGCCCCGACCCGTTCCTGCGGGCCCGGCACGCGCTGTACGAGCGGCTGGTGTACTCCCGTATCCGGGACCTGCTGGGCGGCCGGGTGCGCACCGCGGTGTCCGGCGGTTCGCCCCTGCTGCGGGAGTTGGGGCTGCTCTTCGCCGGTATCGGCATCACCGTGTACGACGGTTACGGCCTGACGGAGACCAGCGGGGCGATCACCGCGCAGCCGCCGGGCCGGGTCCGCTTCGGGACGGTGGGGCTCCCGCTGCCCGGCAGCGCGATCCATCTGGCGCTGGACGGCGAGGTGTGGGTGCGCGGGCCGGTGGTGTTCGCGGGCTATCTGGACGAGGAGGAGGGGGTCGAGGCCCGGGACGGGGCTGCTGCGGCGGGCGGCCGGCACCGGCGCGGTGCGGGTCCGGTCAACGGGCCGTCCCCCGGCGCCGGCCGCGGTCACGGCAGTGGCCACGGTCCCGGCAGTGGCCACGGTCCCGGCAGTGGCCACGGTCCCGGCAGTGGCCTCGGTCCCGGCCGCGGGCTGTACGACGGCTGGCTGCCCACCGGCGATCTCGGGTATCTGGACGACGACGGCTATCTGGTCATCACCGGCCGCAAGAAGGACATCATCATCACCAGCAACGGCAAGAGCGTCGCCCCGCAGGGCCTGGAGCAGCGGCTGTGCGCCCATCCGCTGATCTCGCAGTGCGTGGTCGTCGGCGACAACCGGCCGTATGTGACGGCGTTGATCACCCTCGATCCGGAGGCGCTGGCGCAGTGGCGGAAGCTGCGCGGCGAGCCGGAGGAGGGCGGTGCGGGCGGTGGCGCGGGTTCGGGGCCGTCGCCGGAGGAGCAGTTGCAGGCGGAGGTCCGGCGGGCCGTGGCGCGCGCCAACGCCTCGGTGTCCCGCGCCGAGTCGATCCGCGCCTTCCGCATCCTGCCGGGCGAGTTCAGCCAGCGGGCCGGCCTGGTGACGCCCTCGATGAAGCTGCGCCGGGCCGCGATCGTACGGGCCTACGCGGCGGAGATCGACGCCCTGTACGCCCAGGGCGAGCGCCAGGAACCAGAGACCCGCAAGGAACGCCGCCGGTGGGCGGCGGCGGGCCTGTACGCACGCTGAAGGACGCGGCCCCGGCGGTGGGTTGGGCGCATGGCCCCGCCCGCGCGCCGGGCACACGCATGCCCGTCCGCGCACCGGTTCCCGGCCGGGCCCGCCCGCGGCACCGTAGCAGTGTCGCGGCGGGCCCGGCCGTAATTTGTCCAGGGGTGAGAACCCGCGTCCACGGGGCCGGTGCGCGGCCTAGCGTCCGGTGGCATTCCAGTCCATTCCCGTAGGGACGAACCGGGAGGCGCTCCGTGCGGTCGATCCTCAGCAATTCCGCAGCATCCGGGCGGTCCATCGCCACGGGGCTGGTGGTCGCCGCGCTCGTGGCCACGCTCGCGGCGCTGCTGCTGCCCGTACAGCTCTTCGGGGAGAGTGCGTCGGCGGCGACGAACACGGTCTCGTACGACGACGACGGCGGCGGCACGGTCAACACCCGTTACGGCCCGCTGACCGCCATGGACCGGGACTTCGTACGCAAGGTCAGGCTGGCCGGGCTGTGGGAGATGCCCGCGGGCCGGCAGGCCCAGGAACGCGGTAGGACGGCGGCGGTGCGTACCGCGGGCGACCACCTCGTGGCCGGCCACACCGAGCTGGACCGGCGGTCGGTGGAGGCCGGCCGGGCCCTGGGCATCCCGCTGCCCAACCAGCCCAGCGCCGAACAGCAGGGCTGGCTCGGGCAGTTGAACTCCGCCTCGGACGCCGAGTACCCCCGCCTCTTCGCCGAGCTGCTGCGCCGGTCGCACGGCAAGGTCTTCGGTCTGATCGCGATGGTCCGCGACCAGACCCGCAACACGATCGTGCGTTCCCTGGCGAACAAGGCCAACTCCACCGTGCTGGACCACATCACGGTCCTGGAGAACACCGGCCAGGTGGACTTCAACACCCTGCACAGCAGCTGAGCCGCCCGGCGGCGGGCCGTACCGGCCGCCCTACAAGGCGCATTCACCCCACACCCCCTACACCGGACGAAGCGAAGTGATCCCATGACGCAACGGCAAGGGCACCGCCCTCGGCAGCAGCGCCAGCAGTCCCACAAACGCTCCCGCCTGACGAACAGAATGCTGGTCGCCGCGGCCGCGCTCCTGCTGGGCGGCGGCGGCCTCGCAGCGGTCGCGACCACGGCACTGGCCGGCGGCTCCGACTCGGAGCCGACGGCCGGCCATCAGCACACCGTTCTGGCCAGCACGATCTCCTGTCCGGACGTGGGGATACGGCTCCGCCAGGTCCCGCACAGCGCCCAGCTCCAGGTCTCCAAGGGCCTGGCGACGCTCGACCGTCAGGTGCACGACGCCTACCACCGGATGATGGAGGGCAGCGGCAGCAGCGTCCTCAGCCAGCTCAAACAGCAGCGGCAGCGGACCATCAGCACGATGATCACCGCGATCGCGCGGGACGCCAAACGGCCGTCGTACCTCTCGGGCATGAGCGGCTGCACCATGAAGCCCGTCGACGAGGGCGCGGGCACCGGCGGCCACGACTCGACGAAGTCCACCCGGGACGGCTGGTACCAGGGCCAGCAGCCGCAGACCCAGGACGGCGGTCAGCAGCAGGGCCAGCAGCCGGGCCAGGACGGCGGCCAGCAACAGAGCCAGCAGCCGGGCCAGGACGGCGGCCAGCAGCAGGACCAGAACGGCGGTCAGCAGCAGGGCCAGCCCGGTGGCCCCTCCCCCGACGACTTCGTCGACATCAACGCCGTCCAGCCGAACGCCGGGGACCCGCCGTTCGCCGCGCCCGACGGCGACAACGCCACCACCGGCACCTTCACCACCGAGTGCGGCCGCAACGAGGAGGGCCACTTCAACCCCGACAACGTCATCGTCACGCCGGGCGTGAGCAACGGCGCCCACCACACCCACGACTACGTCGGCAACAAGACCACCGACGCCTTCTCCAACAACGACTCGCTCGCCTCCTCCGACACCACCTGCACCAACGGCGACCAGTCCACCTACTACTGGCCGGTGCTGCGCAAGCTCGACGGGAACGCCGAGCAGAAGCCGGGGGCCGCACAGGACGCCAACGTCGGCTCGGTGTTGACCCCGGCCACCGTGACCCTCACCTTCCGCGGCAGCCAGGCCGGCCAGGTCGAGGCGATGCCGCGCTTCCTGCGCATCATCACCGGTGACGCGAAGGCGTTCACCAACGGCACGAAGAACGCCAACGCCTCCTGGTCGTGCACCGGTTTCGAGGACCGCCAGCTCAAGGACAAGTACCCGATCTGCCCCGAGGGCTCGCAGGTCGTGCGTACCTTCGCGTTCCAGAACTGCTGGGACGGCCAGAACATCGACAGCGGCAACCACCGCGACCATGTGGCGTTCTCCGACCAGAACGGCAACTGCCCGAACAACTTCCGGGCGATCCCGCAGCTGGTCGAGCGGCTCACCTACGACGTCCCGCAGGGCAACAGCTTCGCCGTCGACAGCTTCCCCGAGCAGCTGCACAAACCCGTCACCGACCACGGCGACTTCATCAACGTGATGTCGGACGACTTGATGAACAAGGCGGTCTCCTGCATCAACAGCGGGCGCGAGTGCCGCTGATCCCCTGATGTGCCGGGCCCCGGGGCGGACGACCGCCCCGGGGCCCTCGCACGCGGTCCGGCCGCCCTCACCTGTGGTCGGTCATGACGCCCGGCCGGAAGGCGCGGGCCGCTGGTCGTCCGCCCGGTCCACGGACTCCATGAACGCCAGCATCCGCTCGTTGACCAGGTCCGCGTGATCGATCTGCGGACCGTGACCGGTCGCGGAGACGATCTCGGCGCGGGCCCCGGGAATCAGCCGCGGCACCCTCTCGGCCTGCCGCTTCGGGCGCAGCAGCAGGCTCCGCCTGCCGAGCACCAGGTACAACGGGGTGCGGATGGTGCGGAGTTCGTCCTCGGACAGCGGCAGCGGGGCCGGGCGGCGGATGCGGAAGGCGCGGACGCCGGCCCGGATCATCGCGCGCAGTTCCGGGACGATGAGCACCGGCTGCTCCAGCCACTTCGCCAGCCGGGGTCGCCAGGCCCGTGGCGCGGAGGTCGCGAAGAGGCTGATGAAGATCCAGACGAAGAAGCGCAGCCCCACCTTCTCCAGGCCGCCGGGGTCCAGCGGTATCACCGAGGCGAGCCGGCCGGGCGCGCGGTGCACCTGGTTCAGGACCAGCCATCCGCCGTACGAGGACCCGACCAGGTGCACCCGGTCGAGGCCGAGCGCGGCCAGCGTCTCGTCGAGCCATTGTGCGGCGTCCTCGGGCCGGTACAGGGGTGCGCGGTGCACGCTGCGGCCCGGGTCGCCCGGGGTGTCGATCGCGTAGACCGTCCGTTCGGCGGCGAGCGCGGGGGTGTTGGGGTACCACATGGCGGAGCAGCTGCCCGATCCGTGCATCAGGACGACGGGCGTGCGCCGCGCGGCGGCGGGGTCCGCCGGGCCGTACCGGTAGACGTGCGTGGTCCCGTAGGAGGTCTCCACGTCCCTCTCCTCACGGATGGGCGCGCCGAGGGCGTAGACCGCATCACAGGCCGCGAAGTAGCGGTCGCGCAGGGCGTCGTTCACATAGCGGCCGAGATCGGCCCGGCTACGGGTGGTGGACGGGGACACGGTCACCTCCAAGGGCGGCTGGTTTTCGTGATACGACCGTACCACGTTGTTGGTACAGCGGTATCATCAAATACGGCCCGGGCGGTCCGCCCGGGCACGGCAACCACGAGCGGAGACCCGACCCCATGCCCAAACGCGTGGACCACGCAGAGCGGCGCGCCCAGATCGCCGAGGCCCTCGTCCGGGTCGCCGGACGGCGCGGTCTGCACGCCGTCGGCATGCGGGACGTGGCGGCGGAGGCCGGCGTGTCCCTGCGGCTGGTGCAGTACTACTTCGAGACCAAGGAGAAGCTGCTGCTCCACGGACTGGAGCACCTGACCGCCCGCTTCGGCGAACGCGTCGCCGCCCGCGCCCGGTCCGCCGGCACCGCCCCCGAGGACCCGCGCGCCGCCGTGGAATCCCTGCTCATGACGTCCCTCCCCACCGACGAGGAGAGCCGCACCTTCCACCTCGTCCACACCTCGTACGCGGTGCTGTCGGTGACCGAACCGGCCCTCGCCGCCCAGCCCTTCCTCCAGCAGCCCGCCGCCGCCGAGGACGCCCTCACCGACCTGCTCCACCAGGCCCGGACCGCCGGCCTCACCCACCCCGACCTGGACGCCCGCACCGAGGCCATCACCCTCCTCGCCCTCTCCGCCGGCCTGGGCACCAGCATCCTGGTGGGCCACCGCACCCCCGACTCGGCCACCGCGGTCCTCCGACACCAGCTGGACCGGGTCTTCGAGGGGACGGGGCGGGACTGACGGAGCGCCGGCCCCCGGGCAGCACGACCGGGGCAGCACCGCGACCCCGCCCCGGATACCCGGGACGGGGCCGCATCCGGCGGACGGCCGCTGTCGTCAGATCAGCGGGTACGCCGGGACATCGTGGTCAACTCCCTTGCGCTCACAGCCCGTTCACCCGCGCCTCCCGGGCCATGCCCAGGGGGCGTATGGAGGAGGCGACGGCGCGGGCGCGGCGGCCGGCGCGGGCCCGGTAGGAGCGGACGTGGGCCATCAGGCGGCGACTGCGGAGGGCCATTTCGAGTTCGAAGCGGGTGCGGGGGTCGCGGAGCACCGGGCCGAAGAGCTTCTCGATCTGGCGCAAGCGGTAACGGACCGTTTGCGGGTGGACATGCAGGAGTTTCGCCGCCTCCGGGGCGCCGCCGCCCTCCAGCCAGGCGAGCAGGGTGACTTCCAGGCGTTCGCTCTGGCGGGGGGTCAGCTCCTCCAGGGGGCCGAGCCAGCGGGAGGTGAGGGCGTCGGCGAGGGACTCGTCCTGCAGGAGGAGCAGGGCGGAGAGGTGGTCGTCGACGAAGGCGGGACGGGCCTCCGGGCCGACCCGGCCGGGGCCCAGCGTGAGGAGGTAGCGGGCCCAGCGGAGCGAGGAGGCGGTGTCGGTCGCCGGTACGGCGTGGCCGACCGCGGCCGCGCGGCCCTTGAGGGCGGCCTCCAGGCGGGCCCGGGTCTGGGTGGCCGGGTCGGGGACGAAGAGACAGGTGTAGCCGTCGACCGTGCCGATGAGCGCATGGCCCAGTGCGGCGGCGAGTTGGGGCGCCTCGGCGGGGGTGGCGAGGACGACCGCCTGGAGGGTGTCGGGGACCGGCCAGCCGGCCGCGCGGGCCAGGTCGCCCAACCCCTCCTCCGGCGTCTCCCGTTGGCCGGCGAGCACCTCGAAGAGGTCCTGGCGGGCCCGGGCGACCGGCATCGGTGTGACCACCGATGGCAGGGCCGGACGTTTACTTTCCGACTCCTTTTGGTAACCCAGAACTGTCAGCAGCGCCTGTTCCAGGGCCCATTGAGCCTCTTCCACGGGGGTATCGCCGAGAAGTGCCGCCAATGCGGGAAATCCGCGTTGCAACTCCGCGACGACCTTCTCGGCGAGGCCCGGGAGTTCATTTCTGACTACTCGGGTCCACTCGCCTCGGGGACGCGACCAGATGCGGTTCAGGAGATCACACATCAGTTACCTCGATCCTGGCGGGGATGCAGTTGGACTGGAGATGGGCGCCCCCGTGCGCCTGACTGGGCATCATCCGGAGTCCTCCGGCGCGACCGCGACGCCGCTGCAGGAATTTGTCACAGCGCGATAAACCTTACGAAAGCTTGAACACGCTCGTAGATGCTTTTGCACATCCGGTTTACGGCCCTGTGTATCCACCCGGTTACGGAATGTTCAGTGTTACCGGGGGTCACCCACACAAAAGCCCCGCAATAGCTTGGGGCAAATACCCCGCCGACGGAATTTCACCGGAATTCGCGTCCCGCACCCGTGCCCCGACACCGGGAGGTCCGATGTCCGCACCGCGTTTGCAGACCCAGAACCGCCGGGCAGCACACCGCGCCAGGCCCTCGCCGGACCGCCAGCGCGCCCGGCGGCCCCCGAAGGAACCCGGGCCGCCGGGCCGCCGTGCGCCCGGCGGCCCCGCCCCGACCGCCCTGCTGCGGCCGGCACTTCCGGCCGCGTTGCTGCTCTTCATCGCCGTCACCCTGCACTCCGGGGCGATGGACACCCTGATGCGCTTCCTCGACTTCGGCGCGGGCGTCCTCGCACTGGTCTCGCTGTCGGTGACGGTGCTGTGGGGCCTGGCGGCCACCGACCGCATGGTGCTGCAGACCGGCCACCGGCTGCTCGCCCAGGCCGTGCACCGCGGCACCGGCGTCGCCGGACTCGGCTTCCTCGGCCTGCACATCTGGGTCAAGGTCGCCGAGGGCCACACCGGCACGGTGTCCGTCGCCGTGCCCTTCACCGACGGCGCCCGCCCGGTGCTCATCGGCCTGGGCACGCTCGCCGCCTACGTGTTCGTCGCCGTCGCGGTGACCGGCGCGGTGCGCGGTGCGTTCACCGGCATCGCGGCCTCCCGCTGGTGGCGGGCGCTGCACATGAGCGCCTACCTGGCGTGGGGACTGGCGCTGGTACACGGCCTCAAATCGGGCCGTGCCGCGGCCGGTTGGGCACTGGCCGGGTACGCCGTCTGTCTCGTCGCGGTGGCCGTACGGCTGGCGCTGCGACTGCGCGATGCACGCACGAACTCAGGAGAACTCCCATGACCGCCCCCGCCCCCACCCGTCTGCTGCCGGCGCTGACCACGCCGGAGCCCGTACCGACGCTGGCGTCGTTCGGCCCGCCACGGCTGCTGGCCGGGCTCGACGAGATGCCGCGCATGGACCGGGTGGCGCATCTGGCCCGGCACGGCAGCCTGCCGCAGCTCACCGCGCAGGAAGTGGTGGCGCTCGCCGAGGACATCGATCTGCGCGGCCGCGGCGGCGCCGGCTTCCCGTTCGCCCGCAAGGTCAGCGCGGTGCTGGACGGGATGCGGCGCGCCGAGGGCAAGGCCGCGGTGGTCGTCAACGGCAGCGAGGGCGAGCCGAGTTGCCTCAAGGACACCGCGCTGCTGCTGCACGCCCCGCATCTGGTGCTGGACGGCGCGCTGCTGGCCGCCGACGCGCTCGGCGCCCAGGAGGTCGCCCTCGGGGTGACCCGTAAGGACGTCGAGGACTCGGTGCGGCGGGCGATCGCCGAACGGGGCCCGGTGCGGCCGGCCTTACGGGTCACCCTGCTGACCGAGCGGTTCGTCACCGGCGAGGGCAGCGCGATGACCAACGGGCTGGGCGGCGGCCCCGGACTGCCCTCGGGCCGCAAGATCCGCTCCAGCGAGCGCGGGCTGAACGGGGTGCCGACCCTGCTGTCGAACACCGAGACCTACGCCCAGCTCGCCGTGGCGGCCCGGCTCGGCGCGCTCGGCTACCGGACCGTGGGCCTGCCCACGGAGCCGGGCACCCTGCTGCTGACCGTCGCCGGCAACCGGGTCGTGGAGGTCCCCTACGGGGTGCCGCTGGCCCGGGTCCTGGCACTGTGCGGGATGGACCAGGGGCAGGGCGTGCTGATCGGCGGCTACCACGGCACGTTCGTCTCCCCCACGGACGCGCAGACCGTCACGCTGTCCCGGGACTCGCTGGCCGAATGCGAGGCCGTACTGGGCGCGGGCGCGGTGCTGCCGCTGCCGTACGACACCTGTCCGGCCGGGGAGACGGTACGGGTCGCGCAGTGGATGGCCGCCGAGTCCGCCGGGCAGTGCGGCCCGTGCGTACTGGGCCTGCCGGCCCTCGCCGACCAGCTCGACCTGGCCGTACGGGGCGGCGGAGAGGCCGCCCTGGAAGCCGTGCAGGACCGGATGCGGGCGGTCCGGAAGCGCGGCGCATGCAGCCACCCGGACGGCACCGCGCGCTTCGTGGCCTCGGCCCTCGCCGCCTTCCCCGAGGAGTTCGAGCGCCATGCCCGCGGGTTCGGGTGCGGCCGCCCGGTGACCGGAGCGCTGCCGGTCACCGGGCACCGGCCGCCGCCCGCCGCGTTGCCCGCCCCGGTGCCCGCCCCGGCCAAGCCCGCCGCTCCGCCGCAGGAACGGCTGCTGGTCGACTGGACGCTGTGCCGTGGCCACGGCCTGTGCGCGGACGTCGTGCCGGGCGTCATCAAGCTCGGCCCGGACGGCTACCCGGAGCGGGCCAGCATGCCGCTGCCGGCCCGGATGCGGCGCCGGGCACAGCTCGCGGTACGCCGCTGCCCGGCCCTCGCGCTGCGGGTGCAGGGCGGCAACTGACCGCCCGGGGACCGTTCTTGGCCGCCGGAGAAAAACTTCGCGCGGCTTGAACGCCGGACACCCCGTACGCCGTATCCCCGTGCGACGGCAACCGGCAAGGCAAGCAACGCACCACCTCACCCATCGACTTCGCCCAACGGCAATTGGAGACACCATGATCACTCGTCGTCGTGCGGGACTCGCGGCCGCCGCGGTCGCCACCCTGGCGCTCACCGCCGGCTGCGGCAGCAGCGACAACCAGAGTGCCGGCACCACCACCGACAACGTCCAGCCCGCCGGCCAGGGCACCAGCCAATACGGCTACGGCTCCGCCGGCTCCGGGCAGGGCTCCGACCCCTACGGCGGGCAGGCGGGCGGGGACAGCGGCAAGCCCGCGGCGGCCGGGCCGAGCGCCGGGACGCTGGCACTGCACCAGGACGCCAAGCTCGGCCCCGTCGTCACCGACTCCAAGGGCATGACCCTCTACCGCTTCGACAAGGACACCGCCGAGCCGCCGAAGTCCAACTGCTCCGGCTCCTGCGCCACCACCTGGCCCCCGGTGCCGGCCGACGGCTCCTCGGCACCCGCGGGCATCGCCAAGAGCGCGCTGGGCTCGGTCACCCGCGCCGACGGCACCAAGCAGCTGACCATCGGCGGCTGGCCCGCCTACCGCTACGCCAAGGACACCAAGGCCGGCGACACCAAGGGCCAGGGCGTCGGCGGCACCTGGAACGCGCTGACCGCGGAGGGCAAGAAGGCGGTCGCCCAGGAGCCCATGGACGTCTCGGTGCTCAACCAGCCCGAGCTCGGCCAGATCCTCGTCGACGGCAACGGCATGACCCTCTACCGCTTCAACAAGGACAGCGCCTGGCCGATGAAGTTCGGCTGCAACGACGCCTGCCTGGACACCTGGAAGCCCGCCAAGCCCGCCGACCGCTCCAAGCTGAAGGGCATCGCCCCCAAGCTCATCTCCACCGTCACCCGCCCCGACGGCATCCGCCAGCTGGCCGTCGACTGCTGGCCGGTCTACACCTTCACCGGCGACAAGCAGCCCGGCGACATCAACGGCCAGGGCAAGATGGGCCTGTGGTTCGCGGTCTCCAAGGACGGCAAGAAGATCACGACGACGCCCTGACCGGTTCGGCCTCCCCCTCCGGGAACTCGTCGTCCACCGCCAGCACCTCGGCGTCCGGCCGGTCGTCCGCCTCCCGCGGCCCCAGCCAGGTGACCGTCAGCGCCACCGCCAGATTCACCGCGAGCCCGACGAGCCCCGCGTTCATCCCCCACACCGGGTCGTGTCCCCCGAAGACCAGGACACAGACCAGAGCGAAGCCCGCCACCAGGCCGCTCACCGCGGCGAGCCACGTCAGCCGCCGCCACACCAGCCCCAGCAGCAACATCGGCACGAGCTGCGCCATGCCCTCGTACGAGATCAGCGACAGCCGGACCAGGGTGTTCGGGGCGGTGTACGTCAGCAGCAGGGCCAGCGCACCGGCCGCCACCACGACCACCTGCGACCACAGCTTCTGCCGCATGGCCAGGCGCGGTACCGCACCCAGCACGCTCCTCCCCCACATCGTGCCGATGACCAGCATGAACACGGCCATCGGCACGATGGAGGAGAGCGCCGCGGCCACCCCGATCAGCCCCACGGCCCAGGCCGGAAGGGAGTCCACCACCAGCTTGAACAACGCGAGATTGGAATCCGCCCCGGTCAGCCCCGGCACCACGAACAGCGCCGCCAGTCCCAGCAGCACCGGCACGAACAGCAGCACGTTGTAGAAGGGCAGGTACATCGCATTGCGGCGCAGCGCCTCGGCGTTGCGGGCACCGAGGTAGCCGGCCACGGTCGTCGGGAAGACCACCACCGTGAGGGAGTTGACGACGGTGGTGGTGACGAACCAGACCTGCCCCAGCCCGCCCGAGGCGTGCCCCGGGAACGTCAGCCACTGGGCCTTCTCCGCGGTGACCCGGTGCAGGAACTCCCCGTACCCGCCGAAATAGTGCAGCGGCACGTACACCACGAGGAAACCGAGCGTCCCGATCACCAGGACGTCCTTGAGCACCGACACCCAGGCACTCCCGCGCAGCCCACTGACCACGACGAAGCCGCAGGTCACCGCGAACCCGAGGAAATAGGCCCAGTTGAGGCTGATGGTCCCGTACGAGATGGTCGAGACGACCACGCCCATGCCGGTGATCTGCAGCTGGACGTACGGCAGCAGACACACCGTCGCGAGGACGGCGACGGCGGCGCCCAGCCAGGGCCGGCGGTAGCGGTGGGTCACGATGTCGGTGATCCCGACCAGGCCGTGCCGGCGGGCGTAGCCCCACAGCATCGGCCCGACCACGTACCCCAGCGCATAGCCGCAGGACATGTAGGCCACCACGTAGAGCACCGGCGCACCGAAGTTGTAGCCCCAGCCGGCCGCACCGAGGTAGCTGAAGCTGGTGTAGCTCTCACCGGCCATCAGCACCCAGATGAAGACGGTCCCCAGGCTACGGCCGCCGACCGACCACTCCGCGAGCCCACCGCCGGAGCCCCGCCCCCGGACGGCCAGCAGCCCGAGGACGACGGTGACGACCATGAACCCGCCGAACAGGGCCGTGGAAACAGTCGCGTTCACGGTGCCGTTCACACCCCTTCCCGGTCGCGGCCCCGCACCCGCTCACCACGCCGCGCCAGCCACACGGCCAGCGGAGTCGCGAGCGTCGCCACCAGCATCCAGAAGAACAGGAACGGCAGCCCCAGCACGGTCGGCACCACACGGTTCGCCGCCGGCAGGACCGCGAGGAAGAGGACGTAGGGCAGCAACAGCCAGAGGAGGGCGGGCCGGCTTCTCGAACGCTTTCGCACGGGTCGAGGGTAGGGCCCCGGATGCTCGGCCGTCCCGCCGCGGGCGTTGGTCCTCGTTGCGGACAAGCCAGCGACGCGGGAAGTCAGCCGAGCGCCTGGGACACCGAGTAGATCGCCAGGCCCGCCAGGGCTCCCACCACCGTGCCGTTGATGCGGATGAACTGGAGGTCGCGGCCGATGTGGGCCTCGATCTTGCGGGAGGTGTGGGCCGCGTCCCAGCCGGCGACGGTGTCGGTGATCAGCGACGTGATCTCGTGCTGATACGTCGTCACGACGTACACCGCCGCGCCCTCCAGCCAGCCGTCCACCTTGCCCTGCAACCGTTCCTCGTCGGACAGCCGGCGGCCCAGGGACAGCAGCGCGGCCCGGACCCGGAGCCGCAGTTCGCTGCGTTCGTCCTCCGCGGCGGCGACGATCATCGCGCGGACCGCGCCCCAGGCCGAGGCGATCAGGTCCTGGACCTCGCCGCGGCCGAGGACCTCGGACTTCAGGTGCTCGACCCGGGCCCTGGTGTCCGGGTCGGTCTGCAGGTCCTCCGCGAAGTCCCGCAGGAAACGGTCGATGGCGCCGCGCGCGGGGTGTGCGGGCATGTCCCGCATCTCGGTGACGAAGCGCAGCAGTTCCTTGTAGACCCGGTCACCCACCTTGCGGTCGACGAACCGGGGCGTCCATCCGGGGGCGCCGCCGGAGACCGCCGCCATGACGGAGTCGCCGTGCTCGACCAGCCAGTCGTGGGCGCGGGCGACGACCAGGTCGACCACCCGCCGGTGACCGCCCTCGGCGACGACCTTCTCCAGCAGGGTGCCGAGGCCGGGCGCGATCTCCTGGTCGTGGGCGCGGCGGGTGATCGCCTCGCCGACCACCGCCTGGACGTCGGAGTCGCGCAGTACGGTCAGCGCGCCGCGCAGCGCGGTGGAGAGCTCGGCGGTGACCCGGTCGGCGTTCCGCGGTTCGGCGAGCCAGCCGCCGAGCCGGCGGCCGATGCCCACGGACCGCAGCCGGCGGCGGACGACCTCGGCGGAGAGGAAGTTCTCACCGACGAATTCCCCCAGACTCTGTCCGAGTTGGTCCTTTTTCGTGGGAATGATGGCGGTGTGCGGGATCGGTAGTCCCATGGGCCGTTTGAACAGTGCGGTGACCGCGAACCAGTCGGCCAGCGCACCGACCATGCCGGCCTCCGCGGCCGCCGCGACGAACCCGGTCCAGCCGCCCGCCCCGGCGCGGCCGGCCCACGTCGCCAGCGCGTAGACCAGCGCGACGGCCAGCAGCAGACCGGTGGCCAGCGTCTTCATCCGGCGTACGGCGCGCCGCCGCTCCTCGTCGGCGGCACCGTAGACGAAGCCGGCGACCGGCGCCACCGGGCCGCTCGGCGCCGCGGCGCCCGGCGCCGGGGAGACGTCCCCCGCCGACGCCCTGTCCGTTCTCGTGCGTTCCATCCGCTCCACCGCTCCCACCGTGCCCCCCGTCACTCCCACGGCCTATGCTGCGCCGCGGGTCCGGCCACCGGTCCGGCCGTATGTCCCACTGTGACCTACTCCTGGAGCGAACCACGAGTTCCCGGCGCCCGCCGGGGGGCGGCACCGAGCGGGGCGCCGGGCGGCTCCCGGAAGGTCCGTGGGATCATGGGGGACCGACCGGACGCCAACGGTGCCGCTGCCCACCCGCTGCCCTTGCCCGCCCGGAGCCTGGAGCTCCGCTTTCCCCAGGAGACCCTTCCCGCATGAAGAAAAGTGTGGGTTACGCCCTGCTCGCCGGCCTGGCGGCAGTGGTGGTGCTGATCTCGGCCGCGATATTCGCCGGCTTCGGCGGCGAGGACGGCGGACCGGGCAGCTCCCCGCACAAGCCGCGCGATCCCGCCGCACCGGCGGTCTCCGGACAGTGGGTCGGCACCTGGTCGGCGGCCGCGGCGGCGGCCGAGCCCGGCACCCTGGACGGCTACGCGGGGATGTCGATACGCAACGTCGTGCACACCAGCGTCGGCGGCTCCGGCGTCCGCATCCAGCTCTCCAACCTCTACGGCACCCGGCCGCTGGTGGTCAGCCACGCCACGGTGGCGCTGGCCGCGGCCCCCAGCGACCCCACCGCCGCGGACGGCACGATGCACCGGCTGTCCTTCGGCGGCAAGCCCGCGGTGACCATCCCCGCGGGCGGCGCGGTCACCAGCGACCCGACCCGGCTGAAGGTCCCCGGCGACGCGGACCTCCTGGTCACCACCTACTCCCCCTCCCCGTCCGGCCCGGCCACCTACCACCCGTACGCCCGGCAGACCTCCTACCTGGCGCGCGGTGACCGCGCCGAGGACGCCACCGGCGCCGCCTACACCGAGCAGAGCCCCTACTGGCGCTATCTGACCGGGGTCGACGTGTGGAGCACCGAGGCGCAGGGCTCGGTGGTCGCCATCGGCGACTCGATCACCGACGGCATCACCTCCACGGCCGGCGCCAACCACCGCTGGACGGACTTCCTGGCCGCCCGGCTGCGCAACGAGCCCGGCGCACCCCGCTACGGCGTCCTCAACCAGGGCATCAGCGGCAACCGCCTGCTGGTCAACGGCAACCGCTTCTCGCCGAACAACGGCCCCAGCGTGCTGTCCCGCCTCGACCGCGACGCGCTCTCCCGCACCGGCGTGAAGGCGGTGATCGTCGAGATCGGCCTGAACGACCTGTTCAAGTCCCCGCGCCAGCTCGACCCGCGGAAGATCGTCGCGGGCATGCGGCAGATCGTCCACGAGGCACACGCCCGGGGCCTGCGCGTCACCGGCTCCACCCTTACGCCGTTCGGCGGGCACCGCGGTTACTCCGCCCAGCTGAACTCGGTCCGCGAACGGGTCAACCGCATCATCCGCTCCGGCACCGTCTACGACGAGGTCGTCGACTTCGACAAGGCCCTCCGCGACCCCGCCGCCCCGGTCCGCCTCCGCCCCGTCTACGACTCCGGCGACCACCTCCACCCGAGCGACGAGGGCTACCGCGCCATGGCCAACACCGTCGACCTCGACCTGCTCAAACAGTCCGCCCCGGCGTCGCTGTAACGCCGGTCCCCGCACCTTACGCCGCCCGGGTGGGCCCCCGCGGCGCGCGGGGCCCCGCAACGGCGGCCGGTCAGTCGAGTTCCGTGCGCCGGTCGCGTTCCTCGGCCTTCAGGCGGCGGCGTTCCTCCTTCAGGCGGCGCTTTTCGGAGGTGGGCAGTTTGCGTTCGACGCCGACGCCGCCCATCAGGGCCAGGCCCCGGACGATCACCCGCGGCGCGCCGGGGTCGCCGGGGACGCCGTCCTCACGGGAGTCGAAGCCGCCCATGATGCCCAGGCCCCGTATGTCGACCTCGACGCCCGGCGGCACGATGACGTTGACGCCGCCCATGAACGTCCAGCAGTCGATCACGACCTCCGAGGCGGCGAAGTCGGCCTCGCGCAGGTCGATCTCCCCGCCGCCCATGAAGCAGACCGCGGCGAAGCGGCGGCCGATCGTCCAGCGGCCCTTGCGCTGGAAGCCGCCCAGCACCGCCAGGCCCGTCGTCGAACCGCGGGCGTCGCGGTCGATCCGTCCGGCCCAGGAGCCCGCCGCGGCCGTGTCCTTGTGCAGCGACACCGGGGCCGGCGATACCGGGGCGGCGGCCGTCGCGGCCGGCAGGTCGGCGGTGAGCGGCGCCAACTCCCCGTACGTACGGGCCAGATAGGCCGCCTCCAGCCGTTCGTCGAACTCGGCCATCTCCAGCCGCCCCTCCGTGAGGGCGTCCCGCAGGATCTCGGCGACCCGCTCACGGTCGGCGTCGGAGGCACGCAACTCGGCGGCGGAGGCCCGCGGCACCGGGAGGTCGTCAGTCATACCGACAGGGTAAGTGGCGGCGGCGGTGGCGGACCGGTGTGTTTCCCCCAAGGGGCGACGGGAGTTCGACGACAGGCCCTACGCCGGGGCGCCCTGGCCGTCCGATGCGCGAGCGGGCTCGGCGCGGGTGGCGCCGCGGGCGTACAGCTCGGCGATCAGCGACTCGACGTCCGGCTCGCGCAGCGACAGGTCCACCAGCGGATAGCGCTCGGCGACCGCGGTGACCAGCGGCGCCGCGCTCTGCGCCGCCGGGAACACCAGCCACTGCCGGGGGCCCTCCACCCGGACCGTACGGGCACCGGGCACGCCCTCGATGGGCGGCAGTTCGCGCTCCAGGTCGACCACCAGGGTGCGCTCGCCGTCGGCCGCCGCGCGCAGCCCGTCCAGCGCGCCGTCGTAGACCAGCCGGCCGTGGTCGATGACCATCACCCGGCGGCACAGCTGCTCGATGTCGGTCAGGTCGTGGGTGGTGAGCAGGACCGTGGTGCCCCGCTCGGCGTTCACCTCGCGGACGAACTCCCGCACCTTCGCCTTGCTGATGACGTCGAGCCCGATGGTCGGCTCGTCGAGGTAGAGCACCTCCGGGTCGTGCAGCAGGGCCGCCGCGATGTCGCCGCGCATCCGCTGCCCGAGGGAGAGCTGCCGCACGGGTACGGCCAGCAGCGGGGCCAGGTCGAGCAGTTCGACGCAGCGCGCCAGGTTGGCGCGGTAGACGGCGTCGGGGATCCGGTACATCCGGCGCACCAGCTCGTAGGAGTCCGCGAGCGGCAGGTCCCACCACAAGGTGGTGCGCTGGCCGAAGACGACTCCGATACGGCGGGCGAGCCGGGTCCGTTCGCGCGCGGGGTCGATCCCGGCGATCCGCAGCGTGCCGCCGCTGGGCACGAGGATGCCGGTCAGCATCTTGATGGTGGTGGACTTGCCCGCGCCGTTCGGGCCGATGTAGCCGACCATCTCGCCGCGCGGCACCTGGAAGGTGATGCCGTCGACGGCCCGCACCTCCTCGCGCACCCGGCGCAGCCGGCCGGCCTTGCGCCGTACCGAGAAGACCTTCTCGATGCCGCGGACATCGATCAGCGGATCCGGGCCGGTGCTGTCGGATGCGGTCATCGTGCGGTTCCTTTCGCCGGGTGGGACGTCGTACGGGACACGGGGTACGGAATGCCTGCTGACTGGGCGTCAGCTTCCGGTGCTGCGGTAGCCGCGCAGGCCGTACCGCCAGGCCAGCGCCGCGCCCGCGCACATCAGGGCGGCCACGGCGGGGCCGAGGAAGTCCACCCAGCCGGGCAGGCCGAGCGGATCCGGGCGGCCCAGCAGGCGCAGGGCGGGCAGCCAGTTGACGAAGGCCAGCGGGACGACGAAGGTGACGCCGCGCACCAGGTCCTTGGCGAACACCGTCGGCGGGTACTGCAGCAGGGCGTTGCCGCCGTAGGTGAAGGAGTTCTGCACCTCCGCCGCGTCCTGCGCCCAGAACTGGAAGGCCGCGCCGGTGGTGAAGACCGCCCCGAAGATGGCCGTACCGCACAGGGTCATCAGCACGACCAGCAGCATCCGGCCCACCGTCCAGTCCACGTCCAGCCGGGTCACCGACCAGCCCAGCACCAGCAGCGCCTGGCTGATCCGGCCCAGCCGGCGCAGCGCGAACCGGTCGGCGGCGACCTGCGCGAACACCGGGGCGGGCCGCAGCAGCAGCACGTCGAGGGTGCCGTCGCGGACCCGCCGGCCCAGCCGGTCCATGCTGCCCAGCAGCAGGTCGGCGAGGCCCAGCGCCAGCCCGGACGTGCCGTACAGGAACGCCACTTCGGGCAGCGAGAAGCCGCCGAGCGCGTCGATCTGCGAGAACATCAGCAGGATCGCGACGAAGTCCAGGGCGCAGGCGGCGAAGTTGCCGACCGCCATCATCACGAACGAGGCCCGGTAGGCGAGGGTCGAGCGCACCCACATCCGCACGATCAGCCCGTACGCGTACAGCCCCTGGGCCGCCGCAGCCCGCCACCCGTCCCGGGCCCCGATCGGCCCGCCGCCGTCAGCCACCGTGCACCACCACCCTGCGGGTCGCCGCGGACTGCACCAGCCGGCCCAGCGCCAGCAGCGCCGCGCCCCACGCCGCCTGGAACAGCAGCCCGCGCAGCAGCGCGCCGCCGCTGCGCGCGCCGACCAGCACATCGGCCGGCACCTGCAGGACCGCCGCCCAGGGCAGCAGCTGGACCACCTCCCCGAAGCCGCCGGGGAAGACCCGCAGCGGCAGCAGCATCCCGGAGAAGAACATGCAGGCCAGCCCGCTGATCAGGGCCAGCCCCGAGCCGTCCAGCAGCCAGAACGACGCCAGCGCCACCAGATAGCGCAGCCCGAAGCTGACCACGATGCCCAGCAGCACCGACAGCAGGAACCAGCCCCAGGTCAGCACGTCACCGGGCAGCGCCAGCGGGAAGAACAGCGCGCCCACCGCCATCGGCACCACCCCGCGGCCGATCAGCTGCATCCCGGCCCGGCCCAGGTCCGCGGCCAGCCACCACAGCTGCAGGTCCGCCGGCCGGTACAGGTCCACCACGATGTCGCCGGTGCGGATCCGCTCCTCCAGCTCCTCCAGCCCGCCGCCGCCCATCAGCGCAGCCGCCGCCAGCAGCGCCTGCGCGACCCAGACGAAGGTCAGCGCCTGCCCCTGCCCGTAGCCGCCCAGATGCGGCCGCTCGGCCCACAGGGCGACGAAGGTGTACGCCACGATGAAGCCGAAGACGGTGTTGGTGAACACCCCGGCCGCCGTCGCGACCCGATACGTGGCGTACCGCCGGAAGCTGCCGGCCGCCACCGCCACGCACCACACCCACGCTCACCCGGCCCGTTCTCGTTCCCGTGCGGACGACAAAGCACCGGAGCCTAAGTCGTGGGCGCGGCGGGCACCATCGAATTACCACCCTTCCGGGTGACCCATGGGCGCCATTCGGCCGCTCCGGTGGTGGGACCGGGTGCGCGCCCACCCCGCTGAACGGGACGCATGATGCGAAAGTTTCCCCACGGGCAACAGGTGCTTTTCCGGCGTACGGCGCACAACCCCCGACACGACACCGTTCCGCCGCGGTACAACCCTCGGCGGAGGCCGAGGAGTCCATACCGACATGAGCGGACATCGCACAGTCTGGCGGCGGGCGCTGCCCAGCTGGCGCACGGTGCTCGGCACCGTGCTGGGCTTCCTGCTGCTCGTCATCGGCGCACTGATCGCCGGCTACCTGCTCGTCGACATCCCGCCCGCCAACAGCGCCGCCAAGGCCCAGAGCAACGTCTACCTCTACTCCGACGGCTCCGAACTGGCCCGCGACGGTGACGTCAACCGGCAGAACGTGACGCTCAGCCAGGTCCCCAAACCCGTCCAGCAGGCCGTGCTCGCCGCCGAGGACCGCGACTTCTACTCCGAGTCCGCCGTCGACCCGGCCGCCATGCTGCGGGCCGCCTGGAACACCCTCACCGGCAAGGGCAAACAGTCCGGCTCCACCATCACCCAGCAGTACGTCAAGAACTACTACCTCGCCCAGGAACAGACCCTCACCCGCAAGGCCAAGGAGTTCTTCATCGCCGTCAAACTGGACCGCGAGGTGAGCAAGGACAACATCCTCCAGGGCTACCTCAACTCCAGCTACTACGGCCGCAACGCCTACGGCATCCAGGCCGCCGCCCAGGCCTACTACGGCGTCGACTCGGCGCAGCTCACCACCGCCCAGGGCGCCTACCTCGCGGCCCTCCTCAACGCCCCCAGCGTCTACGACGTCACCGCCCACCCCGCCAACTCCCCCCGCGCGATGGCCCGCTGGGCCTACGTCCTGGACGGCATGGTCAAGCAGAAGTGGCTCAGCCCCGGCGAACGCGCCGCGATGCGCTTCCCGGTGCCCCGGCCCGCCCGCACCTCGCCCGGACTGACCGGCCAGCGCGGCTACCTCGTCGAAGCGGTCAAGGACTACCTCACCGACCACCACATCCTCGACGAGGACACCCTGCGCGCCGGCGGCTACCGCATCACCACCACCCTCAGCCGACGACGCCAGAACGCCTTCGTGCACGCCGTCAACACCCGCCTGATGGACCGGCTCGACGACTCCCGCACCCCCGACGGCTACGTCCGCGCCGGCGGCGCCTCCATCGACGTCCGCACCGGCCGGGTCGTCGCCCTCTACGGCGGCATCGACTACGCCCGGCAGTACGTCAACAGCGCCACCCGCCGCGACTACCAGGTCGGCTCCACCTTCAAGCCGATCGTCTTCGCCTCCGCCGTGCAGCACCACGCCACCACCCAGGACGGCGACCCCATCACCCCGAACACCGTCTACGACGGCGACAACAAGCGGATGACCGTCAGCCACGGCCACGCCACCGGGTTCGCGCCCGCCAACGAGGACGACCGCTCCTACGGGCCGATCACCGTCACCGAGGCCACCGACAAGTCCGTCAACGCCGTCTACGCCCAGATGGGCATCGACGTCGGCCCGGACCAGGTCAAGGACACCGCCGTCGACCTGGGCATCCCCGCCGACGCCCCCGGCCTCGCCGCCTCCCGCGGCGCGATCGCCCTGGGCACCGCCACCCCCAGCGTGCTGGACATGGCCCAGGCGTACACCACCCTCGCCCGGCACGGCGAACGCCGCCCCTACACCCTCATCAACAAGATCGACAAGGGCGACGAGGAGATCGACCTGCCCGACCGCGAAACGACCACGGCCGTCCCCCGCGAGGCCGCCGACACCACCACCTCCATCCTGCGCAGCGTCGTCGACGGCGGCACCGGCACCGCCGCCCAGGCCGCCGGACGGCCCGCCGCCGGCAAGACCGGCACCGCCGAACAGGACAAGGCGGCCTGGTTCGCCGGCTACACCCCCGACCTCGCCACCGTCGTCGCCGTCCTCGGCCAGCACCCGGAGACCGCCGCACAGGAACCGCTGTACGGCGCGGCCGGCCTGGACCGGGTCAACGGCGGCGACTTCCCCGCCCAGATCTGGGCCGACTACACCGCGGCCGCCCTCCGCGGCCGCCCGGTCCACGACTTCGACCTGCAGCTCGCGGACGGCGCCGACCCCTCCCCGTCGGTCGAACCCTCCGACAGCGAGTCACCGTCCCCCGGCGACTCCGGCTCGCCCACCGCCGAGCCGTCCGCCTCCCCGGCCCGGCCCACCCCGACCACCGGCCCGCCGACCCCGCCGGTCACCCAGCCGCCCACCCCCACCTTCCCGACACCGACACCGCCCACGGCCGAGCCCACGAACGACTTCCCCACCCTGGGCCCGGACGGCGACGCGCTGAGCCGGCGACTGCGCGCCCGATGGGGCATGTGAAGCAGGGCGCCGGGTCGCGTACGGCGGCGGCTCAGTGGCCGGACGTCGCCTTCAGGCCGACCACGGCCACCAGCAGCAGACAGACGAAGAAGATCCGGGCCGCGGTCGCCGGCTCACCCAGCACCACCATCCCGACCAGCGCGGCACCCGCCGCCCCGATACCGACCCACACGCCATAGGCGGTCCCGATCGGCAAGGACCGGGCCGCGTACGACAGCAACACCATGCTGACGACGACCCCCGCACCGGTGAACACGCTCGGCCACAGCCGGGTGAACCCCTCGGTGAACTTCATCCCGATCGACCAGCCGACCTCCAGCAGACCGGCGACCACGAGCAGGACCCACGCCATGACGGCACCTCCGTGAACAGGTTCAACAGGGGTGCGTCGTCTTGTCCTGACCCGGTACGGCGCGTCTCGTCGGGTCCTTCGAGGCTAACAACGCGGGCAGGTCCGGGCAGCGGAACGGGCGGTGACCCCGGTCACCGCCCGCATCCCGTCCTTGCGCACCCGCCGCCGGCACCGGCTACAGGTACAGCCCCGTCGCATCGTCCGCGCCCTCCAGCCGCTCCGCGGCCACCGCGTGCAGGTCCCGCTCACGCATCAGCACGTACGCCACACCGCGCACCTCGACCTCGGCCCGGTCCTCCGGGTCGTACAGCACCCGGTCGCCCACCTCGACGGTCCGCACGTTCTGCCCCACCGCGACGACCTCGGCCCAGGCCAGGCGCCGGCCGACCGCCGCGGTCGCGGGAATGACGATGCCCCCGGACGAGCGGCGCTCGCCCTCGGGGATGTCCGTCCGGACCAGCACACGGTCGTGCAGCATCCGGATCGGCAGCTTGTCGTGGGTGTCCTTGGTGTTATTCGGGCTCACGCCATGACCGTACCTGGCCCGGCGCCCGATCACGCACCGCGGCCCGGATCGGCCCGGCCGCCGACGGCCGCGCGCCGCCGCACAGCCCGCCACCGCCCGGACACCCGACCGCCCAGGCAGGCCACCGCCCGGCCGGACCACCGCTCAGTCGCGCCGCCTGGCCCGCAGCGTCAGCAGCCCCACCACGGCCACACCGACCAACGCCACCGGAACGATCCGCTCCAGCCGCGGCGCCCCGTCCTCCGACACCAGCTGCCCCCGCACGTCCGCGAGCGCACGGTGGGCGACCACATACGCCCGCCCCGCCGTCCGGTCCACCGCCGACATCGCCTTCGCCTTCGCCTCACCCATGATCGTCTTCGGGTGCAGCCGCACACCGATCTCGTCGAGCGTGACGGCGAGCTCCTGCCGCCTGCGGACGATGTCCGCCTCGATCTGCGCCGGGGTCCTGGCCTCCGCCACCGCGCTGCCTCCGTCGTCTCGCGCCATTCGTGATGGACAGTCTGTCAGTTCACACCGGCACGCGCCCCACAGCACCCCCGTTTCGCGCGCCCGGAGCGCCCCACCGGCCCCGACCGTCGGTCCCGGTGGCTAATGTCGGAGGAGCACCGACCCCGCCGACACCGCCGTACGAGGAGAACCATGAGCGCGCGACTGCAGCCCGGCGACACCGCCCCCGCCTTCACCCTGCCCGACGCGGACGGCAAGCAGATCTCGCTCGCCGACCACAAGGGCCGCAAGGTCATCGTCTACTTCTACCCCGCCGCCCTCACCCCCGGCTGCACCAAGCAGGCCTGCGACTTCACCGACAACCTCGACTTCCTCACCGGCCACGGCTACGACGTCATCGGCATCTCCCCCGACAAGCCGGAGAAGCTCGCCAAGTTCCGCGACAAGGAAGACCTCAAGGTCACCCTCCTCGGCGACCCCGACAAGTCCGTCCTGGAGAGCTACGGCGCCTTCGGCGAGAAGAAGCTCTACGGCAAGACCGTCACCGGCGTCATCCGCTCCACCGTCATCGTCGACGAGGACGGCAAGGTCGAACGCGCCCTCTACAACGTCAAGGCCACCGGCCACGTCGCCAAGATCATCAAGGACCTCGGGCTGTAACGCTCACACCCCCGAAGCCGGCACCGCCAGCCCCACCGCCGCCCGGTCCGGCAGCTCCAGCACGGCCTCGGCGCCGCCCTCCGCGGCGGCGCCGAAGTCCAGCCGCGCCCCCAGCACCTCCGCCTGCCCCGCCGCGATCGTCAAGCCCAGACCATGCCCGGTCCCCCGCTCCGGCGCCGCCGTACGGAACCGCCGCGGCCCCTCCGCACACAACTCCGCCGGATAACCCGGCCCGTGATCCCGCACCACGATCCGCGACCCCGCCACCACCACCTCGATCGGCGGCTTCCCGTGCTTCGCCGCGTTCGCCAGCAGATTCACCAACACCCGCTCCACCCGCCGGCGATCCGTCTCCACGATCCGTGGCTCCCCCTCCACCGACACCGACACCTCATCCACCCCACGCTGCCGCGCCGCCCGCCGCACGATCCCCCGCACCAACGACGGCAGCTCACACGCATCAAGATCCGCCCGCTCCACCCCCGCGTCCAGCCGCGACACCTCCAGCAGATCCTCCACCAACCGCCGCATCGCCTGCGCCCGGTCCCGCACCAGCTCCACCGCCCGCGGCTGCGGCAACAACTCCGACGCCGCCACCAGACCCGCCACCGGCGTCCGCAACTCATGCGCCACATCCGCGGTGAACTCCCGCTCGGCCTCCACCCGCGCCGCCAGCGACATCGCCATGTGATGCACACTCCGGCCCAACTCGGCCACCTCGTCACGCCCGTTGCTCGCCAACGCATCCGCATCCGGCGGCTCCCCCGCCGCGATCCGCCGCGCCGCCGCCGCACTGAGCCGCAACCGCCGCGACAACCGCTGCGCCACGAACCACGACACCACCGCCATCAACACGACCGTGCCGCACCCCGCGATCAACAACGCCCGGTCCAACGCCACCTGCGCCGGATCGTCATCCGGATACGCCGCCGACACCGACAACGACCGCGCCGGCCGCCCCCCGCCACCGTCCCCGACCCCCGTCGCCGCCCACACCCGCGGATCCTCACCACCACTGACATACGTCCCCGAACGGTTCGTGAACACCGCCTCCCGCAACGGCCGCGGCAACGACGCATCGTCCAACTGCGCGCCCAGCACCAACTTGCTGTCCCGCTCATAGATCTGCAGCGCCGAACTCAGCCGGTCGTCCTGATACGCCCGCGCCGAACGCTCCCGCTCCGCATCCGCTATGTGGTGCACGGCGAACCCGAGCACCACCACCGCCAGCGCCGTCATACACGAAATGGCCAGGGCGATCCGGCCTCGAATGCCCATCACGCGAGGGTGTACATCTCCGTCGTGTCCCCGAGCGGCGTCGACCCCTCGTACGTCACCTCAAGACCCGTGAACGCCAACCCACCGTCCACCGGCTTCGGGTTGTACAGCCGGAACGTCGCCGGAAAACCCGAATCCGTCCCCACCCCGGCGGCAGTCTTCTCCACCTGCACCACACCCACCCCCAGGGCATCCCGCGCCCCGTACTTCTTCCACGTGATCGCGGTCGCCACCATCCCCGCGTCCGCACACGTCAACGTGATCACCTGCGGCTTCACCTCCGGCTCCCCCACACCGCAGTCCCGCACCCCCGGCAGTCCCCCCGACTGCTTGGCGTCCTCCTTGACGTCCTGCACCGCCGACGTCTTCGGCGCCGCATCCACCGCCGACGCCCGGTCCGACACCTGGCTGAACCACACCCCACCGGCCGCCAACGCCGTCACCACGACAAAGGCCACCAGCGCGGTACGCCCCCGCACCCAGCGGGACCCTTCGCGGTCGGTCATCACGATCTCCTCCCGGGGACCACACCCCGTACCCCCACCAGCAAACACGACTGCCACGCCCGGCGCCCCCACTCTCCCGCCCCCGCGACACAGGCTGATTGCCCGAATACTGCGGTGACCGCGCGGCTGTGTACCAGTCCTGTAACAAGCACCGTCACACCCCTGGCGAACCCCCGATCATCCGCCCCCGCCACCCCGGACGGCCCACCCTCACGTGACGTACGTCGCTTCGTACCGCAAGAGTGGTTTGATCCGCGCTCCACTGCGCAGGCGCACCTGTCGTATCCGTCGCACCCGCCGCGCCCCGCGCGCCGACCGACCGAGAGGACCGCCTCGTGCCGACCGGCAGCACAGCAGCCGAACGCGCTCCCGACCAGGACCGGGAAGCGCTCAAACGCCACCGGTGGCTCTTCCGTGCCGTCGCCCGGCGAAGAAACCCCCGGCTCCGGCGCACCGACATCACCGTCACCGACGAACGCGTCGTCAAGCGCGCGGTGAAGGCCGCCGCCCTCGGCAACGCCATGGAATGGTTCGACTTCGGGATCTACAGCTACCTCGCGGTCACCATCGGCAAGGTCTTCTTCCCCGGCGGCAGCGACACCACCAGCCTGCTGTCGTCCTTCGCCACCTTCGCCGTCGCCTTCCTCGTACGACCCCTCGGCGGCGCCTACTTCGGCCCGCTCGGCGACCGCATCGGCCGCAAGAAGGTCCTCGCCCTCACCATGATCATGATGGCCCTGGGCACCTTCTGCATCGGCCTCATCCCGTCCTACGACACCATCGGCTTCTGGTCCCCGGCCCTGCTCATCGCCTTCCGCCTCATCCAGGGCTTCTCCACCGGCGGCGAATACGGCGGCGCCTCGACCTTCATCGCCGAATACGCCCCCGACAAGAAGCGCGGCTTCTACGGCAGTTTCCTCGAACTCGGCACCCTCATCGGCTACACCGGCGCCGCCGGCATCGTCCTGCTCCTGACCACGCTGCTGGGCGACGACGCGATGAACTCCTGGGCCTGGCGCCTGCCCTTCCTCATCGCCGGCCCGCTCGGCCTGGTCGGCCTCTACCTGCGGGTCAAGCTCGACGAAACCCCCGCCTTCCAGAAATTCGAGGCCGCCCACACCCACCACGCCACCGGCTCCGTCGTCGAGGCCGAAGCGGAATTCTCCCACCTCTCCGAAAACGCCCCGAAGAAGAAACTGGGCGAGATCTTCGCCCAGCAGTGGCCCACCCTCATCCTCTGCATCGCCCTGGTCGGCGCGTACAACATCACCGACTACATGCTGCTCTCCTACATGCCGACCTACCTGACGGACACCCTCCACTACGAGGAGTCCCACGGCCTGCTGATCCTCCTCGGCACCATGGTCGCCCTGATGTGCGTCATCTCCTCGGTCGGCAAACTCAACGACCGCTACGGCCGCAAGCCCCTCCTGATGGCCGGCATGCTCGGCTTCTTCCTCCTGGCCGTCCCGGCCTTCCTGCTGGTCAAACAGGGCACGATCCTCACCGTCTGCCTCGGCATGGCCCTCCTCGGCCTCTCCCTGGTCTGCCTCCTGGGCACCATGTCCGCGGCCCTGCCCGCCCTGTTCCCCACCAGCGTCCGCTACGGCTCCCTCTCCATCGGCTACAACCTCGCCGTCTCCCTCTTCGGCGGCACCACCCCGCTCGTCATCACCGCCCTCATGGACGCCTTCGGCAAGAACGTGATGGTCCCCGCCTACTACACGATGGGCGCCGCCCTCGTCGGCGTCATCGCCGTCGCCTGCATGAAGGAAACCGCCCAACAACCCCTCGACGGCTCCCCACCCTCCGTAGCCACCAAGCAAGAAGCCGTCGAACTCATCACCGCCCAAACCCAGGAACCCCGCTTCTGACCGGAACCAGCGGACCCTCTTCCTGACCCTGCGTAACCGCCCCGGCGTTCGATCGTTGTTCTGTTCGAGCGAGCACCGGGGCGGTTCCGGTGCGGGAGGGGATGGCGTCATGCCGGTAAGTCCGTACACCAGGGAGCGACTGGAGGCCGCGGCATCGTCGTCGCGGACGCTGTCGGAGGCGTTGGGGAAGTTGGGGGTGGATCCGAAAGGGCCGAAGCGGAACTACCTCCGGGAGCGGATGAAGAAGCTGGGGGTGGACACGTCGCACTTCGAGCGGGAGGGGGTCAAATGGACCAGGGAGAGGCTTCAGGAAGCGGTGTCGGCGTCGACGAACGTGTGCGAGGTGCTGCGCCATCTCGGGCTTGAACTCGTCGGTGGCCACCACACGCACATCAGTCGCCGGATCAAGGCGTACGGGATCGACGTCTCGCATTTCACGCCGGTGGTCCGCACGGAGCGCATGAAGGACAACCGACGACGCCGATCTGCCGAAGAGATCCTCGTCGAGCACACATCAGGGCGCGCCACACGCGTGCCGAATGCCCGCCTCACAAGGGCGATGCGCGAGCTGGGCGTCGAAGAGCGCTGCGCATGGTGTGGCATTGAACCGATCTGGCTGGGGAATCCGCTGCCACTGGAGGTCGATCACATCGACGGTAACTGGCGCGACAACCGAATCGGAAACCTGCGGTTCCTCTGCCCCAACTGCCATTCCACGACGGACAGTTACCGGGGCCGCGGAAAGGGGCGCATCAAGGGCGTCGCCGCATGAGCAATGGCGTGCAGTACACCCGCGAGCGGCTCGCGAAGGCGGCCGAACAGTGCTCCGACATCGACGAGGTCATCGCCTTCCTCGGTACCCGGCCTTACGGCAACCTCCGTAGGTACCTCGCGCGGCGTTTCGCTCACTTCGGCATCGACGTCTCGCACTTTCGTCCCTGCGGCAGGCGAGCCCGGCCTACGCGCGGTGAGTTGCAGACCGCGGTCGCTGCGTCGTCCTCCATCGCAGAGGTGTTACGTCGCCTGGACCGGCCGAACAGCGGCGGACAACGTGCCCAACTGCACACGTGGATCGCCGAGGAAGGCCTCAGCACCTCGCACTTCCTGGGCCAGGCGCACCAGCGGGGGAAGCGCGCGGCGAACGCCAAACAGCCGGAAGACGTGCTGGTACGGCACAGCGGCCGGCACCGGACCGCAACCAAGCGCCTGCGTCGCGCGCTTCACGAAGTCGGCGTGCCGGACCGGTGCGCCAGGTGCGGCGTCGCACCCGAGTGGCTGGGCAGGCCCATGTCGTTGGAGGTCGACCACATCAACGGGGACTGGCACGACAACCGGCGGGAGAACCTGCGGTTGCTGTGCCCCAACTGCCACGCGGTCACGAGCACGTGGTGCAGGGGAGGCAGAAGGCGGCAGACGACTCCCGGTACGATGGCAGGCAGCTAGCGGCGGTGGCGCAACGGCGACGCAGCAGACTTAGGATCTGTGGCCCCTGATCGGGCTTGAGGGTTCGAATCCCTTCCGCCGCACATGAACGGCCTGCGAATCGAAGGCTACGATTCGCAGGCCGTTTCTGTGCGTGCGGACTGCCTCAGCCCAACAACTCCCGCACTACCGGAACCAGCGCCCGGAACGCCTTCCCCCGGTGGCTGATGGCGTTCTTCTCGTCGGGGGTGAGTTCGGCGCAGGTCCGGTCCTCGCCGAGGGGCTGGAGGATGGGGTCGTAGCCGAAGCCGCCGGTGCCGGCGGGGGCGTGGCGGAGGGTGCCTTCGAGCTTGCCCTCGACGACCCGTTCGGTGCCGTCCGGGAGGGCGAGGGCCGCGGCGCAGGCGAAGTGGGCGGCGCGGTGTTCGTCGGCGATGTCGGCGAGTTGGGCGAGCAGGAGGTCGAGGTTGGCCCGGTCGTCGCCGTGCTTGCCGGCCCAGCGGGCGGAGAAGATGCCCGGGGCGCCGCCGAGGACGTCGACGCAGAGGCCGGAGTCGTCGGCGACGGCCGGATGGCCGGTGGCCCGGGCCAGGGCGTGTGCCTTGAGGAGGGCGTTCTCGGCGAACGTGACGCCGGTTTCCTTGACGTCCGGGACGTCGGGATAGGCGTCGGCGCCGACGAGTTCGACGTCGAGGCCGGCCGCGTCGAGGATGGCGTGGAGCTCGCGGATCTTGCCGGCGTTGCGGGTGGCGAGGATCAGGCGGCGGGGGGTTGCGGGGCGTCCGCCGGTTTCTGGCTGCATGGGGGTGATTATCCCGGGCGCGGTTCCGGCGTCGTTCCGGGCGTGCTCCCCGGGTCGTTCCGGGCTGTCCTGGGCGTGCTCCCCAGGTTGGTGCGGGGTGTTCCGGGGTGGGACGCCGTCTCGTCCCCCGCCCGGTCGTCCCGGCCCGGTCGGTCCCCGGCCCGCCTCCGCGTCGGGGCTCCGGTCAGCCCGGGGTGCAGATCTTGGTCACCTGGCTCGTGCCGTCGACGATCGGCTGGATGTCGGGGGCCTTGTTGTTCTCGATGTCCTTGCGGGCGTTCTTGATGCCGGTGTTGGTCTTGTCGATGGCCTTGGAGAGTTCGGGGTCGTTGGCCTCGCTGCTGAGCTTGCGCAGGTTGCTGTCGATGTTGTCGAGGGCCTGCTGGGTCTTCTTCGGGTCGGTGAGGGCGTTGTCCGCGGCCTGCTGGAGTTTGTCGACGGCGTTGACGACGGAGGTCGCGGTCTTGGCGCAGTCCACGGCCTTCTGGACGGCTCCGCAGGAGGAGAGGAGCGGGACGGTGAGGGTGGCGGCGGCTAACGCGGCGAGGGCGAGGGGGGTGGGACGACGGCGGGAGGTGGTGCGGGGGGCCATGGGGCGCGTTTCCTTCCTCGACGGGGCATGAGCCGGGGCAGGCACCCCGGGTCATGTACAGGCAAAGAAGGAAACGCGGGGTGGGGGGTGTTTGGTTGCCCGGCGGCCCGGCGGCGGCGTGATCCGGCCGCCGGGCGGCGGAACGGCGGCGCGTTCCGGCCACCGGTCGCCCCGGGCGGCGGAGGTCCCGCCCTCGCAACGGGCGGGGGTCCCGCCCCTTCCCTGCCGGGCCCCCGCTCGCGGTACCCCTCGCGTCAGAGCGTCAGCGCGTCAGCGCGTGCCCGCCAGCGCCGTCCGCTGGATGGTGTCGAGGTCGGTGCAGCCGCTGACGGCCAGGTCGAGGAGGGCGTTGAGTTCGTCGCGGGCGAAGGGGGCGGCCTCGGCGGTGCCCTGGACCTCGACGAAGCGGCCGTCGCCGGTGCAGACGACGTTCATGTCGGTCTCGGCGCGGACGTCTTCCTCGTAGCAGAGGTCGAGGAGCGGGGTGCCGTCGACGATGCCGACGCTGACCGCGGAGACGGTGCCGGTGAGCGGCTTGCGGCCGTGCTTGACGAGCTTCTTGTGCTGGGCCCAGGCCACGGCGTCGGCGAGTGCCACGTACGCGCCGGTGATCGCCGCCGTGCGCGTTCCGCCGTCGGCCTGGAGGACGTCGCAGTCGAGGACGATGGTGTTCTCGCCGAGGGCCTTGTAGTCGATGACGGCGCGCAGCGAGCGGCCGATGAGGCGGCTGATTTCGTGGGTGCGGCCGCCGATCTTGCCGCGGACGGATTCGCGGTCGCCGCGGGTGTTGGTGGAGCGGGGCAGCATCGAGTATTCGGCGGTGACCCAGCCCTCGCCGGTGCCCTTGCGCCAGCGGGGTACGCCTTCGGTGACGGAGGCGGTACAGAAGACTTTGGTGTCGCCGAAGGCGATGAGGACGGAGCCTTCGGCGTGCTTGCTCCAGCCGCGTTCGATGGTGACGGGGCGGAGCTGTTCGGGGGTGCGGCCGTCGATGCGAGACATGGCGTAGACCCTATCGGGGAATGGTGAAGGCCCCGTTCCGGGCGGTGGGACGTCCGGGGGCGGGGCCTTGGGGAGGTGAGCGGGGCGCGGTCGGGGGGCCGGCCCGGCGGGCTCAGGTCCTCACATCATGTCTTCGATTTCGGCGGCGATGGGGTCGGCGTCGGTGCCGATGACGACCTGGATCGCGTTGCCCATCTTGACGACGCCGTGGGCGCCGGCGGCCTTGAGGGCGGCCTCGTCGACGAGGGAGGCGTCGGAGACCTCGGTGCGGAGGCGGGTGATGCAGCCTTCGACCTCTTCGATGTTGTCGAGTCCGCCGAGGCCGGCGACGATCTTCTCAGCCTTGCTGGCCATGTCCACTCCTGCTTGTCTCGGCCGCCGGCGGTTCCGCCGTGCGGTTTCACACCGTAACGCACGTTCAGCCCAACTATGTGGGCGTTTGTCCGCTGTCTGACGAAGGATGGCGATCACCGGGTGGGCGATCACCGGGACGGTGATCACGAGGCGGCGGGCGCGCGTAGGCGAACGCCGTCAAGTGGTCTACACCACCAGTATGCGGTACGCAGCGGGCCGGCCGTCGACGGGGCGGCTGCCGGGAGGACGGCGCGGATGAGTGCGGACGCAAGCGCGGCGGAGCCGAGGAGGAAGTGGGGGTCGGACCTCTTCCAGGGGCTGCAGAAGATGGGGCGGAGTCTGCAGCTGCCGATCGCGGTCCTGCCCGCGGCGGGGATCCTCAACCGGCTCGGGCAGCCGGACGTGTTCGGAGCGCAGGGGCTGGGCTGGGACGCGGTCTCCAAGGTCATGATGGGTGCGGGCAGCGCCCTCCTCGACGGCGCCCTCGGGCTCCCCCTGCTCTTCTGCGTGGGCGTGGCCATCGGCATGGCCAAGAAGTCCGACGGCTCGACCGCGCTTGCCGCCCTCGCCGGCTTCCTCGTCTACTACGGCGTGCTGCGGCAGTTCCCCAAGGACTGCGCCGGCGGCGCGAAGCCCGTGCCGGGGGTCGGCTGTGTGGCGCCGGACGCGACGGCCACGGCGTTCACGTACCAGAATCCCGGCGTGTTCGGCGGCATCGTCATCGGGCTGCTCGCCGCCTTCTTCTGGGCCCGGTACCACCGCACCAGACTCGTCGACTGGCTCGGCTTCTTCAACGGCCGCCGGCTGGTCCCGATCATCATGGCCTTCGTGGCGATCGCCTTCGCCGCGCTGTGCCTGTGGGTCTGGCCGCCCATCGGAGACGCCCTGGAGGGCTTCAGCCGATGGCTCAGCGGCCTCGGCGCCTGGGGAGCGGGCGTCTTCGGCGTCGCGAACAGAGCGCTGCTGGTGATCGGGCTGCACCAGTTCCTCAATGTGCCCATCTGGTTCCAGTTCGGCAGTTACACCAAGCCGGACGGCACGGTGGTGCACGGCGACATCAATATGTTCCTGGCGGGCGATCCGCACGCCGGTCAGTTCACCTCGGGCTTCTTCCCGATCATGATGTTCGCGCTCCCGGCGGCCGCCCTGGCGATCACGCACTGCGCCAAGCCGCACCGCCGTAAGGAGGTCGGCGGGCTGATGCTGTCCGTGGCGCTGACCTCGTTCGTGACCGGCATCACCGAGCCGATCGAGTACTCGTTCCTTTTCATCGCGCCGCTGCTGTACGCGGCCCATGCGCTGCTGACCGGTGCCTCGATGGCGGTGACCTGGGCGCTGGGGGTGCACGACGGCTTCAGCTTCTCGGCCGGCCTGATCGACTACGTCATCAACTGGGGGCTGGCGACGAAACCCTGGTTGATCATTCCGATCGGCCTGTGCTTCGCCGCCGTCTACTACCTCATCTTCCGTTTCGTGATCACGAGGTTCGACCTCCGGACGCCGGGGCGGGAGCCGGACGAGGTGGGGGACGCGATGGAGCGGGAGAACGTGAAGTAGGGGCGGGGTGCGGGGGCGGAGGGCGTCGGGAAGGCCGCGGAGAGCCTGCGGAAGGTGTCCGGAAGGGCCTCGGAAGGCCCCGGCGGGTCGTTGAGCAGGGCGTCTCCAGGGGCCGCCCCCCCTGTGGTCCACACCACTTGGAAGAATGGATTCCTTTATGCCCGGGCTACATGCTAAGAATGGTCTAAACCACCGGTGGTGTAGACCAAGGTGTAGACCAACCAGCGGGCCGTCCCCCCTCGTATGCCCGCTTCACCAGGAGGAATCCGATGAGTTCGGCCACCGCCGCGAAGGCGGCCCCCGCGAAGAAGCGGGGCTCCGGCCTGTTCCAGGGCCTGCAGAAGATCGGCCGCAGCCTCCAGCTGCCGATCGCCGTCCTGCCCGCCGCGGGCATCCTCAACCGCCTCGGCCAGCCGGACGTCTTCGGTGAGAAGGGCCTGGGCTGGATCGACGTCAGCAAGGTCTTCGCCGCGGCCGGTGGCGCGGTCTTCGACAACCTGCCGCTGCTGTTCTGCATAGGCGTGGCCATCGGCTTCGCGAAGAAGGCCGACGGCTCCACGGCGCTCGCCGCCCTGGTCGGCTTCCTGGTCTACAGCAACGTCCTCAAGGCGTTCCCGGTCACCGAGGGCCACATCGAGAAGGGCAAGTGGGTCGAGCCGGTCCTCAACAACCCCGGCGTCCTCGGCGGCATCGTCATGGGCCTGCTCGCCGCGACCCTCTGGCAGCGCTACCACCGCAAGAAGCTGGTGGAATGGCTGGGCTTCTTCAACGGCCGCCGGCTCGTCCCGATCATCATGGCGTTCGTCGGCACCGCCGTCGGCGTGCTGTTCCTCCTCATCTGGGAGCCGGTGGGCAGCGCCATCTCCAGCTTCGGCGAGTGGATGACCGGGCTCGGCGCGGCCGGCTCCGGCCTCTTCGGCCTGATCAACCGGGCGCTGCTGCCGATCGGCATGCACCAGTTCGTCAACACCGTCTCGTGGTTCCAGCTCGGTGACTTCACCGACGCCGCGGGCAAGGTCGCGCACGGCGACATCGGCCGCTTCTTCGCCGGTGACCCGTCCGCCGGCCAGTTCATGTCCGGCTTCTTCCCGATCATGATGTTCGGCCTGCCGGCCGCGGCGCTGGCCATCGCGCACGCCGCCCGTCCCGAGCGCCGCAAGGCCGTGCTGGGCATGATGATCTCGCTGGCGCTGACCTCGTTCGTCTGCGGCATCACCGAGCCGATCGAGTTCTCGTTCATGTTCATCGCCCCGGTGCTGTACGCCATCCACGCCGTGCTGACCGCCGTCTCGATGGCGCTGACCTGGGCGCTGGGCGTGCACGACGGCTTCACCTTCTCGGCGGGCTTCATCGACTACGCGCTGAACTGGAACCTCGCCACCAAGCCGTGGATGATCATTCCGATCGGTCTGGTCTTCGGAGTCGTCTACTACGTGCTGTTCCGGTTCGCGATCAGCAAGTTCAACCTGACCACCCCGGGCCGGGAGCCCGAGGAGGAGGTCGAGGACCTGACGAAGGCGTAGGCCGCCCGCGTCCACGGGCGCCGCGCCTCGGCACGACAACGGCCCCGGAACCAGCTGTGGTTCCGGGGCCGTTGTCGTTTCGGGGCGTCCGCTGGCGTCCGCCCGCTCAGATCTCGTAGACCGCGCCCGCCCGGGCGACCTCGACCGGCCCGTCGTAGACCTTCTGCGCGTCGCGGATGTTGATCTCGGGGTCGGTCCACGGCGGGATGTGGGTGAGCACCAGCCGGCCGACGCCCGCGCGCCGGGCGTGCTCGCCGGCCTCCCGGCCGTTGAGGTGCAGTTCCGGGATGTCTTCCTTGCCGTAGGTGAACGACGCCTCGCACAGGAAGAGGTCGCTGCCCGCCGCCAGGGAGTCCAGCGCCTCGCACGGCCCGGTGTCGCCGGAGTACGTCAGCGTCCGGCCGCCGTGCTCGATGCGGAAGCCGAACGCCTCCACCGGGTGGCTGACCCGCTCGGTGCGGATGGTGAACGGCCCGACGGTGAACGTGCCCGGTGTCAGCGTGCGGAAGTCGAAGACCTCGCTCATCGCGCCGTCGTGCGGCACGTCGGCGTGTGCGACCGTGATCCGCTGCTCGGTGCCGGCCGGCCCGTAGACCGGCATCGGGTCGCACCGGCCGCCGTCCGGGCGGTAGTAGCGCACCACGAAGTAGCCGCACAGGTCGATGCAGTGATCGGCGTGCAGGTGCGACAGGAGCACTGCGTCCAGGTCGTACAGGCCGGAGTGGCGCTGCAGCTCGCCCAGGGCGCCGTTACCCATGTCGAGGAGCAGCCTGAAGCCGTCGGCCTCCAGGAGGTAGCTCGAGCAGGCCGATTCCGTGGAAGGGAACGACCCCGAGCAACCGACGACAGTGAGCTTCATACGGGGGTGAACCTCCGTGGGCGGGGGCGGCGGCCGGCGGTCCGTACGGGTACTCCCGGCGGGGCCTTGCCGGGTGCTGCCGGGTCTCTGGCGTTCTGTGCGGTGCCCACGAGCGTAAGGCGCAAAAGGTCCGGTGGCTCCTCCGGCGGGGCGAGCTGTGGTTGGAATCACCAGTCCGGGCTGACGGCCCGCACGGCCGTACGACGCCCGCCGCAAGCGGCCCCCGCCCGGCCTGCGACGCCCGCTGCCGGGCCGCCCCGGCCCCCGCCGGAGTCGGCCGGCAGCGGGGTCCCGCTAGGCCCAGAGCTGCCCGTGCAGCGTGGCGATCGCCGCCTCGGTGGACTCGGCGGTGTAGACGCCGGTCGAGAGGTACTTCCAGCCGCCGTCGGCGACGACGAAGACGATGTCGGCGCTCTGCCCGGCCTTGACCGCCTTGCGGCCGACGCCGATCGCGGCGTGCAGTGCCGCGCCGGTCGAGATGCCGGCGAAGATCCCTTCCTCGGCGAGGAGTTCACGGGTGCGGCGGACCGCGTCCTCGGAGCCGACCGAGAAGCGGGTGGTGAGCACCGACTCGTCGTACAGCTCGGGGATGAAGCCCTCGTCGAGGTTGCGCAGGCCGTAGACCACGTCGTCGTAGCGCGGTTCGGCGGCCACGATCTGGACGCCGGGGACCTGCTCGCGCAGGTAGCGGCCGACGCCCATCAGGGTGCCGGTGGTGCCCAGGCCGGCCACGAAGTGGGTGACCGAGGGCAGGTCGGCGAGGATCTCGGGGCCGGTGGTGGCGTAGTGCGCACCGGCGTTGTCGGGGTTGCCGTACTGGTAGAGCATCACCCAGTCCGGGTGCTCGGCGGCGAGCTCCTTGGCGACCCGTACGGCGGTGTTGGAGCCGCCGGCCGCGGGCGAGGAGATGATCTCGGCGCCCCACATGGCGAGCAGCTCGCGCCGTTCGGAAGAGGTGTTCTCCGGCATGACGCACACCATGCGGTAGCCCTTGAGCTTGGCCGCCATGGCGAGCGAGATGCCGGTGTTGCCGCTGGTGGGCTCCAGGATCGTGCAGCCGGGGGTGAGCCGGCCGTCCTTCTCGGCCTGCTCGATCATGTGCAGCGCCGGGCGGTCCTTGACCGAGCCCGTGGGGTTGCGGTCCTCCAGCTTCGCCCAGATACGGACGTCCTCGGAGGGCGAGAGGCGCGGGAGGCGGACGAGAGGGGTGTTCCCGACCGCCGCCAGCGGGGAGTCGTACCGCACGCTCAGACCATTCCGCCGGCGACGGCCGGCAGGATCGTCACGCTGTCGCCGTCGGCCAGCTTGGTGGAGATGCCTTCGAGGAAGCGCACGTCCTCGTCGTTGAGATAGACGTTCACGAAGCGGCGCAGCTGCTCGCCCTCGACGAGGCGCTCGCGGATGCCCGCGTGCCGCTTCTCAAGGTCGGCGAAGAGGTCGGCGAGGGTCTCGCCGTTGCCCTCGACGGCCTTCTGGCCGTCGGTGTAGGTGCGCAGGATGGTGGGGATTCGGACCTCGATGGCCATGGGAGAGCTCCTGTGGGAGTGGGTGCGGTGGCGGGTGCGGTGCGTCCCGTCGCACGGCGGCGGGTCGGCCGGGTGGGCGGCGGGTGACGCGGGAGGTGCGGGGTTCCGGTGGCGCGCGCCGCGCGCCCGGGCGGGCCGGGTCAGCCGGCGGCGCAGCGCGGACAGATGGCGCTGGACAGGCGGCACAGATCGACGTGCAGCCGTGCGGCTCCGCAGCCGAACGCGCCCAGCAGGGCCGATGCGGAGCGACGCGTGGCGAGCGGAGCGAGCAGCAGCATGCCCGGCCTCTTCTCGCTCACGTCGTGGTCAACCATGCGGGCATCGTATCGATTCCCGGTCCGGGTATTGGAACCACGTCCCATCATGCGGACGGTTGGTGTACGCCAGTTGGGACGCGATCTTCCCGCGCCGGCCATCCGGCCGCCGGGCGCGCTTCCGGGGCCGGTCAGGAGTACTCCGCCACGACCTCGACGTCCTCCTCGGTGACCGTGCCGTCGACGATCCGGAACGAGCGGAACTGGAAGGGTCCGGCGTCGTCGGTGTCGGCGGTGGAGACCAGCACGTAGTGGGCGCCGGGCTCGTTGGCGTACGAGATGTCGGTGCGCGAGGGGTAGGCCTCGGTGGCGGTGTGCGAGTGGTAGACGATCACCGGCTCCTCGTCCCGGTCGTCCATCTCGCGGTAGAGCTTGAGCAGGTCCGAGGAGTCGAATTCGTAGAACGTGGGCGAGCGGGCGGCGTTCAGCATCGGGATGAACCGCTCGGGGCGGCCGCTACCGGCCGGGCCCGCGACCACGCCACAGGCCTCGTCGGGGTGGTCCTGGCGGGCGTGCTCGACGATCCGGTCGTAGAGGGCCTTGGTGAGGGTCAGCATGGCGCCAAGAATAAACAGGCGGGCCGGCGCGTACCGAAGAGTGGTACGCACCGGCCCGCATGCTGGACAGCCGGTCGGTCAGCCCTGGTTCGCCGGGGTGTTGGCTGCGTCGGCGGCGTTGGCTTCGTTGGCGGCGTTCTTGCGCTGGATGCACAGGTAGCCGACGCCCATGATGAGCGCCCAGACGGGAGCCGCGTAGAGCGAGATCCGCGCGTCCGGGTCGACGCCCATCATCACGATCACCATGGCGATGAAGGCCAGCGCGAACACCGAGGTGTACGGGCTGCCGGGGGCCTTGAACTCCGACTGCGGGAGCTCACCGCGGTTCGCCTTGGCCCGGTAGCGCAGCTGGGAGAGCAGGATGACGATCCAGGCCCACATACCGGAGATCGTGGCGAAGGAGACGACGTAGTTGAACGCCTCGCCGGGCCACTGGTAGTTGATCCACACGCCGGCCAGCATCATCGCGACGGAGACGCCGGTGCCCCAGGTGGGCAGGCCGTTCTTGCTCAGGCGGGTGAAGAACTTCGGGCCCTGGCCGTTCAGCGCCAGGTCGCGCAGCATCCGGCCGGTGGAGTACATGCCGGAGTTGGCCGAGGAGAGCGCGGCGGTCAGCACGACGAAGTTGACGATGCCGGCGCCGGCGGGCAGGCCGATCTGCTGGAAGGCGGCGACGAACGGGCTCACGCCCGGCTTGAAGACCGTCCAGCTCACCACGGACAGGATGATGATCAGCGCACCGATGTAGAAGAGGCCGATCCGCCACGGCACGGTGTTGATGGCCTGGGGCAGGACCTTCTTCGGGTTGGTCGCCTCACCGGCGGTGACGCCGACGAGTTCGACGGCCAGGAAGGCGAACATCACGATCTGGAGCGTCATCAGCGTGCCGCCGATGCCCTTGGGGAAGAACCCGCCGTGGGACCAGAGAAGCGTGAACGAGGCGGTGTCACCGGCGTCGGAGAAGCCGAGGGTGATCACGCCGATGCCGATCAGGATCATGCCGATGATCGCGGTGACCTTGACCATCGAGAACCAGAATTCGAGCTCACCGAAGAGCTTCACCGAGATCAGGTTGATCCCGAACAGCGCGACGGTGAAGACCAGCGCCGACACCCATTGCGGTATGCCCTTGTTCCAGTACTGGACATAGGTGGCCGCGGCGGTGACCTCGGTAATGCCGGTGACGACCCAGAAAAGCCAGTACGTCCAGCCGGTCACAAAGCCGATGAACGGGCCGAGGAATTCACGGCCGTATTCCGAGAAAGACCCGGAAACGGGCCGGTACATGAGCAGTTCGCCCAGGGCCCGCATGATGAAGAAGATGACCAGCCCGACGATGGCGTAGGCGAGGATGATGCTCGGCCCGGCCATCGAAATAGCCTTGCCCGCTCCCAGGAACAGGCCCGTACCGATGGCGCCACCAATGGCGATCATCTGGATCTGCCGGTTGCCCAGACCTCGCTGGTAGCCCTCTTCGGGAGCCTTTCCAGCTGCCTCGTTGCCGTCGTGCTGCTTGTCGACCTGCACAGAGGTCATGAGTCGTGCGCCTTTCTCCATACCGACCCGGTCTGTCCGGATCGGGTCCCGATCCCCCCGGATGGAGTCCTGCACGCCGACGGTCGGCCGGCACAGCGCTCCCGCGGCGACAAGGGTGGCGTCACGCGCGGCAGGTCGTGAACATTTATCACGGCGTTAGGTTGATCGACCAGGGATGAGATACGCCACACCACGGGCAAATGGGGACAAGAGGTACGAATGCCGGCGCACTACACGGCTGGGTGTGACGCGATCGTTATCCGGATTTGAGCCTCCGCTGAGCGAACACCTCGCCCCCGGCAGACCCGGACACCTCGGGCGGAATGCCCGACTCCTCCCCTTCGGGGGGCCTTTTCCGCGCCCCCGGCACTCCGACGCACGGCTGAATCCGCCCCTACGCACCGCCGGGGAGACGATCGACCGCCCTCAGCAACCGCGACCCAACCGCGACCCTTGACCCCGGCAAGTAGATTTCAGGCCGTCAGCGACTCGACGAGCGTCTCCTGCAGCCCGCCCAGCCACAGATACGCCATCACCATCGGCTTGCGCGGATCACTGTCCGGCAGCCGCAGCAGCTCGCCGCCGTCCTCCTCGTCGGTGACCTCCAGACGCGTGCCGATGGCCAGCCGGAGGTCGTTGAGGGCACCCAGCCACTGCCGGCACTCCTCGGCGGTCAGCCGCAGCACCGCCGGATCCCCGCCGGACGGCGAGAGGGTGTCCAGCGCCCGGATGAGCGCGAGCGCATCCGCCCGCTTACGGGCGCGCAGATCGTTCTCCGTATAGCGGCGGAACTCCGCGGCGGCGGCGCGCACGTCGTCGTCCGGGACCAGGTCCGGGCCGCCGTAGGCATCGGGGAAGAACCGGGCCAGGACCGGGTCGGCGGGCGGCTCGCTGGGACCGTCGTTGAACACCGACGCCAGCAGGTCCTCGCCCTCGTCACCGGCGGCCTGATCGCCCGGGCCGATCAGCTCCATCAGCTGGACGGCGAGGCTGCGCAGGATGGAGATCTCGACCTCGTCGAGCGGTACCGCCGCGCCGCCGTCGGGCAGCGGCTCGAAGTGTCCGGTCATCGGCGGTCCTGCTGAAGGGTCGCCCACAGGCCGTAGCCGTGCATGGCCTGTACGTCCCGTTCCATTTCCTCGCGGCTGCCGCTGGAGACCACCGCGCGGCCCTTGTGGTGGACGTCGAGCATCAACTGGTGCGCCTTGTCCTTGGAGTAACCGAAGTACGTCTGGAAGACATAGGAGACGTAGCTCATGAGGTTGACGGGGTCGTTGTGGACGATCGTGACCCACGGGACGTCCGGCTCGGGCACCTCGAACGGGGCCTCGCTCGACTCGGGACGCTCGATCTCGACCGGCACACTGAGCGTGCAGTGATACGGCCGGAGCGTGATCGTGGGTGACGGGTGGGCGCTCACACGCCCCATGCTGCCACCCACCGGCCTGCCATGCACAAATGCCCCTCACCTGGGCCGCGTCGGGGGGTGGGGTGAGGCCGGGGCGAGATCACCGTGAGGGCTGGGGCGGGACGGGTCCGGTGAGGTGGGGCGCGGCTGGCGGCTGGGCTCGTACGGGGGGGGTGGGGTGAGGTGGGGCGCGGGCGGGTGGCGGGGCTCGTAGGGGGAGGGTGCGGTGGCGGCTCGTGCGGAGGTGCGCCGAGGTCGCCAGGGCGCCGGGGCGGGGGGGCGGGGGGGGGCGATGAGGTGGCGCTCGGGCGGGTGGCGGGGCCCGGTCGGGTCGGGCACTGAGTCCGGCCGGATCGTGCACGGGGTCCGGTCGGGTCGGGCACGGGGGCCGGTCGGGTCGGGCACGGGGGCCGGCCGGGTCGGGCACGGGGGCCGGAGCTGGCCCCTCGACCGCTATCGTCAAAGTGACGAGTATCGGGGGTAGCATCTCCCCCATGAACACAGCAGACCTGGGGCTGCCGGTGGCCGTGCCGTCGACTGCGCTCTTCACCGACCAGTACGAACTCACCATGCTGCAGGCCGCGTTGCGGGCCGGCACCGCGGACCGGCGCGCCGTCTTCGAGGTCTTCACCCGCCGGCTGCCCGAGGGCCGCCGCTACGGCGTGGTGGCCGGCACCGGCCGGGTACTCGACGCGGTGGAGAACTTCCGCTTCGACGACACGATGCTCGACTTCCTGCGCCAGCGCGGCATCCTCGACGAGCCGACCCTGGCCTGGCTCGCCGACTACCGCTTCCGCGGCGACATCTGGGGCTACCCCGAGGGCGAGGTCTACTTCCCCGGCTCGCCGATCATGCGCGTCGAGGGCACCTTCGCCGAGGCCGTCCTCCTGGAGACGGTCATCCTCTCGATCCTCAACCACGACTCCGCGGTGGCCGCGGCCGCCTCCCGGATGGCCGTGGCCGCCGGCGACCGCCCCCTGATGGAGATGGGCGCCCGCCGCACCCACGAACTCTCCGCCGTCGCCGCGGCCCGCGCCGCCTACGTCGGCGGCTTCCACGTCACCTCCGACCTGGCCGCCGGCTTCCGCTACAACATCCCCACCGTCGGCACCAGCGCGCACGCCTTCACCCTCCTCCACGACACCGAGCGCGACGCATTCACCGCTCAGGTGGAGACCCTCGGCAGCGGCACCACCCTGCTCGTGGACACCTTCGACGTCGCCGAGGCGGTGCGCACCGCCGTCGACGTGGCCGGCCCGAACCTGGGCGCCGTCCGGATCGACTCCGGCGACCTGCTGCTCATCGCCCACCGGGTGCGCCAGCAGTTGGACGAGCTGGGCGCCGAGAAGACCAAGATCGTGGTGACCAGCGACCTGGACGAGTACGCCATCGCGTCGCTGGCCGCCGCCCCGGTGGACGCGTACGGCGTCGGCACCCAGCTGGTGACCGGCAGCGGACACCCGACCTGCTCCATGGTCTACAAGCTGGTCGCCCGCGCCGACAGCAACGCCCCGGGCGCCCCGCTGCGGCCGGTCGCGAAGAAGTCGATGGGCGCCAAGACGTCGGTCGGCGGCCGCAAATGGGCCGCCCGCCGGCTCGACGAGCACGGCGTCGCGGAAGCCGAGGTCCTCGGCACCGGGCCGGTCCCGGCGGAACTGGCCGACCACCAGCTGCAGGTACCGCTGGTGACCGGGGGCGAGGTCGTGGCCCGTGAACCGCTGGACGCCGCCCGCGACCGCCACATCACCGCCCGCGCCCGACTGCCCCTGTCGGCCACCCAGCTGTCACGCGGCGAGCCGGTGCTGCCGACGGAGTTCGTGTGACCTGACCTGGTCGTGTGACTAGCTCGCGGGGGGCTCGTGGGGGGGGAGTTCGCGGGACCTGCCACGTCGACTTGAGCTGGTCTGGGGTCCTGTTGCGCGGGCCCGACCTGGGCCTTGGTGCGCGGGCCTGACCTGGGCCCTGGTGCGCGGGCCTGGCCCGGGTCCCGTTGCGGCCGACGGGGCGTATATGACGTAGACGTATGTAGACGTATATGACGCGCATGTCGGGCGTGTCGGGCGCTGGGTGCCTGCTGTTGCTTGGGCCGGGCGGGCCTCCTTCTTTTCCGGCAACGATTACGGAGCGTGATTTGTTCCCCGTAAGATATCACAGTGTGTAGCTGGCGGGGAGTGGGAGGGTGGGGCACTCCCGGAAATGCCCGGCAGTGGCTACCCTCGGTCACACCACCGCTCCGCGCTTCGCGCCCTCTTACCGATTCCAGCCGGAAGGCACGCACCATGCACCGGGCATTGATCGTCGTTGACGTGCAGAACGACTTCTGCGAGGGCGGCAGCCTCGCGGTGGCGGGAGGTGCGGATGTCGCGGCGGCCATCACCGATCTGATCGCCGAGACCGCCGGCAGCTGTTACCGCCACGTCGTGGCCACCCGGGACCATCACGTCGATCCGGGCGACCACTTCTCCGACCACCCGGACTACGAGCACTCCTGGCCGCCGCACTGCGTGGCCGGCACGGAGGGCAGCGGTTTCCACCCGAACTTCGCCCCGGCCATCGCCTCCGGGGCGATCGACGCGGTCTTCGACAAGGGCGCGTACTCCGCCGCGTACAGCGGCTTCGAGGGCGCCGACGAGAACGGCACCGGGCTCGGCGACTGGCTGCGCGCGCACGACGTCACCGAGGTCGACGTGGTCGGCATCGCCACCGATCACTGCGTACGGCGTACCGCCCTGGACGCGGTCGGGGCCGGGCTGCGGACGCATGTGCTGCTGGACCTGACCGCGGGGGTGGCCGCCCGTACGACCGAGCGGGCGCTGGAGGAGCTGCGGGCGGCCGGTGCGGAGCTGACGGGCAAGCCGGTCGTTCTGGGCGGCTGAACCGCCACGGCAGCCGGCCACCACGGCGGCCCGGTCGTTTTTCCGGGCGGCCAACCCACCACGGAATCCACCACGGAATCCACTACGGAACCCACCACACCAGCCGACCACCACGAAGGCGAACCACCACGGCGGCCGGCCACCACGGTGACCGACCGCCACGCCAGCCGACCGCCACACCAGCCGACCCCCAGTCCAGCCGACCGCCACGCCGGGCCGGCCGGCCCGGCCGCTTTGTCTACCGGCCCCCTCAGGCCGCCGAAGCCGGGCGTTCGTCCTCTGCTGCGGTGAGGGGGGTGAGGGGTTCGGGCTCGGGGGATGCGGGGTGGGGCGGGCGGGTCGGGTGGAGGGGGCGGGGGCGCCAGAGGGCGCGTATGGGGTGCCAGGACTCGGTGTCGTCGTCGGGGGTCTCGCGCCAGACGAGGCCGTCGGGGTGGTGCAGGACGGCCGTGACCTCGTCCGGGGTGGGCGGCTTGGTGTTGCCGCGGAGGTAGACCGCGCGCAGGCCGAGGTTGCGCAGCCTGGTCAGGGCGCGCTGGCGGTTCACGGCGTGCACCAGGACCCGGACCCGGCAGCCGCACTCGTACGGGCCGGAGCGCGGGCCGTGGGCCGGTCTGGGCAGGGACAGGGCGACCACCACGCTTCCGCCGGGAAGCCTGGTGAAACCGCCGCCGGACATGTGCATATCTCCCCCGTGAGACTTGGCGTCAACAAGGAACTGTAGGTCGCATCTAAACGCGAATCGGCCGCCGCCCGCTAGGGGGCAACGACCGATCGCGTGTTGACCTGCTGTTTTTATCTTTTACTTACCTGCAGGGGCGACCTTGATCGTCACCGTGGAGCCGTCCCGGGCCTCCTTGGTGATCTTGATCCGGGTGTTGGTGTCAGGAACGATCACACCGCCGGTCGGGTTCGACTTGTCGTACCAGACGCCGTGCCGGTCGTCGAAGAGCGTGACGCCCTTCTTCGAGCCGATCTTGACCTCCGCGCCGTCCTTGTGGAGGGTCAGCGCGTCGGTCCGGAACCGGGTGAAGGGCGAGTCGTAGGACTGGAAGCGGTTGCGCATCAGCGTGCCGTCGGCCCAGTGCTCGGCCGTCGGGTGCGCGTCGACCGGGAGGATCTGCCCGTGGCCCGGGTGCTGGCCGACGTTGTTGTCCGCCTGCGAGGTGTCCCACAGCCAGATCAGCACGCCGTTCTGGAACGGGAAGTGCTCCACCCAGGTCGGCTTGGCCGTGCGCCAGCCGAAGTTGTACGGGCCGACCTTGAGGGTCTTGTCGTACGACACGTACTGGCGGTTCTCGGCGATGTAGTACTGCGGGTAGTCCTTGGTGAAGGACCCGCCGATGCGCGAGAAGCCCTTGCTGGTCCAGCCGTTGTCGTCGCCCTCGGCGTTGTCGCTGAACAGCGGCGTGCCGTCGGCGACCACGCTGATGCTGTCGGCCGCGAAGCCCTTCTGGGCGGCGCCGCCGTCGGTCTGGTAGCGGAAGCGCAGGTCGATCTTCTTGCCGGCGTAGGCGTCCAGCGGGTAGACGAGGTCCTGGTAGGCGGTGACGGTGCCGGTCAGGGCGGGCTTGTCGCTGCCGTCACGCGGGATGGCCTTGCCGGCCGCGGTGCCGTCCAGGGCGGTCCAGTTGGCGCCGCCGTCCGTGGAGACCTCGGCGTAGAGGAAGTCGTAGTCCTTCTCGATGTCCCACCAGCCCTTGAGGTTCAGCGCTGCCTTCGCCTTGCCGGTGAGGTCCACGGAACGGGTGAGGGTGTTCTTCAGGTCGTCGCCCATGCCGCTCCACCACTGCTTGGAGCCTTCCGCGGGCGGGACGATGTCGGTCTTGACGGCCTTGGCGGGCAGTTCGACGACCACCGCCTGCTTGTCCTTGGTGTTGTACTCGGCGACGCCCAGCTTGTGGGTGGACTTCGTCGCGGCCTTCGCCTTGGCGTAGTTGAGCCAGCCCAGCTGCAGCTTGTCCCAGGCGCTCATGTCGCCGGGCAGGTCACCGATGGCGTCCTTGCCGGTGCCGAGCCAGGAGCCGGCCGACATCAGCGACCAGAAGTCGACGGAGGACTCGCCGGTGCCGGTGGTGTCGTACTCGTCCGGCAGGCCCAGGTCGTGGCCGTATTCGTGGGCGAAGACGCCGAGGCCGCCGTTCTCCGGCTGCATGGTGTAGTCGCCGACCCAGAAACCGGTGTCGCCGACCTGCGTGCCGCCCGCCTTGTTGTCCGCGGGGCCGGTCCTGCCGGCGTCGCTGCCGTACGCGTACCAGCGGTGCGCCCAGATCGCGTTGGTCTTCTGGACGCCGCCGCCCGCGGACTCGTCCTCACCGGCGTGCACGATCTGGAAGTGGTCGAGGTAGCCGTCGGGCTCGTTGAAGTTGCCGTCGCCGTCGTGGTCGTAGCGGTCCCACTGGTCGTACTTGGCGAGGTCGGCCTTGATCTGGGCGTCGGTGCGGCCCTTGGCCTTCTGGTCCTTGGCCCACTGGTTGACGCCGTCGCGGATCAGGTCCCAGGCGTTGGCGCAGTTGGTCTGGCCGCAGTAGTTGGAGCCGTAACGGGCCTCGTTCCAGTCGACCTTGACCCAGTCGGAGACCTCGCCGTCGACGGAGTAGCGGCCCGAGGACTGCTTCTCGTAGTACTTGGCGAGCGACTGCTTCTTCTTGTCGTGCGAGAAGTACAGGTCCTGGTAGTGCTGCTGGTTGTAGTCCTTCTGCCAGGCCGTGCTGTTGTCCTTGGCACGGTCCGGCTGGGCTATCTGGTTGTGCGCGGGGCCGGCGTCGCCGCCGTACTTCTTGACCGGGGGCTTGGGGCCGTCGCCGTCCGGGTCGAACATCGTGGTGTTGTCGACCTTGTCGCCGAAGTCCACGAGGATGGTGAAGATCTTGTCGGTCTTCTGCCGGGCCAGCTCGACGTACTTGCTGCGGCCGAGCTTGACGACCTTCGAGCCGCCCCGGTCGGTGGCCTCGGCCTCGCCGGAGATGACCTGCTGGATCGCCTCCTTGCGGGCGGCCTCCTGCCGGTCGGTGTAGGGACCCTTGAGGTCGTGGTCCACGCTGCGCTCGGGCGCCGGGTCCTGGTGCCGGGCCACGGGCGACGGGCCCTGCGCGTCGGCCGCCGCCACCCCCGAAGACAAAGCGGCCGCCCCGATCACGGCGATCGCCGTGGCCAGGACGGCCGGTCTGAACGGTCTTCTCTGCTCTCTCACTTCGAGCGGTCCTCCCCTTCGAACACGGTCACTGTTCGAGGGGCATTCGACCGGAAGTGCGGGGGAAAAGACAGGTCTTGACTTGGTCACATCAGGGAAGTACGTTAACCGGTCCGCCAACTACGGGTATCGGACGGCGAACGGGACGGCGAACTCACCCTGCCGCCGGGCGAGTTGGGGGTCGAGCCGGAAGGATCAGGTCCGGATAGCTCGCGCAGGGGCCGGGCGTATATGCCTGCCGGGCATGCGCCCCCTTTGTCAACAGCCAGGACGCCTCCGTACATACGTTCACGCGCTTGGCATGTGCGCCCCCTGTGCCCCCGCTCGGTGGGTTAGGTCACGCTTACTTGCCGTTCCGCTCGGGCAGTAAGGACCGTAGGCTCGTGTGATGGCGCGCCCTTGACCAACTCTCCCTGCCGACCCTCCGAGGACGGATTCCGCCATGCCTCGTCCGACCGCCACCCAGCTCGCCTACGGTTCGGCCACCGTCTTTCTCTCCACCCTCGCGATGCTGCTGCTTTCGCAGACGCGGACCGGGATCGGGGTCGCGGTCATCGCCATCGCCGGACTCGGGCTCGGGCTGCTGGTCGCGATGACGGCGCCGATGCCCGGGGTGTCCCGGGTCGTCCGCCGGCACGTCGTACGGACCAAGTCGCCCGCCGCACCTGCCCCGTTGAGGGCCGTGCCGGCGCCGTACGACCGGCTGCCGCGGCCGCGGGTGAGCGAGCCGGCCGGCGCGGCGGAGGCCCGGGTCGGCGAGCACTCGCGCTGAACGCCGAGCGGTGAACGCCGAGCGGTGAGCGGTGAACGCCGAGCGGTGAGCAGTGAGCGGTGAGCGCCGAGCGGTGAGCGCCGAGCTAAGGGCGGCTCCGGGTTCCGGGCTCGGGGCGGTGGCCGATCGCCGGTGTTCCGGCTGCTAGCGCGGTTGCGTGGAGACCACCACCGTTTTCGCCGCCTTGTCGTGCAGGCACTGCTGGTACGGCTTGTCCCAGGTGCACCACAGGACGTTGACCAGCCAGAAGACGAAGCCGCAGCACGGCACGATCTCCGGCAGGGTGTAGACGGCGGCCCGGATCCAGGCGGCCTGGCCGGTCGGGATCGAGCCGTTCGCGAGCATCGCCACACGGATCTTCATCGCCATCTTGCCGACGGTCTGGCCCCGGTTGGCGAGCATCAGCCCTTCGTAGATCAGGTAGGCGAGCATCGTGACGCCCGACACCGTCGACTGTCTGCTGGCCTGGGCGCTGCTGGTGCTGAAGTAGTCCACCCCGCCGACGATCACGTACATGATGAGGGACACCGGGACGCCGATGAGGACGGCGTCGATGATGCGCGCGACCAGCCGGCGGCCGCGGTTGGCCAGCGGCGGCATTCCGGCCAACGGGTCGACGCCGTATCCGCTGCCGTAGGGGTCGCTGTAGGGGGCGCCGCCGTAGGGGGGCTCACCGTAGGGCGGCGTTCCACCGGGCGGCAACCCGCCGGGCGGGGGCGTCCCGCCAGGAGGCGGGGTACCGCCAGGAGGCGGGGTCCCGCCCGGCGGCGTGCCTCCGGGGGGCGGCGTCCCGCCCGGCGGCGGCGTCCCGCCCGGGGGCGGTGCGCCGCCTTCGCCGCCGCCCGTGCCGCCGCCCTGCGGTGCGTTGTTACGGGGGGAGCCGTTGCCGGGCTGGTCGGTGCTCATGGCCCGAGTCGACCGCTTGTCGCGGCCGGCCGCATCCGGCGAAGTCCGTTCGGGGGAAGGGTTCCGGTCGGGCGGATCAGTCGGAGCCGGCGGGCGGGCGGATCAGAGGGAGCCGAGGGCGGGCGGATCAGTCGGCGGCGACGAACGTCCGGGCCAGCTTGTCGTGCCAGCACTGCCGCCACGGCCGGTCGAACAGGCACCAGACGACGTTCACCACGCCGATGGCGAGGACGCCGAGCAGGCTGTAGCAGAACCAGCGCTTGAGCGCGGCGGCGAGCATCGGGCTGTCATGGCTCTCGATGTCCAGCACGCGGACGCCGCACAGCTTCTTGCCCAGCGTGCGGCCCCACTTGAGGACCGGCAGCGCCTCGTAGAGCGCACCGCCGATGAGCAGCACGGCGAGGATCGTGGCGAAGACCGGGGCGGTGGTGCCGTCGATCAGATAGACCGTCACCTGGCGGCCGGACTGCCGGGCCGCCTCGACCTTGGCGTCGATGTGGTCGGTGACGGTGCCCCACATGGGGATCGCGACGGCGGCGGTGACCGCGCCCAGCACCAGGGTGTCGATCAGCCGGGCGGCCAGCCGGCGGCCGAGTCCGGCCGGGTGGCCCTGCGCGGCCTGGGCGGCCGCGAAGAAGGGGTCCGCGGCGCTCGGCGGCTTCCAGGGGATGACGCCCTCGGCACCGGGCCCCTGCGCGGGCCCGGAGGCCGGCGGCGTGGGCGTGGCGGGCGCGGCGGCGTTCTGCGCCGGGAATCCGGCCGCGGGCGCGGACGGCTGTCCCTGCTGCGGGGCCGGCTGTCCCTGCTGCGGGGCCGGGTTCTGCGGTACGGGGCTCTGGGCCGGGCGCTGCTGGGCCGGACTCTGCTGGGCCGGGCCCTGCTGGGGCTGGGCGCCGCCGGACGGCAGCGACTGCGGGGCGCTGCCGGGCGTGCGGGAGGTGTTGCTGCCGCCGCCCGCGACGCGGATCGCCATGGTCTCGTTGCGCTTGGCGGGTTCGGCGGCGCCGGGGCGTACCGCGCGGATCGCCGTGGTGCCGTGGTCACCGGAGTTCCCGCGGCGGGCCGCCGGGTTGACGGCGCGAATGGCGACCGTGCCGTCGGACGGGGCGTCGGGGGTCCGCGGGGCGCCGGGCGCGGGCGTCGCGGAGGAGGGGGTGCCGGGCACGTCGCCGGACGCGGGGTCGGCGGCGGGCTGTTCGTCGCGCTGCTGCGGCACCGAGCCCCAGGAAGCCGCGCCGGACGGCGTACCGGGCGGGCTCTGGTCGTGGGCGCCCCAGGAGATGCGGCGGTCGGTCTCGTTGCCGAAGCCGCTCTGCCGGGAGGCGTCGGCCTGCCAGGCGGAGGCCGGTTCCGGGCTGGCGCCGTGCAGCCGGGCCGGGTCGTCCCAGCTCGCGGCGGCGGGCCGGGCCTCGACCTCGCCGCTGCGGCGCAACACGGGGAGCCCGGCGCCGTCGGCCGGCTCGTCCTCGTCGAGGAAGACCGGGCCGGTCTCCTCGACCGCGGGCGGCGGGACCGCGCCGGGCGGCGGGGCGGGCATCGCCTCGCCCTCGGCGGGGGCGGGTCGGCTGGTGCCCGGCACCCATGCGGCACCGTTCCAGTACCGGATGTAGCCGGGGATGGACGGGTCCGGGTAGAAGCCTGGCGTGGGGCTGCCGCCGGCGGATCCTGAGGTAGGGGCGCTCATGTCCGAAGTCCCGTATCTGTTCTCGGCCTGGTGGGTGTGGGGTGCAGTCTGCCGCAACGCGGCGTCCACATCTATCAGACCCCGGGTCACAACAGTGCCCTTGCCCGCCCACGACCACCTGGAAGAGGCCCGGGAAAAAAAGTTGTACGAAGTCGTGTAAGAGTCCGGCAGCCGGTGCCTCTCTCCTGGTGCGGGCCCGGTCCCAGGGTGCCCGCGGAGACGGGACGGGAGAGGCGGACCTCATGCACACCGTGGTGGAACGAGAACTGGAACTGGGCCTGGTGCTGTCCCCGGAGCGCAGCATTCCGGTGCCGGCGCGGCTGACGTACCGGACGGATGACCCCTACGCCGTCCATGTCACCTTCCATGTCGGTTCGGACGCGCCGGTGAACTGGACGTTCGCCCGGGAGCTGCTCGTGGAGGGCGTGTTCCGGCCGTGCGGCGAGGGTGATGTGCGGGTGTGGCCGGTGAAGGTGGACGGCCGGAGCCTGGTGTGCCTGGCGCTGGACTCGCCGGACGGGGAGGCGCTGTTGGAGGCGCCGGCGACGGCGGTGTCGGCGTGGCTGGAGCGCACGCTGCGGGTGGTGCCGCCCGGGGCGGAGCAGGAGCATCTGGGCCTGGACGCAGGGCTGAACGAGCTGTTCGCGCTGGCGTCCCGGGACGAGCCGCGGCCGGGCGGCGAATCGTCCGGCTGGTCGCCGGACGAGCCGCCGGAGCCGGGGGCGTAGGGCGTCATGCGCCGGTGATCGGTCGGCCCGCGGGCGGTCAGCCCGTGACCGGTCGGCCCGCGGGCGGTCAGCCGCGGTAGCTCTCCAGCAGCCGCAGCCACACCTCGCTGATGGTCGGGTAGGCGGGTACCGCGTGCCACAGCCGCTCGATGGGGACCTCGCCGGCCACCGCGACGGTCGCCGAGTGCAGCAGTTCGCCGACGCCCGGGCCGACGAAGGTGGCGCCGAGCAGCACCTCGCGGTCCAGGTCGACGACCATGCGGGCGCGGCCGCGGTAGCCGTCGGCGTACAGGAAGGCCCCGGCGACCGCGCCCAGGTCCTGGTCGACGACGCGGAAGCGGTGCCCGGCGCGTTCGGCCGCGGCGGCGGTCAGGCCGACCGAGGCGGCTTCGGGGTCGCTGAAGACGACCTGGGGGACGGCGCGGGAGTCCGCGGTGGCGGCGTGCGCGCCCCAGGGGTCGGACTCCAGGATCGGGACGCCGCGGGCGCGGGCGGTGATGGCGGCGCCGGCGATCCTGGCCTGGTACTTGCCCTGGTGGGTCAGGAGGGCGCGGCGGTTGACGTCGCCGACGCCGTAGAGCCAGCCGCCGGTCACGCCGGTCACCCGGCAGCTGTCGTCGACGTCGAACCAGGAGCCGGGGGTCAGGCCGATCGTTTCGAGGCCGAGGTCGTCGGTGCGCGGGGCGCGGCCGGTGGCGATGAGCAGTTCGTCGGCGACGATCTCGTCGTCGGTGTCGAGGGCGACGGTGACCGGGCCGCCGGGGACGTCCCGGCGGACCTCGCGGACCTCGACGCCGGTGCGCAGGTCGACGCCGGCCTCGGTGAGCGAGTCCGCGACGAGCTGGCCGGCGAAGGGTTCCATGCGGGGCAGCAGCCCGTCGCCGCGGACCAGGAGCGTGACGGAGGCGCCCAGGGCGCGCCAGGCGGTGGCCATCTCGACGCCGACGACGCCGCCGCCGACCACGACGAGGCGGCCGGGTACGGCCTTGGAGCTGGTGGCGTCGCGGCTGGTCCAGGGGCGGGCCTCGGCGAGGCCGGGGACGGGCGGGAGGACCGGGCGGCTGCCGGTGCAGACGGCGACCGCGTGCCGGGCGGTCAGGGTGCGTTCCCGGTCGACGACGACGCGGCGGGGGCCGGCGAGCCGGCCGTGGCCGCGGACGAGGTCGATGCCGGCCGAGTCGAGCCAGCGGACCTGTCCGTCGTCCTTCCAGTGGGCGGCGACGGCGTCGCGGCGGGTGAGGACGGCGGGGGCGTCCAGGGGGCCGCCGGCGGCGTCCTGGAGGCCGGGTACGCGGCGGGCCTCGGAGCGGGCGGTGACCGGGCGGAGCAGGGCCTTGCTGGGCATGCAGGCCCAGTACGAGCATTCGCCGCCGACCAGTTCGCTCTCGACGATGACGGCGCTCAGGCCGGCGGCGTGGGCGCGGTCGGCGAGGTTCTCGCCGGTGGGTCCGGCGCCGAGCACGATGACGTCGTAGGCCTCGTCGGCGGCTGGGGTCGCTGGGGTCGCTGCCATCGGCTCTCGCTCCCTGTGGTGGGCGGGGCGGCCCGGCGGGACCGCGGGAAGGGCCGCGGGGCCCGCGTCCCTTCTGGCCATCCTCTGCCCACGGGGGCTTCCCCGCATCCGCCCACGGGACGGCCCGTATGCGTCCGCGGAGAGGCGTCGCCCGCTCACGTGCTGCGGCGACGTGCCCGGGTACGCGCCCCGGGGAGCGCGCGCCCGGCCACGTCCGCCGGACGGTCACAGCCTCCCGCCCGCCCGCCCGCCGGCCGGCCGTCACCGCGCCCGGAGTTCGACCGCTTCCTTGGCCTCGGCGAGTCCGGAGCCGGTCAGCTCGCGGTGGAGCTTGATCGCCTGGATCTTCTTGCCCTGCGCCAGCAGCTCGTCGATCTCGGCCAGCCGGGGGTGCGGCGGCTCCTCGATGCCGGCGTGGGTGAGGAGCAGGTCCACCTTGTGTTCCAGCCGGGCGAGCCGCCGTTCCAGCGATTTGGAGCGGCGGTCGGTGGAGGAGGAGACGATGGCGAGAGCGAGGACGACGAGGGCGATGCCGGGGAGCAGGTTTTCCATGGCGGGAACTCTACGGGCGGGGGCGGCATGGGCACGACAGGGGTGCAACCCCCTTGCCGGTCAGAACAGTTTGCCGGGGTTGAGAATGCCCTGGGGGTCGAAGACCTGCTTGATGTCGCGGTGCAACTCCATTGCCACGGGGCCGAGTTCGCGGGCGAGCCAGTCCTTCTTCAGCAGGCCGACGCCGTGTTCGCCGGTGATGGTGCCGCCCAGGCGCAGGCCGAGCGCCATGATCTCGTCGAAGGAGGCGTGGGCGCGCCGTTCCTCGTCGGGGTCGGCCGGGTCGAAGCAGACCAGGGGGTGGGTGTTGCCGTCGCCGGCGTGTGCGCAGACGCCGATGGTCAGGCCGTAGGTGTCGGCGATGGCGGTGGTGCCCTCCAGCATGGCGGCGAGCTGGGAGCGGGGGACGCACACGTCGTCGATGAGCATGGCGGGCTTGAGGCGTTCCAGGGCGGTGAAGGCGAGCCGGCGGGCCTGCAGCAGCAGGTCGGACTCGGCGGCGTCCTCGGCGGGGACGACCTGGGTGGCGCCGGCCTCCTCGCACAGCGCGCCGACGGCGGCGAGGTCGGCGGACGGGTCGGGGGTGTCGAAGGCGGCCAGCAGCATCACCTCGGTGGACTCGGGCAGGCCCATCTGTGCCAGGTCGTTGACGGCGCGGATGCTGGTGCGGTCCATCAGTTCCAGCAGGGAGGGGGCGTGGCCGCGGGCCATGATCTCGCAGACGGCCCGTCCGGCGGCCGCCACGGAACCGAACTCGGCGACCAGGGCGAGCTGTTGGGGCGGGTTGGGCTTGAGGGCGAGGGTGGCGCGGACGACGACGCCGAGGCTGCCCTCGGAGCCGACGAAGAGCCGGGTGAGGTCGTAGCCGGCGACGCCCTTGGCGGTGCGGCGGCCGGTGGTCAGGAGGCGGCCGTCGGCGAGGACGACGTCGAGGCCGAGGACGTACTCGGCGGTGACGCCGTACTTGACGCAGCACAGGCCGCCGGCGGCGGTGCCGATGTTGCCGCCGATCGTGCACATCTCCCAACTGGAGGGGTCGGGCGGGTAGTAGAGGCCGTGTTCGTTCACGGCGCGGGAGAGGACGGCGTTGATGACGCCGGGTTCGACCACGGCGAGCCGGTCGGTGGGGTTGATCTCCAGGATGCGGTCCATCTTCACCAGGGACAGCACGATGCAGCCGTCGGTGGCGTTGGCGGCGCCGGACACCCCGGTGCGGGCGCCCTGGGGGACGACGGGGACGCCGAGGGCGGTGGCCGTCCGCAGGACGTGCTGGACCTGCTCGACGGTGCGCGGCAGGACGACGGCGGCGGGCTTGCCCGCCGCGCAGAAGTTGGCCATGTCGCGGGCGTAGGAGCCGGTGACATCGGGGTCGATGAGGAGGGCTTCGGCGGGGAGCCCGGCGCGCAGCTGTCCGATGAGGTCCATGCGGCAAGCCTCGCACCGGTGGGCCGTACACGGAAGATCGTGTACGGCCCGTGGGTCGGGTGGCGGGCGGGCCCGCCGCGCCGGTCAGAGGTTGCCGCGCTTGGCCTGTTCGCGCTCGATGGCCTCGAAGAGGGCCTTGAAGTTGCCCTTGCCGAAGCCGAGGGAGCCGTGCCGTTCGATCATCTCGAAGAAGACGGTCGGGCGGTCCTGGACGGGCTTGGTGAAGATCTGCAGCAGGTAGCCGTCCTCGTCGCGGTCGGCGAGGATCTTCAGTTCGCGCAGTTCGTCGAGGGGGACGCGGGTGTCGCCGACCCATTCGCCGAGGGTGTCGTAGTAGGAGTCGGGCACGTCGAGGAATTCGACGCCGGCGGCGCGCATCCGCCGGACGGTGTGGACGATGTCGTTCGTGGCCAGCGCGATGTGCTGGACGCCGGGGCCGCCGTAGAACTCCAGGTACTCGTCGATCTGGGACTTCTTCTTGGCGATGGCCGGTTCGTTGATCGGGAACTTGACCTTCTTGGTGCCGTCGGCGACGACCTTGGACATCAGGGCGGAGTATTCGGTGGCGATGTCGTCGCCGACGAACTCCTTCATGTTGGTGAAGCCCATGACCTTGTTGTAGAAGGCGACCCACTCGTTCATCCGGCCGAGTTCGACGTTGCCGACGCAGTGGTCGATCGCCTGGAAGAACCGTTTCTGCGGGGGCTCGACGACCGGGCCGGCGGCGACGTACCCGGGCAGGTAGGGACCGTCGTAGCCGGTGCGCTCGACGAGGGTGTGCCGGGTCTCGCCGTAGGTGGCGACGGCCGCGAGGACGACGATGCCGTGCTCGTCCTTGAGCTCGTAGGGCTCTTCGAGGCCCTTGGCGCCGTGCGCGACGGCGTACTCGTAGGCGGCGCGGGCGTCGGGGACCTCGATGGCGAGGTCGACGACGCCGTCGCCGTGCGCGGCGACGTGGTCGGCGAGGAAGCGGCCCCGTTCCGTGACGGGCCGGACGACGGAGGTGAACACGAACCGGGCGCCGCCGGATTCGAGCACGTAACTCGCGGTCTCGCGGCTGCCGTTCTCCGGTCCGGAGTAGGCGACGCGCTTCATGCCGAAGGCGGTGGAGTAGTAGTGCGCGGCCTGCTTGGCGTTCCCTACGGCGAAGACGACCGCGTCCATCCCCTTGACCGGGAAGGGGTCCGCCTGCCGAGCCGTGTCGGGGGTGATGGGCTGGGTGTGCATCGTGGTGTCTGCCATGGCCGCAGAGTCCCTCCGATCCACAAGATGCGCAATAGTTTGTGGAACCGCTGGGCAGTATGTACAGCAGCCGTCGAGTGACGCCGGGCTATCTGTACATGATGACCATAGAAATCGAGGGAGCGGACATTGGCGATCGATCATCTTGACGGGGCACTGCTGGAGCTGCTCGCCGAGGAGCCGCGGATCGGGGTGCTGGAGGCGTCCCGGCGGCTGGGGGTGGCGCGCGGGACGGTGCAGGCCCGGCTCGACCGGCTTCAGTCGAATGGAGTGATCCGCGGCTTCGGGCCGGAGGTGGACCCGGCGGCGCTCGGCTATCCGGTGACCGCGTTCGCCACCCTGGAGATCAAACAGGGCCAGGGAAATGACGTACGGGCCCACTTGACCACCGTTCCCGAGGTGCTGGAGCTGCATACAACGACGGGACACGGGGACATGCTCTGCAGGCTCGTCGCTCGCTCCAACGCCGATCTCCAGCGGGTGATCGACCTGGTTGTGGGCTTTGATGGCATTGTGCGGGCCTCGACGGCGATCGTGATGGAAAATCCGGTTCCGTTGCGGATCATCCCGCTGGTGAAACAGGCATCGGGAGACTGACCGAGCGAGGAGAGCGACGGTGAGCTTCTGGGAGTACGTCAGCACCCGGCACGCCCAGCTGCTGACGGATGCGTACCAACACGCCAGCGCGGTGTTCCAGTGCATGGTGATCGCCACCCTGGTGGGCGTGTTCCTCGGGGTGGTGACCTACCACAGCGACTGGGCGGGCTCGCTCGCCACGACCACCACCGCCACCGTCCTGACCATCCCCTCGCTGGCCCTGATCGGTCTGCTGATCCCGATCGTCGGCCTGGGCGTCGCCCCGACGGTGATCGCACTGACCCTGTACGGGCTGCTGCCGGTGGTCCGCAACGCCATCGTGGGGCTGCGCGGGGTGGATCCGGCGCTGGTGGACGCGGCCAAGGGCATCGGGATGTCGCGGGCCGCCCGGCTGTTCCGGGTCGAACTACCGCTGGCCTGGCCGCCGATCCTCACCGGCATCCGGGTCGCCACGCAGATGCTGATGGGCATCGCCGCGATCGCCGCGTTCGCCTCCGGGCCGGGCCTGGGCAACGAGATCTTCCGCGGGATCGCGTCACTGGGCAGCGCCAACTCGCTCAACCAGGTACTGGCCGGCACGGCCGGGATCGCCGTGCTCGCGCTCCTCTTCGACGCCGTGTACGTCCTGATCGGACGCCTGACCATCTCCAGGGGGATCCGTGCCTGAGACGACCGACCAGCCGGCGGCACCCGCCGCCGGCGCCAACATCCGGCTGGAGAACCTCACCAAGATCTACCCGGGCAACCCCACCCCGGCGGTGGAGGACGTCTCCATGGAGATCAAGGCCGGCGAGACGGTGATCTTCGTGGGGCCCTCCGGCTGCGGCAAGTCCACCACCCTGAAGATGATCAACCGGCTGATCGAGCCGACCTCCGGCCGGATCCGGATCGGCGACGAGGACGTCACCGACATCGACCCGGTCAGGCTGCGCCGCAAGGTCGGCTACGCCATCCAGGCGTCCGGGCTGTTCCCGCACATGACCGTCGCCCAGAACATCGCCCTGGTCCCGAAGATGATCGGCTGGTCGAAGAGCCGGACCAGGAACCGGGTCGAGGAGATGCTCGACCTGGTCGGGCTGGATCCCGGCGAGTTCCACCACCGCTATCCGCGCCAGCTCTCCGGCGGGCAGCAGCAGCGGGTCGGGGTGGCCCGGGCGCTGGCCGCCGACCCGCCCGTGCTGCTGATGGACGAGCCGTTCGGCGCGGTCGACCCGATCACCCGCGACCACCTCCAGGACGAGCTGATCCGGCTCCAGCACGAGCTGCACAAGACCATCTGCTTCGTCACCCACGACTTCGACGAGGCCATCAAGCTCGGCGACCGCATCGCGGTGCTCCGGGACCGCTCGCACATCGCGCAGTTCGACACCCCGGAGGCGATCCTCACCAACCCGGCGGACGACTTCGTGTCCGGATTCGTGGGCGCCGGGGCCGCCTTGAAACGCCTCAACCTCACCCGCGTACGGGACGTGGGCGTGGTCGACTTCCCCACCGCCGGGATCGACGACCCGCTGGAGTCGATCTTCGACCAGCTGCGGTCCGGGACGCACAACGAACTGCTGCTGCTGGACCGCAACCGCCGCCCGTACAAATGGCTGCGGCGCAGCGACCTCGCCCGCGCCAAGGAGACCCTGGCGCGGGCCGGCACCCTGGTCACCGACACCGTCACCCGGGACGCGACGCTGCGGGACGCCCTGGAGGCGGTGCTCACCGACAACGCGGGCCGGGTGGCGGTCACCGGGCGGCGCGGCGAGTACATCGGCGTGGTCGACATGGAGACGCTGATGAACAACGTCCACGAACTGCTGGAGGCCGACCGCCTGGACGCCGTCGAGCACCAGCACGAGCTCGAGGAGCAGCGCACCCGCCTCACCCGGCGCGAGCAGGAGGGACTGGAGGGCCCGGGCGGACCGGGTGGCCCGGAGGGCGGGGGGAGCGGGGCATGAGCACACCCGACGGCTCCGGCGGCCCTAGCGGCCCTAGCGGCCCCGGCGGCCCCGGAGGGTTCCGGGACGGCAGCCGGCCGCGGCGCGCGGGCAGCCGCCCGGGGCCCGGCGAGCTCGGGGCGAGCGACCACGAGGGCTTCGCGTTCCGCGACAACGTCGAGATGGAGCAGCGGGAGCTGGCGGCCGGTGAGGCGCCCACCCCGTCGGCGGCCCGGGGCGGGCGGCGGATCAGCTGGCAGAAGTGGACGTTCATGCCGGCGTTCCTGCTCTTCGCGCTGCTGGCCACCTGGCTGTGGTTCCGCGGCGCGCAGCTGGACTCGATCGCCCATCAGGCGCTGGACGGCGGCAAGGTGTGGCTGGCGCTGCGGCAGCACATCGTGCTCACCGCCGTCTCCACGTTCTTCGTGCTGATCATCGCGATCCCGCTGGGCATCGCGCTGACCCGGTCGCGGCTGCGCCGGGCCACCCCGTTCGCGATGGCGGTCGCCAACCTCGGGCAGGCCGTCCCGGCGCTGGGTCTGCTGATCCTGCTGGTCATCTGGCTGGGCATCGGCGCCCGTTCGGCGATCGTCGGCATGGTGCTCTACGCGGTGCTGCCGGTGCTGGCCAACACCATCGCCGGGCTGCGCGGTATCGACCCGACACTGACCGAGGCGGCCCGCGGGATCGGCATGTCCCCCGCCGGCGTGCTGACGAGGGTCGAACTGCCGCTGGCCGTACCGCTGATCCTGGCCGGGGTGCGGACCGCGCTGGTGCTGAACGTGGGCACCGCGACACTGGCCACGTTCGGCGGGGGCGGTGGCCTGGGCGACCTGATCTCGGCGGGCATCGTCACCCAGCGGATGCCGGTGCTGGTGCTCGGCTCGGTGCTGACGGTGGCGCTGGCGCTGCTCGTCGAATGGCTGGCGTCGCTCGCCGAACTCCTGCTGCGACCACGCGGCCTGGAGGTGGCCACATGAGGCACACACTCCTCCCCCACCGACCGGCACTCCGCCGCCGCCGATCGACACTCCTCCGTCCGGCGCTCGGCCGTCCGGCACTCCTCCGTCCGGTACACGGCCGTCCGGCACTTCGCTCCCGCCGTCCGGCACTCCTCCCTCTCCGACCGGCACTCCACCGCCCGGGGCTCGGCCGTCCGGCGCTCCGCCCCCGCCGACCGGTTCTCCGCCGGGCCGTCGCCGCCGCGGTGCTGGCCGGGCTGCTCGCCGGCGGCTGCGGTCTGGTCAGCGGCAGCGCGATGACCGACACCGTCCGCCCGGGCCCGAACGCCGGCTACCCCGACCGGCCGCTGACCGGGGCGCAACTGACGGTGACGTCGAAGGAGTTCACCGAGCAGATCGTGCTCGGCCAGATCATGGGCCTGGTCTTCGAGGCGGCCGGCGCCAAGGTCATCGACAAGACCAGCATCCAGGGGTCCATCGGTGCGCGGGAGGCCGTGAAGTCCGGCACCGCGGACGCCGCGTACGAGTACACCGGCACCGGCTGGATCACCTACCTCGGCCACACCAAGCCGATCGTCGACCCGCAGGAGCAGTGGCGGGTGGTCCGCGACGAGGACCGGAAGAACGGGCTGGTCTGGCTGCCGCCGTCGAAGCTGAACAACACCTACGCGCTGGCGCTGAACCCCGCCAACCAGAAGAAGCTGGGCGTGCACACCCTCTCGGACGTGGCCGCGCTGTCCCGCAAGAACCCCGGCGCGGTGACCCTGTGCGTGGAGAACGAGTTCGCCACCCGCAACGACGGCCTGCCGGGCATGGCACGCGCGTACGGCATGCAGGTGCCGTCCGGCAACATCCGCAAGATGACCGGCGGCGTCGTCTACACCGAGACGAAGAAGGGCACCTGTGCCCTGGGCGAGGTCTTCACCACCGACGGCCGGATCAAGGCGATGAACCTGCAGGTGCTCGCCGACGACAAGCACTTCTTCCCGAACTACAACGTCGCGCCGGAGATCAACGCGGCGTCCCTGAAGAAGTACCCGGCGATGGCCCAGGTCCTCGCCCCGGTCACCCGGGCCCTGAACAACACCGTCGCCCAGGAACTGAACCGCAAGGTCGACGTCGACGGCGAGGACCCCCACCAGGTCGCGAAGAACTGGCTGCTGAAGGAGGGGTTCATCAGGGAGGGCTAACCGTTCGGGACCCATCAGGGAGTCGATGCCACTCGGGACCCATCAGGGAGTCGATACCGCTCGGGACCCATCAGGGAGGCGATACCGCTCGGGACTCCCGCCCGGGAATCGAATCCCCTCCTCGCCCTATTCCCCTCCTTGCCCCCCCGGGAATACCCTTCCCCACCGTCCCGTTGTGGGCCCCGAGGGGGCGCTTCCATCCCCTACGGGATGTGTTCGGCTTCCCCCTAGGTGGCCGCCGTCACCCGCCGGTCGCCCTCGCCCTCCGCCCCAGGTCTCAACAGCTCCCCGGCCTCAGCAGCTCGGCACCCGGCCGCCGTTATCGAGGGCCTTGAGGGCCTTGACCGCGCTGTCGAGGGTGGTGACGGAGACCAGCCGCATGCCCCGGGGGAGCTCGGCGCGGGCGTCCGCGCACTCCTTGCGGGGCACCAGGAAGACCGTGGCCCCGTCGCGGCGCGCGGCCTGGGTCTTCAGTGCCACCCCGCCGACCGCCCCGACCTCGCCGTCCGCGCTGATCGTGCCGGTACCGGCGATGGTCCGGCCGCCGGTCAGGTCGCGGCCCGTGCCGTCGCCGGCCAGCTTGTCGACGATGCCGAGCGCGAACATCAGCCCGGCGCTGGGCCCGCCGACGTCCGCGAGGCTCAGTTTGACCTTGACGTCCTTCGGGGACCTGCCGAGTTGCCCGAGCGCCGCCTCGGTGGCGCTGTCCTGCGATTCCTTCATCTGCCGGGCGTTGTGCTCGGCGATCTCCTCGGTGTTGTTGCCCACCGGGTAGACCGCCTCCCGGGGCATCACCGCCTCGTCGGAGCGGAACCAGCCCTTGAGGATGTCCGCCAGATGGACGGAGGCCTCCGGGCCGGTGGCGACGATCGAGGTCATCCGCAACTGCCCGCTGGTCTTCCGGGTCCCCGCCCCGCTGATCGTGATCACCGGTTTGCCCTTGTCGTCGCCGAGGACGTTCGCCGTCATGCCCGGATACGCCACCGAGTACGGCAGCGGAGCGAGGGCCGCGGTGACGAGGAGGGCGAGGACGAGGGCGGTGCAGACCGCCAGGGCGCGGGCGCGGGAAGACACCCCGCCACCCTAATTGACCCCCGCCCCACCAGGCCCGTAAGCCGCTGCGGGCTCACCACACGACCACCGCCCCTTCACACTCGGAGCCGGGCGGCACCCACCAGCGGTACTGCGCTGGGCCGTGTACTGCGCAGTACACGGCACAGCGCGATACACGGCCCAGCGCGATACACGGCCCAGCACGGTGCACGGCTCAGCGCAGTGCCTCGGAGACCTCGCGGGCGGCGTCGATCACCCGTGGCCCGACCCGTTCGGAGACGGTGTCGGAGAGCATCACCACGCCCACGCTGCCCTCGATGCCGCTCACCCCGAGCAGCGGCGCCGCCGCACCGCTGGCGCCGGCCTCCAACTCCCCGTGCGTCAGGGCGAGTCCGGCGTCCTGGAGGCGTCCCTGGCGGGCCTTGAGGATCGCCCGGCCGGCGGCCCCGCGGTCCAGCGGATGCCGGAAGCCGGCCCGGTAGGCCACGTGGTAGTCGGTCCAGGTCGGCTCCACCACGGCGACGGCCAGCGCTTCGGTGCCGTCGACGAGGGTGAGGTGCGCGGTGGCGCCCACGTCCTCGGCCAGTGACCGGAGCGCGGGCAGCGCGGCCTCTCTGACCAGCGGATGGACCTGCCGGCCCAGGCGTAGGACGCCCAGGCCGACGCGGGCCCGGCCGCCGATGTCGCGGCGCACCAGGGCGTGCTGCTCCAGGGTGGCCAGCAGTCGGTAGACGACGGTGCGGTTGACGCCGAGCTTGTTGGACAGCTCGGTGACGGTCAGCCCGTGGTCGGTGTCGGCGAGGAGTTTGAGGACGCGCAGTCCTCGGTCGAGCGTCTGGGAGGTCTCTGCGGTCACGACGCCCTCCTGGTGTGAGTGGCGGCGCTCGACACGGCGTGCTGCGAGTCCCGGAGCAGCGCGCTCAAGAGGCCGCCGGCCGCATGGCACCGGCTGCGCTCCGCGGCGGCGCTGCCACGGGGCGTGTGCGTGACCGGGACAGTAGCGAGCCAGTCCGGTCAGCGGAAGGGTGCGTCCAGAATCCGGTCTTTCACGCCCGGAATATCCCGTTTGGTCCACCCCGAAGGGCTCCGGAAGGGTTTCAGCAGGGCTTCTGCGGGACGTCCGGTGTTTCAGCGAGGGCTACGAGATGACCCCGCCCGTAACCGCGGCGCACCACTACGGGACGGCCGCGGGCGAACAGGGAAGGACGACGAACGAGGAAGGACGACGAACGGGCCCCGGTACGGCACACGGCCGCACCGGGGCCCGGCCCGGGAGGCTCACCGCATCCGCGTGGCCCACTCCCGGACCTTCTTGATCCGCTCGTTCAGCTGCCCGGCGGTGGCCTCCGCGCTCGGCGGCCCGCCGCACACCCGCCGCAGCTCGGTGTGGATCACCCCGTGCGGTTTGCCGCTCTGGTGGACGTACGCGCCCACCAGCGTGTTCAGCTGCTTGCGGAGTTCCAGCAGTTCCTTGTGCGTGACCACCGGCCGCCGCTCGGCCGGGATCTCCAGCAGGTCCGCCTCCGCGTCCGGCTTCTTCCGGCTGTGCGCGATCTGCCGGGCCTGCCGCTTCTGCAGCAGCAGTTGCACCTGGTCGGGCTCCAGCAGCCCGGGGATGCCGAGGTAGTCCTGCTCCTCCTCGCTGCCCGCGTGCGCCTGCATGCCGAACTCGGCGCCGTCGTAGAGCACCCGGTCGAAGACCGCCTCCGACTCCAGCGCCTCGAACGAGAACTGCTCCTGCTCCCCGGTGTCCTCGTCCTGCTCCTTGTTCGCCTCCTCCATCTCCTTCTCGGATTCGGCGTACGGGTCCTCCTCGCCGTCCTTCTTCGGCTTGTCGAGCACGTGGTCGCGCTCGACCTCCATCTCGTTGGCGAAGCCGAGCAGCATCGGGACGGTCGGCAGGAACACCGAGGCGGTCTCGCCGCGCTTGCGGGACCGTACGAAGCGGCCCACGGCCTGTGCGAAGAACAGCGGTGTGGAGATCGTCGTGGCGTACACGCCCACCGCCAGCCGCGGCACGTCGACGCCCTCCGACACCATCCGCACCGCCACCATCCAGCGGTCCTGCGAAGCCGAGAAGTCGTCGATCCGCTGCGAGGCTCCGGAGTCGTCGGACAGCACCAGGGTGGCGCCGTGCCCGGTGATCTCCCGGATCAGCTTGGCGTACGCCCGGGCCTGTTCCTGGTCCGAGGCGATCACCAGCGCGCCGGCGTCCGGGATGGACTTGCGGACCTCGGTCAGCCGCTGGTCGGCGGCGCGCAGCACGTTCGGCATCCAGTCGCCGCGCGGGTCCAGCGCGGTCCGCCACGCCTGCGAGACCGCGTCCTTGGTCATCGGCTCCCCGAGCCGGGCCGCGATCTCGTCGCCCGCTTTGGTGCGCCAGCGCATGTTGCCGCTGTAGGAGAGGAAGATGACCGGCCGCACGACGCCGTCGGCGAGCGCGTTGCCGTAGCCGTACGTGTAGTCCGCGGACGACCGCCGGATCCCGTCGTTCCCCTCCTCGTACGTCACGAACGGGATCGGGTTGGTGTCGGACCGGAACGGCGTACCGGTCAGCGCGAGGCGCCGGGTGGCCGGCTCGAACGCCTCCAGGCATGCCTCGCCCCACGACTTCGAGTCGCCGGCGTGGTGGATCTCGTCGAGGATCACCAGGGTCTTGCGCTGCTCGATGCGGTTGCGGTGCAGCATGGGGCGGACACCGACGCCCGCGTAGGTCAGCGCGACGCCGTGGTACTCGCGGCCCAGCGGGCCGGCGCTGTACTCCGGGTCGAGCTTGATCCCTATCCGGGCCGCCGCCTCCGCCCACTGCTTCTTCAGGTGCTCGGTCGGCGCGACGACGGTCACCTGCTGCACGACGTGGTGGTGCAGCAGCCACGACGCGAGGGTGAGCGCGAAGGTCGTCTTACCGGCCCCCGGCGTCGCGACGGCGAGGAAGTCCCTCGGCTGCGTCTGGATGTACCGGTCCATGGCCGCCTGCTGCCAGGCACGCAGCTTGTTCGCGGTACCCCAGGGGGCCCGCCCCGGGAAGGCCGGGGACAGGTGATGGCTGTTGGTGGCGCTGGTGGTGGTAGTCACGGTCTCCGTCGGCTGAACTCGGCTCTCGGCAACCGCGCCAGCGTACCGGGGGCGGCGTTTGCGGTTCCTCCCACGTACCTGGCCGTCCCGCCGCGGGTGTTGCTCGCCGTTGCGCTGTGCGGCGCCTCCCACGTACCTGGCTGTCCCGCCGTTGGGCTTGCTCACCGTTACGCCTGGCGGCGGGCGTGGTGTTTTCAGGTGCGGTGACAGCCCTACAGACTTCGTCCTCCGGTCTGTCCCCTCCCGTTGGTGGGTGGAAAAGGTGAGTGGGGGCGGGCCTACTCTCTCCGGAGCCTGTGACCTTTCCCACACGCAGTCACCTCACCGCCGGCACCCACCCCCACCCAACGTTTTTTCACCCACTCACGGGAGGGGACGGGCCGGAGGGGCCTTGTTCGTGGGCTTCGCTTCCAGGGGCTCAATTAAGGAGCGAAGGCGGAGCGTAAAGCGAAGCAGTCCACGAACAAGGCCCCGGAGGACCGTCACCGCACCCAACAATCACCCAGCCCGCCGCCGGGGGTACCTCCCACGCCCTTTAGGCAGTGGGGGAGCAACGGCGAGAGGCCCCGCGGCGCCGCAGACAGGTACGTGGGAGGCGCCGCGCAGCGATTTGTTGCGCCGTGTTGCAGCCTCGTGGCAGCCCGCCCCGCACCCTTGCCGGGCCCCCTGCCGCACGGCCTAGAGTCGGCAGCACACCGCAACCCGGCCGTGTGCCCGAGTGGTTCAGGGGCTCGCCTGCAAAGCGAGTTACGTGGGTTCGAATCCCGCCACGGCCTCTGTCTGCCTGACCAGGCAAAACGAAAGGGCGGCACCTCCGCAGAGGTGCCGCCCTTTCGTCGTCCGTCTCAGTTCCCGTCTCAGTTACCCCGGCGACCCAGCGCATCATGCGCCTTACGGCACCTGTGACTGCGCAGCTGCGCTCGTGGCTCGCTTTGCGGCGTCCGCGACAGCCTTCATCGCTTCATTATCGTGGCGCCGCAAGATGATGATCGCGGCCATGGAGATCAAGCTCGGTCCGCAAAGCAGCGATGCGAGCCACCATGCGTCCTTGGCAACGTAGACGCCTGCTGCAAGCATCGCAATGCTCAGCACCGACCCGACGATCAAGCTGGCCATACGGAACCGGTGCTGCCGTATCTCGCGAGCCTCACGCGTCTGCCGTTCGGCTTTCTTTGTCTGCATATCCAGTTGCTTGATGCGAATCTGGTGCTCACGTTTCAGTTGCGGTTCCAGAGCTGCTAACGCTACTTGCAGTTGTTCCGGCCCGCCGAACGCCTGTCCCCACTTCATAGCAATCTCTAGCCCAGCAGATACCAGAGGGTCGTCGTCCCGTGGAGCTGGCGCGGTACTGCTGTTCTCGATGCTCACTGCTGCGCGCCTCCGCCACCACGGCCTGCTGGGGTGTAATCAACATCTGTCGACTCGGGCGGTGGACCAAGCCGCAGAAGAAGGCGCGCGAGGGTATGTTCGACAGTCTCCTCGGCTGCAAGAGCTGCTGCTTTCACGTCTTCCGGGTGGTGCGGTTGACGGGAGTCGGGCTCAACTGAAGAGGCCCAAGGCTGTCGCGAGAGAACCTCGCGGATCTGCTCGCTTAGTAGCTTAACCTCCCGACGTTGGTCAATATCGAGGGCCAGCAGGTTAAGTCTTTCGGTGAAAAGGACAGCGACATCAGCCACATCTCTGTCGCTGTCAGGCATGACGTCATCACGAATAATGTGAAGCTCGACAAGGAGGCGCCAAAGGCTATCTGGGTTGCAAATGCGGTGCGAACCAACCCTTACCAGGTGGTCTCGGAGCACTTCGGCAGCCACCAAAAGCCCCTGCAGGTGCGCCCGGTAGTCAGGATCATCCCACCACACGCGGGAGTTCAGAGCTGCGGCCTCAGAAAATACGCGCTTGGCCAGCCATGCGCGGCGAGTAGCACGCACTTTCGCATCTGAGGCGTACGGCGTAGGTCGCTCGTCGGTCTCTACTGCCTTGCGGAGATGCAGCCTTCTCGTCCTTCGCCACTGGCGTCCAGCTCCACCTAAGAACTCCATGCGCCCCCCAACCTAACCTCCCGATAGCGTAGCGAGCGCGCGCCTCGAAGGGGACAGTAGCGGCTTAAATGGTGGGAAGTATTTTTCGGGTCATCGGATGGTGGGGTGGCCACGAGGAACCGACCTGGTGCGCGCGGCCACCTCCACCCTCAGATCAGTGGCCGGTCAGTTTCTCGGCATCCACCACATCAAGGGACCTGTTCTTTTCCCAGATCAGTGTGTCAACTTGCGCGGCGATGCCACTCCGGACGCTGTCCACCATGTGCTGATACCGAGCAGCCATGGCGGTGGTCGACCACCCCATGAGGCCCATGACGGCGCGCTCGGGAACACCAAGGATCAGCAGCACCGTCGCGGCCGTGTGGCGGGCGTCGTGCAGCCGGCCGTCCCGCACCTTGGCCTCTGCCAGAAGTCCCTTCCACTCAGACCAGTCCCGGCGGTGGGAGGGGCTACGGCCGTGCTCGTCCGGGAACACCAGGCCGTTCTCCTCCCATCGCTTCCCGGCTGCCTGCCGCTCCGCTTCCTGCGCCTTGAGGTGGGCACGGAGTAGGTCAACGAGCTGTTCAGGGAGGCCGACCGCGCGGCGGCCAGCACACGACTTGGTGGCAGAGATCTCCGGGTTGGTGCGTCGCCTTTGCGGGCAGTACCCAGCCGCCTTGCGGCCGCAGGGCTCCACGCACCCGTGGGCGTACTGCGGCCGGTGGCGACTACGGCGGACCACGATGAACCCACCGCCAAGGTCCACGTCCTCCCACTTCAGCGCCAGTACTTCCCCTTGGCGCAACCCGAGGGCGAGGGCGACGGCCCAGCGTGCGGAGTTGCGGTGCCGGTCAGCGGCCTTCAGCAACCGTTGCACCTCTTGCACGCTGTAGGGCTCCACCTCGTGCTCCCCCGTCTTCGGCGCCTTGGCCAACTGAACGGGGTTCCTGCCGAGATGGCCGCGCCGTACGGCCTCATTGAGAGCAGTGCGGAAGGTTCGGTGCACCTGGTGAGCAGTCGCGGCCTTGCTGCCGTTGGCCTGCATCTTGGCGTAGAACGCCTCGATATGCTCGGGCTTGAGCCTGTCGAGACGGTGGGCGCCCAAGCCGGGGATGAGGTGCTTCCGCACGGCAACGCCGTACCCCACCATCGTGTTGTCGTTGACGGAGAGGGGAGCGACGTTCTCAATCCAGTGCGTCAGCCACGCCTGAACCGTCCAGGGCTTGCCCGGCTTGCGCACGGTCTTGGCATCGCGCTGCTTCTCCAGCTCCCGTACGGCTTCGGTGACCTCCGCGCGGGTCTTGCGTTCGACGTGGCGGCGATCCGGCTTGCCGTCGTCTCGCACGCCTACGGTCACCCGGCCGTGCCATTTTCCGTCCTTGCCGAGGTAGATGGACGATCGGCCATTCGGCTGGCGGGTGCGCTTCTTGTTCTCCTCTGCCATGTGCGACTCCTCAAACAGCGGGGGCGGTGGTCGAACGGCAGGACTGACGGAGCCGCGTGACGTACTCAGTCACGGCTTCCGGGGGGACGCGTCGCAGGCGCCCGACGGGAACGGATTCCAGCTCGCCGGAGCGGATGAGGTTGAAGCACGTCGTGCGACCGATACGGAGACGACGGGCCGCTTCTTCGACGGTCAGAAGTGCCAGCGTGGGGTCAAAGTCCGGCCTGCCCATCTCGGTCGCCTCGCTCACGGCGTCTTCCTTCCTCTGAGCTATGACATGTGACAGTGCGACAGGTGTGACACTCATGCCGCACCCCCGTAGTCCGGAGTGCGGTAGCCGCCATCGGCACGTACAAGCTGGGAATCCGCAACCATGCGCGAGCACGTCTGGCGTACGAGGCTGGACTCCAGGCCCGTGTCCGCAGCGATGTCCTTCGGCTTGGCGCCGGGGTTGCTCCGGACGTGCCGCAGGATCTCGGCGCGGGTGTCGCCGATGGTGTGGTCGGTGGCTGGCCCTTCGAGCAACTGCCAGGCGCCGGCGGCTGCGTGGAACTGAAGCGCGTATTCGGCTTCGTCCACATCGCGGCCCGTGACGTGTAGGACCCCGTCCGCCTTGCCGCGAGCCCGCTTGAGTACGAGCGTGGCGTCTGCGGCGCCCGCGAGCCCGTTGGTGCCGGAGACCTCGGCCAGGAAGTCGTCCGAGCCTGCCTTGCGGACGTGGTGTACCAGCACGATCGCCACGCCGTAGTGATCTGCGAGCCGCTTGGCGTGGCCGACGGCGGCATAGTCCGCGTCGTACGCGGACGCACCCGGCGACGAGGCACCGCGCATCTTGGCGAACACGTCGATGACGACCATGCGCGCGTCCGGGTTGCGGTCGAGCCAGTTCGCGATGGCCTCGTTGCCGCCCTGGGGAAGCGGCGGGCACTGGGTGGCCAGGGTGAGACCGGCCGGGGCCGAGCTGCCTTGCAGAATCTTGCCCATGCGGGTCTGGAGACGGCGCGGGGTGTCCTCAAGCGCGAGGTAGAGCACCGGCCCGCCCTCGACGGGGACGGTGTCGAATGCCTTGCCGCCGGAGGCGACGGCGAGCCCGAGCCCGAGGGACAGCCAAGACTTGCCCACTTTGGGCGGTCCGGCGAGCAGATTGACACCCTCGGAGAGCATGCCGGGCACGGCCCATTTGGGGTCGGGGAACTCGGTGGCCATGAGTTCCGCTGCGGTCCATGCGGTGCGCTGCCGTACCTGTGCTGCCTGCTCCCGTGGGGCGGGCGGCTCGGCAGGGACGGAATGCAGGTGCTGGGGGCTGAGCGGCTCCGGACCTGTCATGCCGCCACCGTCCGAGGGCGCCGGCCTCCGGCGCGGAGTCCGGACGCGATGGTGCGCCGTGCCTCGCGCTCGCCCTGGCCGACGCTGAGCGCTGCCGTGAGGAGCCAGTCGGTCACCTCGTGCTCGCCCAGCTCTCCCCCGGCGACAAGCTGCCCAAGTGCGACGGAGGCGATGTAGAGGCTGTTGTTGTGTTCGTTCGGGCCGGAGCCGGTGACGCGGGCCACCTCGCCGTTGACGGCGGAGCGCAGGAACGCGGAGCGCCGGTCCCGGGCAGCGAGGGCAACCGTGACGGGCCTCTGTGGAGGTAGCGGAGCCGGACGCAGTAGGTCGGCGAGCCAGTCCGGCAACGGGGCCACGGGGGCGTGGTGAACCACCGTGTACGGCTTCCGGGCGAACGTGCTGCCGGCGCCGACGACGAGTCCGCCGACGGCGCGGGTGTCGACCTTCCAGCCCAGCCCCCGGGTGCTGTCCCCGGCGGTGTTGCGCAGGGGCTCGCCCTCGGGTGCGGCGAAGTACAGGTGCGTGCCACCGCTCCAGGTACGAACGGTGTACGTGTCGGCGGGGAAGAGCCGGCCGTGGCGCTCGCAGAGCACGGCGAGGACATCGGCACCATCGGTGACCCCGTGGTCGGCCCAACGCGCCGGCGGGATGTCGCCGGGGTGCTTGGGTCGGTCCAGGTCGATGACGATCAGCCCGGAGGGGCCGGTGGCGATGCCGACGTTGAACGCGGCGACGGACCACGCCACGGCGAGCCGGTCTGGGTCGGTGGTAGCGCGCGGCTCCCAGTCGGACACGGCCGGACGCTTGCCGCCGGGGATGAGAGGAAAGACGCGCCAGCCACGCGACGCCGCGTCGAGCGCAGAGGCGAGCTGGTCGGAGGGGCACGGTTGCGTCATGCTGGAAGTTCTCCTGTTTCTTTGGAGGGACACGGAGAGCCGGGGTGGGCGCAGGCTTGTGGTGAGACGGCGCCCACCCCGGGCGTATCTAGAACGGCGGTTCGTCGCTGAACCCCGCCCCGGAGGCCGGGGCGGACCCAGCCGTGGGCGGGGCGGCGGTGTTCCACGCGTCGGTGGCCGGGCCGGTGGTGGCACCGTTGCGCTGGACGCGGTCGACCTTGACCGTGGCGAAGCGCAGCGAGGGGCCGATGTCGTCTACTTCCAGGGCGAGCATCGAGCGGTTCTCACCCTGGTCCGTCTGCCAGTTGTGCTGGCGCAGGCGGCCGGTGACGACCACGCGCATGCCCTTGGTCAGGCTCTCGGCGACGTGGTTGGCCAGGTCGCGCCAGGCGGTGCAGCGCAGGAACATCGCGGTACCGTCGCGCCACTGGCCGGTGGCCTTGTCGTAGCTGCGCGGGGTGGAGGCGACGGAGAACCTGGCAATGGCGTCGCCGGTGTTGGTGAAGCGCAGTTCCGGGTCTGATGCCAGGTTGCCGACGATGGTGATGGGGGTCTCGCCCACAGACATGGGGATCACTCGCTTTCGGTGGGGTGGGTGGAGGTGGGGAGTTCGGGCAGACCGGCCTTGGTCAGTGCGGCCGGGTCGAAGCCGGGCAAGATGGCGCGGGTGACCAAGGCCGTGGCGAGTTGATCGGCGTAGGCTGCGCCGACTCGGGCGGTTTCGATCTGGGCTCCGGCACGCAGGGCTTCGACACGTTCGATGTGGGCGCGCGTCTCGCGCTGCTCGCTGACGTGCCGCTCGTGGGCGACAGTTTCGCGGCGGTCGGTGCGCCAGTAGCGGGCCGCCAGCGCGTAGGCGATGACGGTCGCCAGAGCCCACAGCACCAGCGGCAGCGAGAGCCCGTCGGCGTACCCGGCGACACCTGCCAGCGCGAGCCCGCCGGACGCGGCGAACGCCGTTCCGGCGAGCACGCCATCACCGGCGTGTCCGACCGAGGCGCACGCGCCGGCCGCTGCCGCTGCGGCAGCCAGCACGGTCATCAAGGCGGCGTTGCCGACGGAGTGTTCGGCGCCGTTGGCGTTCCAGATGCGGGCGAGGATCAGCACGGTGGAGGTGGCGACGGCGGGTGCGGCTTTCGGGGTTGCTGCCGCTAGCCAGTGGCGGGCGGTGGGCCCGGCGGTCGTGGCGGTCATGGTGGTCTCCGTTGGGTCAGTTGCCGATGGCGTGGGCGAGGGAGGAGATGAGCTGGTTGATGGTGTGGCGGGCGCCGGTGTCGGCGAGGTAGAAGCCGAAGAGCACCGCGATGACGGCGGCTCCGGCGCCGAGGGCCTTGAAGCGGATGAGCAGGGCGAGGACGACGCCGAAGAGCAGGACGAGCGGGATCGTGAGGGCCACAGCGGGGTTCCTTCCGATGGTTAGTGGGTGCCGTCGCGGTAGATCCGCTGGGTGCGGTTGAACAGCCAGCGGCCGAGTCGGATGCGCTTGCCGGTGGTCTTGCAGCGGCGGCAGTCCTTGCCGCGCTTGAGGCGGCCCTTGCGGTCGGTCTTGGTCTGGAAGCCCAGTCCACGACACTTGCGGCAGTTGCCGAACGGGCTGATCACACACAGAGCTGCGTAACAGAACGTGACGACCATCAGGCAGGTGACAGCAGCAGCGATGGGGGTCATGAGGGCCCTCCCAGGGCGGTTTTCGAGGTTTCCGCTGGTGGGGTGCTATGCGCTAGATCGCTGGTGGAGTGGGATGTGGGGTGCTACCGGTAGCAGGTGACCCTGCTACCGGCAGCACCCCGCAGGGACTATGCGGCGCCCCGGTTTTCGTCACGCTCCGCGATTGCCTTGGTGAGGTCGGCACGGGTGATGCCGCGGCGGGTGGTGCGGGTGCCGTCGTCGGTCATGCCGGCGACATCGCGGGTCTTGATGCCGTAGGGCTTGAGGGCGCTGGTGACGTTCTCGCCCTTCCATCCGCCGTAGACCTCCGGGCGCAGCTCGGCGAGCCGGGCGGCGATCCGCTCGTTCCACACCCGTTCCTCGCTGAGCGGGACTACGGCGGCGATGTCGGCGAGCAGGTCGTAGGTCGGCCCGGCCGGGGTCTCGGTGTCCTCGCCGAGCGCGAAGCCGGACAGGGTGCCCTCGGCCTTGCGCAGTGCGAGGGCGCGTTGGGCGATGGTGTGGGTGGCGTTGTCGTCCAGGTAGGCGGTGCGCACGACGACCGGCAGTGCGGTGGCTCCGGCGAGGTAGCCGTTTCCGGCGTCAACCTCGGGGCGGAAGGCGGTGGCGCGGACGCCGTTCTTGTAGGCGCTGGTGCCCAGGATCATGTCGTTTTCGACCTGGCCGGCGACTCGGAGACAGAAGCGGATGGAGACGTTGCCGCTGATGCCGGTGGGCAGCGAGTCCTTGTCCGGGCGCTGGGTGGCCAGGACCAGGATCACGCCCAGGGCGCGGCCGAGCTTGATGATGAACTCGGCGTCCTCGCCTGCCTGCTTGCCGTACTTGGCGTGGGCGAAGAGGTTCTGGCACTCGTCGAAGATGGCGACGAGCGGCCAGAGCTTCAGCGAGCGCTTGTCGGCGATCTCGCGGGTGATGCGCTTGTCGGGGCACAGATCCCGCGGCAGTTTCTTAATGGCCGCGGCCCGGCGCATGACCTCCTCGCGCAGCAGCTTGAGGGAATCAGCCGCGTACTTGATGGACTCGTCGTCGATGCCGGAGACGAACCGGTGCGAGACGCAGGCGAGGGAGTCCAGGTCACCGGTGCCCTTGTTCTCGTGCAGCCACAATTCCACCGACGGGTCCAGGGCCGCACCGCAGGCGAGCACGCGCACCGAGGCGGTCTTGCCCTGACCGGGCTGCGACCCAGCGAGCACGTTGTGCTGGATGAGCGGAACCGACTGGGCCCGACCACGCGGGTCGATGCCGAAGGGAATGCGCTTGAAGATGTCGTGACGCCGGGCGCCTGCCAGCTGCCACTTGACGATGCCGGTCTTGGAAAGGTCCCGGTCCCCGACCCAGAGGATGAGTCGGCCCTCGTGCTCGTTGGGGTCGGCCTCGGGCCACACGCACCCCAGCGGGCGCCGCAGACCGGAGGCGAGTCGGGCGCGGCGGTCGGCGACGTCGGCGACCGTGACGCCCAGGGGAAGGTCGATGTCCGCCCGCCAGCCCGGCCCCTCACGGGTGATCGGGGAGACGAACTTGATGCCGTCCTGTCCCTTGGCGACCGCGGAGGCGATCTGGCCGATGCCGATGGAAGCCATGGCCTTGATGACGATGTCGCTGGTGAGCTTCTGTACCTCGCTCTTGATGACCGCCCGCGTTGCCAGCGGCGCATCGGCCGGCGCGCCCAGCCAGCCGAAGGTCAGCACTCCCACCAGGGTGGCGATGAACTGGGTGACCGGGTCGGCGCCGTAGACCAGGTAGAGGATCCCGGCGAGCGTGATGAGGGCTCCGAGGAGGGTCACGAGGACGCGGAGACGTACGCGGCGGTCGCGCTGGCGGGAGAGCTTGAGGTAGATCTCGGAGTTCTCGCGCCGGGCCTCGGCCTGCCGCAGCGGCTCACCCTCGGCGTCCACGGCCCAACGGCCGATCTTAGCCAGGGTGTTCAGGGCCCCGCGGGGAGAGCGCCAGACGAGCTTGGGGGCGTAGAGGAAGGGGACGCGCAGGCCGTGGAAAGCGGCGGTGTGACCGACGTGCCCGGCGATCCAGCCCGCTGCTTCCTTGAACTCCGCACGCGACTTCATCCACGGCGGGATGACGTCGAGTCGCTTGGCGCCCTTGATCCGGTCGAGGAGTCCCGGGCCCGACTCGGTCGGCACCGGACGGTCCACCAGAGTCGGGCGGGAGTCGTCCGACTCCCCCGCCTTCGGATCGGCCGACTCGGTCGCGCGGGAGTCGGGCGACCGGTCGGGGGTGGGGTCGGTCGACTCGGTGCGGGCGGCGCGCGCCTTGTTCAGGTCGACCACATCGCCCGACTCAGGGCCGGTCATTTCGGCTTCGAGCCGGTTGAACAGTTCGTTCTCGTCGTCGGGGTGCTTCACTGAAGCTTCCTTCCATCGGGAGGGTGACGGGGCCCGGCCGCTGTCTTGGTCGGTTGTGACCGGGCCCCGTCGACTACAGGTCGAACAGGCCGCACTGATCCGTGGTCGGGATAGAGATCTGCTGCTTCGCCATCCGCCGGGCGGCGGCGAGGCAGCCGGGGCACCAGGCCCGCAGCTCCCCAGCGAGGAGACCGGCAGCCTGGCGGTCGGTGATGGTCAGGTCAGTCGGGGCGGCCATCAGCCGTACGGGGCCGCCGTGCTTGCCGACATAGCCGTCGTGCTGACGCGGGCACCGCCCGTCGGACTGGGCGTGCGGCTGACCGCACGCTCCGGTGCACTGGCAGCGCCACCCCGCGGCCGCCATGACGGCGCGGAAGAGGCAGGCGCCGGCGATCGGTTTAGACCCCACGCCGCCACCCCCGCCACCGGCATGGCGGCGCGGGCTGCCCGGCGCCCGGCCCGACGTCCGGCCAAAGCAGCGAGCAGACCACCGAGCCCCGGCCGGCGGGCAGCGGCACGGGCTCGCTTGGCCGCATACATGCCCTCATCCGCCCGCCGCAGCAACCCCGACATCTCCTCGCCGGGGTGCTCCGCGGCCCTCACCCAGCCCAGCGAGACCGTGGTGTGCACGGCCGGATCCAGGCCGTCGACGGGGCGGGCGAGCACACGGTGCAGGACGGCGAGCAGTTCCCCGGCGGTACCGTCGCGGTCGATAAGTACCGCCGCGAACTCGTCCCCACCGAGCCGCCCAACAACGCCAGCAGTGCCGACGTAGTGGGCGAGCCGCTCCGCAGTCGCCTTCAGCAGCGCGTCACCCGCCGCGTGGCCGTGGTCGTCATTGATCTGCTTGAAGCGGTCCACGTCCGCCAGCACCACCACAGCCCGCCGGTCCTTCAGCAGAGCCTTGGCGCGGTGAGTGAAGCCTTCGCGGGTCCGCAGACCCGTGAGCGGATCACGGCGGGCGACGTTCAGGCGACGGCGCATCCACAGCGTGTGGAGACTCCACCCGAGAGCCAGCGGACCGGCGGCAGCCATGGCCGTTAACAGGGTGCTCATGCCGCTACCGCCTTCATGGTCAGCGCGTCGGTGACCGGCGGCGGGCCGTAGCCGTGGACCTCAACCCAGGTGCCGTCCCACTCCGTCTCGGCAGTCAGCGATTCCCCCGTAGGCAGCAGCCGATAGGTCACAGCCTCGGGCCGGATGCCCAGCGCTTCGCGCCACAGCTCGAAGTCAGACAACCCGTCGTGCACGCTGATCACCACGGCCGCGCGGTCGCGTCGAAGCTGCGGGTCGTACGCGGTGTGGACACTCATGTCGGTGGCCGGCAGGTGCCCGAAGGTGTCCGCCAGGCGGTCAAGGGTGCTGATCGCGGGCACCAGGCGGGTAAGGCTCTCGGCACTCATGCTGCTGCTCCCTCGCTGTGCTCGGTCTCGGCGGACTGGTAGGGGGCCTCGACGGGTCGGGCTTCGGGGCGGAAGCGGGCGGCTTCGGCGCGCTCGCTCAGCAGTGCGTCACGAAGGATGCGGGAGTTGGCTGCCGAGCAGTGCAGGGTGGTGCGAATCGCCTCGGCGTTGACCGCGTCATCGGCCCACTTAGCCGTGGCCTCACGCGCCTCGGCCAGCAGCTCCGCCGGGGTCCGCTGCGCTTTGGCCCCTTTGGCCTTGGACTTGGCTCGGGTGGTGCGGTTGCGCGGCGGCTTGGGTGCCTCCGGCTGTGTCTCCGGCGCCTCAGGACCGAGGGGTGGGGACAGTTCCTGACTGATCGGGGTCAGCTCACCCAGCTTCAGCAGCACCCGCTCCCGACGCGGGGTCTGCGATCGCCACCGCCAGCCGTGCCGCTCCCGCAGCTCGGCCCGGCGCAACTGCCGCTCCCGCTCACGCTCCAGAGCCTCGGAGTAGGACGTGATCTCCCACAGCGTCATCCGCCGCCACAGCGCGAACGTGGAAGGAAAGGCCAGCAGCCAACGGGAGCGGCGAATCTTCTCCATCCGTCGGCCGGTCACGGCGCCAATGCGGGAGGCGTAGATGTGGGCGGCTACCTCGGAGAGAACCACCCACAGCAGCGGCATCGTGCCGTGAGCGACCTTCGCCGACAGCGAGTGCCCGGCCGCGACGTTCAACCAGCACGTCACCGCGGTCAGTGCCCAGGGCACGAATCGCACCCAGGTCAGCGGCATGTCCATACGGATCAAGAACAGATTGACCGCCGTGAACACCGGGATGGCGATGTCGATGCCGATCGGCAGGATCTGCGGTGTGGCGAACCCCCACCGGGCGCCAGCCGCGGAAACCGCCTGGAAGGAGGACGCCAGACCGAGCCCGCCGACTCCCACTCCCAGCACTGTCACGGCCGCCAGCAGCGCGGTCTCCAAGCGGCTCAGACTTGGCGCGACGGGGCGGACGGTGTCGCCTGCGGTGCTCACAGCGCACCTCCCACCGCGATCAGCGCAGCGAGGACCAGCACCACACCGCCCGCTCGGGTCAGGTCCACCGCCCACCGCAAGCGGCGGAACTTGTCCACCGCAATCCGGGAGAGCACCGCGATGTGCTGCGCCTGGCGGCTCTCCGCCCCCTCCAGGTCGGCCAGGATCTCCCCCGGCGTGAGCGTCGCCCACAACGGGAAGCCCGCCGGCCGGGCACCACCAAGGTTCGGTCGCACCGCCCGCAGCAGTACGGCCACGGCGGTGATCAGCAGGGCCGCCCCGGCCCCGCCAACCACCAGGGCCGCAGGCGGGAGGTGGATGCCGGTCGCGACCGTCCACACACCGGCGAGCGACGCACCGTCGAAGGCCAGCAGCAGCGAAGTCTTCGTGTCGGTCCGGGCGATCTCCGCCTTTACCTCCGCATGAGCAGCGGAAAGGCTCGCTTCCGAGGCACTCATGCCGCTGCCCCCTTGCCGGTGACCGGCCGGCGGCGGCCCGCGGGCCGGGACAACGGAACGACGTTGAACAGCTCCGGGACGTACGCCTCAATCGCCTCGGCGGCGATCCGGCTGACGTCGTCGGGAAGGGTCGGGTCGTCGGCAAGGATGTCGCGAGCCGCATCCAGACGGGCGGCCCGCTCCAACTCGGTCTCGCCCTCTACCCCGAGCCACAGTTCAACCGGAGTGCCGAGAGCAAGTTCGACGAAGTCGAGGTGATTCACGGCCTGATGGCCGCCGATGAAGGTATGCATACGGGCTCCTGATCGGAGGGACGTGGAGCCGGAGCGACCGCAGGCATGTGGTGAGACGGCGATGGCTCCGGGCCCCGGCCGCAAATACGGCGGGGCGGCGCCCTGACCAGGAGTCGAACCCGGCCTACGACCATCAGGGCGATTCGCGCTGTACGGCACACGGGCCAGAACCCGCGTGCGCCGCCTACTTGGCCGAGGAGAGGCGGCATGATCCCCATTTAGTTGTCAAAGAGCTGGCGCTTCCTTCGAGCCCGTTTCACGGAGCCCTCCGGGCGTTCCCGCAGGTCAATCCGCTGCCACCCGGGGTCTGGGCGACGCTTACTGACTAGCTTGCACTAGTCTGCTGTGGTCCACAACCCCCGTGGGGTGATGCGCTCTAGTTCGCTGTGGTAGGTAGGCTCAGAGCATGACTGCCACAGGAGGGCCCAAGCCGAAAGCAGTGCAGGTCGCGGACGCGCTTCGCGAAGACATCAAGAGGATGAAGCCGGGGGACAAGCTCCCGTCACAGCGTGAGCTGATGGACCGGTTCGGATACGCGAGCCAGACCATCCAGAACGGGCTATCTGCACTCCGGACCGAGGGACTGATCGTGTCGGCCGGGAACCTCGGCAACTTCGTCAGCGACGGGTCTGCCCCCAACAGCGACGTGCGTGACGACATCAAGGAAATCCGCTCCCAGATTCAGGCGTTGGCTGAACGGCTCGAAGCGCTCGAAAGTCGCTCCGCGCCGGGTGGTGCGTGATCTGCAACCAGCATGCGGAGAACGGAGGGTGTGACGTAAGTGACAGCCCGGGGACGACCATGTGGACCAGGGGACATGTCCGGTGACACCCCTCTGTCCCCTTCCCTGTCCCCCTGGCTCACGCGAGAGACTCGGACTAGGCACTCAGAGGAGGGCGTATGACCGACGACAGGCCCGCGTGGGCACGGCGCATCGCTGCCGAGCGAGTGGCGCGCGACTGGTCGCAGCGGGACGCAGTCCGAGCCCTGCGGGCTCACGCTCCCACGGAGCTGCCCGCTGAAGACAGCATGATTCGCCAGTGGAAGCGCTGGGAGTCGGGCCAGACGCCGAACGACTTCTACCAGCCGATCATCGCAGCCGTCTTCGGCACCGTGACGCACGCGCTCTTCCCGGCGCCATCACGCCGTGACGGGGACAGGGAGATCCTGGCGGCGAGCGGCATGGAGACGCTGGAGATCGTCAGCCGCCTCAACCGATCCGATGTCGACGGCGCCACACTCGATGCACTGCGGATCACCACAGACCGGCTGTGCTCGGAGTATCCGTTCATGCCGAGCGAACAGCTCCTCATCGAAGGCCGGCAGTGGCTGCGCCGGGTCGTCGAACTGCACACGAAGAGCCTCACGCTTGCCCAGCACCGCGAGGTGCTCGCGCTGTCCGGCTGGCTCGCGCTCCTGGTCGGCTGCGTCGAGTACGACACCGGAGACCGGCACGCAGCGGAGTCGACGCGACGGGCCGCACTCTCGCTCGCGACTGAATCGGACCACGCAGAGGTAGCCGGGTGGGCCCATGAAATGCGGGCATGGTTCGCCCTCACCACTGGCGACTATCGCGGTGTCATCGCGGCGGCGCAGGCGGGAGCGGAAGCAGCGAAGCACCACGGAGTAGCGGTACAGCTTGCGGGCCAGGAAGCCAAGGCATGGGCGCGACTCGGAGACCGCCGGCAGGTTGAGGTTGCCCTGGACAAGGGGCGCCAGTTGCTCGAAGGCATGCCGCACCCCGAGAACCTCGACAACCACTTCGTGGTGGACCCCGCCAAGTTCGATTTCTACTCGATGGACTGCTACCGGCTGGTCGGCGAAGACAAACTCGCGCGCACGCTCGCAGAAGAAGTTCTGAGGGCCGGAACGGACTTCGACGGCACGGAGCGCAGCCCCATGCGCAATGCGGAAGCCCGCGTCACGCTCGGAGTTACGGCTGCCCGCGAGGGCGACCTAGAGCAAGCCCTCATCATGGGTGAACGCGCCCTCCAAGGCGACCGTCAGTCGGTGCCCTCACTCATCATGACCAGCCGCGAACTTGCTGCCGAGATGAAGCGTCGGTACAGCACCGAACAGGCGGCACAGGACTACCTCACGCGGCTGCGCATGCTCGGCCAAGAGAAGCCCGGATTCCTGCCGCAGTAGCCGAGTCGGCTTCCCTCGGGGACCCCATAGGCTGTAACACCTGTGGGGTGTCGCACCTGTCGCAGTGTCGCGCCAGGCCGTTGACCTGTATGGATAGGCACGACACGGTCCTCCTCTCTCGTCACCCCGAGTGTTACAGCCCTTCGTGACACAAGGCAGGTGGCGACGACAGGACAGGGGCTGCGCAAACTCTGTCTCATCCATCAGCGCACGAGCCCGTTCACCAGGGTTCGCTGCCTCCGCGGCGTTGGATCTAGGTTTACGCCCGCAGGCAGCCCGTGAACAGCATGAATAACTTTCCCTTTGAGGTCGTGTTTAAGGCCAGCGCACGGCTCGGCGTGCGCCGCCGCTGCGGCGCGGTCTGCCTCCTGCCTCGTCGTAACAAACGAATCTTGCGCACCCTTGCCTCACACCGGCAGGCATGCAGAAAGAATCGTCTAGTCCTCCGCCCCTACCCCTTCCGGAACATCGGCGAACTTCGGGCCGGCTTTATGATCACAGGATGGAGCTGCTTGCGTTTGACCGCCGAGCTCCCAAAGCACCCAACCCAACTTCAGAAAGTAGCCATTTTCAAACAGTGCGTCACAGCTACTTTCGCAGTGCGCACATAGATGGCAACTCCGGGTGATCGCGCTATCACGGGGGTAGAAGGAATGGCCGCCAACTCACTTAAGCCCGACGAGAGTTAAGCGCGGAGCCACTGTTAGCGAAATTTTTACGTAGGTACCCCTAGAGTGCGGGCATTGGGTTTGGCATCATAGCCGCTCAAAGCCGGACCCCCGGTTTAGACCTCCAGCTACCTTGGACTTGCCCCGCTATCGCAGAGTGGGAGACTCGGAGGTAGATCGGCAACCTCCTTCGGAGGCACCAATGCCTGACGACACCATTGATCTTGTCTCCGTACTGGACCAGCTGCGCGAGGATCTCGCCAAGGCAAGGCTGAACGCCGCAAAGGCGCCTGGCGGGCCGATGCTCGCACTCGGCAAGGCAGAAGTTGAGATGCAACTGGTCGTCGAGGGAAAGAAGGAAGGCGGAGGCGGAATCAAGTTCAGCGTCTTGGCGCTAGGTGCAAAAGCGAGCAAAACCCGGGGGCAGACTCACCGCCTCAAGCTTGAACTTGAACCTCTGAAAAAAGAGGGTATCGCTTCCCAAAATGAGGGCCAATACGAAGCCCCTCCCCCTACCTCCGATTGAGAACCTGAGGCCAGGAAACGCATGCTGACTCCGGATGAACAACAACGAGTTGTCGAGGCCATAGCGGTCTGGGCGGACTCTCACCCTGCCCCGAATAGCCCTGCGCTGCAATTGGGCAGCGGAAACGTTCTATCCCCTCAGGAAGCTGCTAGGGCCGTAACAAACGGCTTTGACGATGAGAATGGAACCCGGATTTTGCAATTGATCGAATACGGGAGAAATTTCGTCCCCCTTGACGAAATAATAAAGGATTTCACGTCACCTGACACAACACGCGGTGATAGTCATGGCGTCCATCATGCTGGTGGCTCCGGCAAATGATGACGATGCTCAGGTCCTGGCCTCGTGGGCTTCCTTGGTGGGAGACGAGGCGGGGGAAATGCATGTGATCCTGCCGGGAGCTACACCGCTAGCACCTAGCAATCGCCAGGAATTGGAGACTTATATTGAGACACAGAATCCCGACGCTCTCTTCTTCTTCGGTCACGGCACTTGGCACAGCCTTCGCGGGAACGATGAATCCTTGATCGACTCTGATAATGCCGATCTACTGACGGGAAAAATGGTAATCGCGATGGCATGCAAGTCAGCGCTGGCCCTCGGGCGTTCCGTCGTCAGACCGGTAATCGGCGTCAAGAGTTACATTGGATTCACGGATGATCTCCGGTGGACGTATCCGGAAGAAACGCTGTTTGGAAGCTCCATGGTGGAGGGTTTGCGATCCATGCTGGAAGGCCAACCAAGCGGCGTTACTGAGCAAGCACTCAAGGATGAGTTTCTTAAGTTGGCCCATCATCTAAAGTACGAGCGGCCTATTTTCCCAAACATGGCCCTAGCTTACCTGGACGCCTTTTGGGACGCTGGACATGTCAAGCTCCACGGCGACACAGTCGCCGGTTTGTCCTAAAGTGGGGAAATAGCATTCCTCGGCGCACGCGTTGACCAGTGCCGGGTGGCACAGAAGACGGCTCGTCCAACGCGGGGAACACCGCTCATCAAAGTCAACGGCCGGCTAGGCGACGACGCCAGCCCGCCGCATGTCAGCAGCCCAGCCTAGATCACCTGCCCCATGCGCGGCACGTCTGACGGTCTCGTCCACGGCCCGGATGCCCGCCGGCTCTGGCTGGCGGCCCAGCGCAATCTCAGCCCACGTCTGGTACGTGATGGACGACCACCGCGGGGACGCGGACTCCGTCTCAGTTTCCGTCTCGTTCAATGCCGTTCAGCGTCGTTCATCTTGGTGCCTCACTCCGTCGCAGCACGTGTCCAGTCCTGCCATGAACGACTACGGACGCCGGCACACAGCCCCCTGACCAGCCCCAACAAACCTGCAAAGCGAGTTACGTGGGTTCGAATCCCGCCACGGCCTCCAGGGGTACGAGAAGCGGCCCGCCACCTTTGTGGCGGGCCGCTTTCGTGTGGGTGGCTACTGCTGGATCACCTGGGCGACGGCCGCCTGGGGGCGGATCGGGAGGCGGCCGATGGGGCGGCCGGTGGCGGCGCGGACCGCGGAGGCCACGGCGGCCGGGGAGGTGACCACCGGGACGGCGCTGGCGGGCTTGGCGCCGAAGGGGGCGACCACGTCGCGTTCCTCGACGAGTTTGACGATGCGGATGTCGGGGGCGTCGAGCGCGGTCGGCAGGGCGTAGCCGGTCAGGTCGGGGTGGCGGACCTGGCCGCGCGTGGTGCGGAGGTTCTCCATCAGGGCGGCGCCCAGGCCCTGGGTGACGCCCGCCTCGATGCGGGCCCGCAGCTGGGTGGGGTTGAGGACCCGGCCGACGTCCTGGGCGACGGTCATCTCGACGACCCTGATGGTGCCCAGTTCGATGTCCACGTCGGCGACGCAGCGGATGGCGCAGAACGCCAGGCCCACGAACGCGTCGCCCTGGCCGCTGTCGTCGAGCGGCTCGGTGGGGTGCGGGCGGCACTGGGCGGTGGCCCAGAGTTCCTTGCCGTCCAGGGCCTCGGCGACGGTGGTGCTGAGCACCCCGTCGTACGAGGTGATCTTGCCGTCGTTGATCTGGAGGAGCTCGGTGGACATGCCGAACTTGTGGGCCAGCGGCTGGAGGAGCTGGGTGCGGACCATCTTGGCGGCGCGTTCCACGGCACCGCCGGAGACCCAGGTGTGGCGGCCGTGGCAGGCCGGGCCGGCCGGCGGCTGGTCGGTGTCGACGCCGGCGACGTGCACCTCGTCGACCCCGAGGGTCTCCTGGACGATCTGCCGGGCCAGGGTGGAGAAGCCCGAACCGGTCTCCACGGCGGCGCAGATGACGGTGGCGACCGAGCCGCTGACCTTGACGGTGGCGGTGGAGACCTCGTCGGTGCCCTCCGCGCCCAGCATGTGCACCATGCCCAGCGCGTAGCCGACGCCGCGGCGCACCGCGCCCGGTTCGCCCGCGCCCTCGGGACCGCCCGGCAGCAGCCATTCCGCTTCGGGGCTGTCCTTGGGCAGTTCGGGCAGCGGCGCCTCCTTCACGGCGCGCAGGAGCTCGGCCACCGGGGCGGGGCAGGTCACCGTCTGGCCGGTGGGGAGCAGATCGCCGGTGGCCATGACGTTGCGGAGGCGGATCTCGTGCGGCTCCAGGCCGAGCTGGGCGGCCAGCTTGTCCATCTGGCCCTCGTAGGCGGCGCAGACCTGCATCGCGCCCTCACCGCGGACGTGGCCGGACGGCGGGTTGTTGGTGCGCACCGCCCAGCCGTCGACGACCGCGTGCGGGACGACGTACGGGCCGCAGGCGAAGGAGACCGCGGCGGCCAGCGCGTCGGCGGAGGTGTCCGCGTACGCCCCGGCGTCCATCAGGATCTGCGCCTCGACCTTGACCAACTTGCCGTCGGCGTCCGCGTGGTGGCGGTAGCGCAGCAGCGTCGGGTGGCGGTGGGGGTGCGCGAGGAAGGACTCCTCGCGGGTGGCGGCCAGTTTGACGGGGCAGCCGGTGCGCAGCGCCAGCAGGCCGAGCGGGAGCTGGATGCCGGGGTCCTCGCGGTCGGCGGTGGCGCCGGGGACGCCGGTCACCACGACCTTGACCTGGTCGGGGGTCAGGCCGAAGGAGGCGGCGGCCAGATCGCGGTCGGTGTGCGGGTCCGTGGAGGCGGTGTAGATCTCCACGCCGCCGTCGGGGCGGGGCACCGCGAGGCCGGCCTCGGCACCGATGGGGGCAGGGTCCTGGCGGCCGATCCGGTAGAGGCCCTCGACCATCACCTCGCCCACGGCGTCGGCGTCACCGAAGCGGAGCGGGATGTGCCGGATGAGGTTGCCGTCGGGGTGCAGCGGTTCGGCCTCGAAGGCGAGCTGGGGGTCGGTGACCGGCTCCAGGACCTCGTACTCGACGGCGATGGCGGCGGCGGCCAGCCGCGCGGTGTCGGGGTGGTCGGCGGCCACCGCGGCGATCGGCTCGCCGTGGTGGCGGACCTCGTCCTTGGCGAACACCGGGCGGTCGGCGGTGCCCCGGCCGTGCCCGGCGTCCCCGGGCACGTCGTCGTGGGTGACGACGACGCGGACGCCGGGCATCTCGGCGGCGTGCTTGGTGTCGACGGACAGGATCCGGGCGCGTGGGTGCGGGGAGCGCAGCACCGCCGCCCACAGCAGGCCCTCGGCCCACAGGTCGGCCGCGTAGGGGAAGGTGCCCTCGGTCTTCGCGGCCGCGTCGGCGGACGGCAGGGAGACGCCCAGGCCGTGCGGCGGCGTGTCGGCGGCGGGCATCTCTACGCCCGCGGCGGGGGTTGCGGTGACGGCGCCGGCGCCCTCGGACGTTCCGGTCATGCCGAGCCTCCCGGGTGCGGATGCTGGTCGTGCGGGGCGTGGCCCATGGGGTCGGCGGGGCCCGCCTGGTGGGGGATGCGTGCGGTGTCCGCCGGGGGCGCCCCGGCCTCGTCGTCCGCCGTCCCGTAGGCGGCCGCGGCGGCCTCCGCACGGGACTTGACGACCTCTTCGACGGCGTCCAGCACGCCCCGGTAACCGGAGCAGCGGCACAGGTTGCCGCACAGCGCCTTACGGGTCTCCAGTTCGCTGGGGGCGTGGTTGCCCTCCAACAGGTCGTGCACGGTCATCGCCATGCCCGGTACGCAGAAGCCGCACTGCACGGCACCGGACGCGGCGAGCGCGCGCTGCACGTCGGAGGGCACGCCGTTCTGCGCGAGTCCCTCGACGGTGCGGACCTCGCTGCCGGCCGTGGTGGCCGCGGGCACCAGACAGGAGGCCACCAGCCGGCCGTCCACCTGGACCGAGCAGGCGCCGCACTCCCCCTGGGAGCAGCCGTCCTTGGCGCCGGCCAGGCCGAGCCGCTCGCGCAGCACGTAGAGCAGCGATTCGCCGATCCAGGCGTCGGTGACCGGCCGGTCGATGCCGTTGACGCGCAGCACGTAGGAGGCGGCGGGGTGTTCGTCGTGGGAGGCCGGGTCGTCCGGGTCGTCCACGGTGAGGGACGGGTCGGTGGACGGGTCGTCGTCACCCGGGGTGGCGGGGGCGGCGGTCGCGTCCTCCGGGGCGGGCCGGTCGTCGGGGACGGCCGGGGCCGCCGAACCCGTGGGGGCCGTTTCCTCGCCGGTGGGCCCCTCGGGCGCCTCCGGCGAAGGTGACGGAGCGGGCGCGGCGGACGGCTCCGGGGCGGGCCCGTCCGTGGCCGCGGCGAACTCCGCGGTGTGCTCCGGTTGTTGTGCGGTGTGCTCGGGCTCTCGTACGGCGTGGTCCGGCCGCTGCGCGTCGTGCCCGGGCCGGTGCGGCGGTGCCGGTTCGCCGGCCGCGGGGGTCCCCCAGGCGCCGGCGGCGGCCGGGGAGGCGGGCGGGTGCGTGGCGTCGTGGTGGTCCGCCGCCGCGTCGTCGTGCGACGGCCGGTCCGTTTCCGGGGCGGGCGGCCACTGGGCCAGTGCGTCGGCGGGCAGCGACCAGTGGCCGGTCGCGCCGGCGGCGGGGTCCGGTCCGGTGTCCTGGTCGTGGCCCGGCGCCCGGCCGTGGTCCGCGAGGCCGTTGCCGGGCGCGTAACCGCCGTTCAGGGGGCCGCCGTAGGGACCGTCCGCGGTCGGTGCCGGGGCGGCCTCCTGGGGCTCCTCGGCGGCCGCGGGGGCCCCGCTGGTGGCGCTCAGGCCGGCGGTGAAGTTCCAGTGGCCGGTGCGGGCGGTGCCGGCGGCGTCGGCCGTGGTCTCGTACGCGCCGGAGCCCGGGTAGCCGCCCTGGTAGCCGGCGCCACCGGTGCCGGTGGGGCCCTGGTGTCCGGGGTGGCCCGGCGTGCCCGGCTGGCCCGGGTGACCCGTCAGCCGGTCGTCGCCGACCAGGTACTCGCCGGACTCCTCCAGGCCGTCGTCGGCCGCCGGGATGCTCCAGGAGGCGGCGGCCTCGGCGCTGCCCGCCACCGGCCACTCCACGGTGTCCGGGCCCCACGGACGGGCGTCCGCGGGCGCGCCGCCCTGGTAGAGCGCGGGGCCGCCCTGCTGGGCGGGGTCGTGCGCGGGCGCGCCGTAGCCGGCGGAGGGGTCGGGGTAGCCGGCCGTCCGGTCGGAGAACGGCATGGTCCAGTGCCCGGTGGCCGCGGGGTCGGTGCCCGCTTCGGGGGCCTGCGGCGCGGGCGGGTGCGGGGTGAAGGACGCCGGCGGGGTGTAGCCGTGGCCGGGCGCGGCGAGCGGGTCGGCCCCCGGGGTGGGGTAGCCGGGCGTCCGGCCGCCGTAGACCCCGGTGGTGAAGCCCTCCGGGAGCTGGACGAAGGCCGTGGCCTCGGACTCGTACTCGCCGCCCTGCGGCAGCGGCTGCCAGCCCTGGTCGGTGTGCGGCTGCTGCGGATGACGGTGGTCTTCGCTCACGAGAGCGCCCTCCCAAGTGCGCGGCGGGCCAGGGCTGCCACCGTACGGCGCAGGTGAAGCGCGGCCGGCGGCAGGGTCACCGGTTCGGAACCGTCCTCCGGCGGGGCCGGGTCGGGGATGCAGGCGGCGGCGACGTAGTCCCCGAAGGCCGTCAGGGCCTCGGGCACCAGGCCGCGTTCGCCGTCCCAGTCGATGAGCGAGGCCACCCACTGCTCGGCCTCCAGGGGGCGCAGCGGCATCGCGGCGACCGCGCCGACCGCGCAGCGCACCCCGCGCCGGGCGGGGTCGAGGACCAGCGCCACCGACGCGGTGGCACGGCCGGGGCCGGTACGGCCGGTGGCCTTGAGGAAGGCCTGCGGGGCGTGCAGCAGCGGCACCCGTACGAAGCCGACGAGTTCGCCGGGGTGCAGCATCTCGCGGCCCGCCAGGAGGTGGCTGACCGGGATCTCGCGGCGGGCGCCCTCGGGGCCGGCGATGATCACCGTGGCCTCCAGGGCGGCGAGCACCGGGAGCGTGTCGCCCGTGGGGTCGGAGGTGACGATGTTGCCGCCGAGGGTGCCGGCGTTGCGGATCTGCGGCGGGCCGGCGGCGCGCGCGGCGGCGGCCAGGCCGGGGATGAGGGCGGCGAAGTCGGGGCGTCCCATACGGGCGAGGGTCAGGCCGGCGCCGAGCAGCGCATGGCCGTCCAGGTACTGCCAGCCGCGGATCTCGCTGATCCGGCCGAGGCCCACCAGGGCTGCGGGTCTGAGGAGTCCGGCGTTGACCGCCGCCATGAGGTCGGTGCCGCCCGCGACAGGCACGGCGGCAGGCATGGCGGTGAGTGCCGCCACCGCCTCGTCGAGCGAGGCCGGCAACGTCACCGTGTGCGACGCGTGCGGTGCGTGCGTGGTCAAGCCAGCTGCCCCTTCCCCGGTGGTGTCCCGGCAGTTCCGCTCCGCCGTACGGTACGTGCTCACAGCCCGGACGTGGCAACTCTGGCACATCTTCCCGGGCCCTCGGCGCGAGGGTCCGCGAAGGGACGATCCGTCCCCGGACAGGGCGCTGGTCCGGATTCGTCCGCCACCTCCGGTGAAGTCCGCGGTCGGGCCCGCCGGCGGGGCCTGGTGCGGGTGCGGGGGTGCGCCCGGGCGGGGCGCACCCCGTCGTACGGCGTGCTCGGTACGGCGGTGCGGGGAGGAACCGCCGTGTGTACCACCGTCCCAGGGTCCGGCCGTACGGGCGCCCTCCTTGCACCGGGGCTCACACGTTTGGGGGCGCCCCGTCGATCGGGCGTCCGAGCACTCCGGGGCGTTTCTGCCAGGGGCGGGGGCCGCCGGGCGGGCGGTAGTCGACACCGAGGGCGTCGAGGCGGCCGTAGTGGGCGGCCATCCGGCGGAGGAACCCCTGGTGGTCACGGTCGGCCGGGGCCGGCAGGTGCGACCAGGCGACCTCGGCGAACGCGGCGAGCCGGGGGAAGACCTGGTAGTCGAGGCGCTGCTGACTGTCCATGACCTCGGTCCAGGCGTTGGCCTGGGTGCCGAGGACGTGCGCGGCCTGCTCTGCCGTGAGCTCCGGCGGTACCGGCTCGAAGCGGTAGACGTCCTCCAGGGTCCGTACGTAGCCGATCGGCACCGGCTCGTCCGGGGAGGGGTCCTGACGGTGGTCCAGGTACACCTGCTGTTCGGGGCACATGACGACGTCATGGCCGGATTTGGCCGCCGCGATCCCGCCGGCGTAGCCCCGCCAGGAGGAGACGGCCGCGCCGTCGGCCAAGCCGAATTCTGTCGTCTCACCTCCGGACGCTCGGGTCCCCTGTCGACACTCCTCGTCGAGCGGTCGCTCGTTCCTCGCTCCCTCCTCCTCGTCGCTTTCGACAGGGGCGCGCCCTTCGGTTCGACTCCCGCCTTCGAGGATCTCGTCCCAGCCGATGAGCCGCCGGCCGCGGTCGGCGAGCCAGCGGTCGAAGTGCCGGATGAACCAGCTCTGCAGCTCGTCCTCGCCGGCCAGCGAGAGTTCGGCGATCCGGGCCTGCGCGGTGGCGGAGGCCCGCCACTGGTCCTTGGGGCACTCGTCGCCGCCGATGTGCACGAAACGGGACGGGAACAGGTCGAGGACCTCTTCGAGGACGTGCTCGTAGAACCGCAGGGTGCTGTCGGTGGGTGCCAGTACGTTGGGGTTGACGCCCCAGGTGTCCCAGACCTTCAGGGAGGTGGTGTCGATGACGTCGGTGTTGCCGAGTTCCGGATACGCGGCGATGGCGGCCTGTGAGTGTCCGGGGATGTCGATCTCGGGGACGACGGTGATATGCCGCCGGGCGGCGTGGGCGACGATCTCGCGGAGGTCGTCCTGGGTGTAGTAGCCGCCGTGCGGGCGCTCGTCCCAGAGCGGGGAGGCGCGGTGGCCGAGTTTGGTGCGGGCGCGCCAGGCACCGGTTTCGGTCAGTTTCGGATAGCGCCGGATCTCGATGCGCCAGCCCTGGTCGTCGGTCAGGTGCAGGTGCAGGACGTTGAGTTTGTGCGCGGCGAGCAGGTCGAGGTAGCGCAGCACGCCGTCCTTGGGCAGGAAGTGCCGGGCGACGTCGAGCAGCATGCCGCGCCAGCCGAAGCGGGGGGCGTCCTCGACGGTCAGTTGCGGAAGGACGGCCGGCTGCCCGGGGGCGAGCGGGGCGCGGCGGAAGGCGTGCGGGCCGAGGAGCTGACGGAGCGTCTGGGCGCCCCAGAAGACACCGGCCGGGCCGCCGCCGGTGATCCGTACGCCCCAGCGGGCGTCGGCCTCCAGGCGGTAGCCCTCCGCGGGGAGGGCCGGGTCGAGGTCCAGGGCGAGGGTGTCGGTGGCGTCGGCGGAGCCGGGCGGCAGCGGCAGGCCGAAGGCTTCACCGAGGGTGCCCCGCAGCCAGAGCGCGGTGTCCTCGGTGCCGGGTGCGGCGGCGAGCGCGGTCTCCGCACCGAGCCGGACGGCGTCGCCGGGGGCCGCGTCGATGCTCAGCGGCGCGGGGATCAGACCGGCACCGGGTACGGGAGCGGCGCCGGGACCGGCCGGGCTACCGGGGCCAGGTAAGGGAGTGGGGCCGGGCGGGCTTCCGGGGCCGCGGCCGGGAGCGGCGCCGGGCGCGGGAGGGGCGCCGGGGGCCGGTCGTGCCGCGGGGGTGTCCGGCTGTCGCGTGGGGCCGTCTGTGTCCGGCATGCCGTCAGTCCTCCACCGCGCCCCCGGGTCCGGGACCGGCCGGCGCTGTAGGCGTACGGAGAGCACCCGCCCGTGCCGCGGGCGGTGTCACGGGTGGTGTCACTGGCAGTGTCGGTGCCGATGCTGCCATCCGGCGGCCCGGCAGGCCCGTAATCCGGCCATTCCGACGTCCGGCGATCCCGTAATCCGGCCGTCCGTCACGACGCCGCCCGTCAATCCGCCGTCCGTCATACCGCTGCCCGTCATGCCGCCGCCCGTCACCCGTCCGTCAATCCGCCGAGCCGCGATTCCCCTTCGGAGCGGCCGGGTGGTACGGAGCGGCCGGGTGGTGTGCGGGCACGACAGCGGGCCCGGGCCTCGAGAGGTCCGGGCCCGTGCCCGCGGCGGGCCGGCCGGCGGCGGTTACTTCTTGCCGCCGTCCTTGCCGCCCTTGTCCTTGTCGCCACCGGCGCCCATGGACTCGTAGATCTCCTTGCACATGGGGCAGACCGGGTACTTCTTCGGGTCGCGACCCGGGACCCAGACCTTGCCGCACAGCGCCACGACGGGGGTACCGTCGAGCGCGCTTGCCATGATCTTGTCCTTCTGGACGTAGTGGGCGAAGCGCTCGTGGTCGCCGTCGCCGTGCGACACCTGGGGTGTCGGCTCTACGAGGGTCCCCGTACCTGCCCCGCGCTCGGGCTCAAGAGTGCTCATAGCTGCCAAGGGTACTCACGCCCGCGACGACCCGGGAGCGACGGCCCGCCGCCGGGTGGAGCGCGAGACCGGCCGCCACCACCACGGCCGCCGCCCACGGCAGCGCGTACGGGGACGGGCTCACGGCAACGCTCGGTCCGCCGAGCGGATCTTCGCGCTCGCGACGGCAGGACGGGGCACACGGGCGGCCGTGAGCGGGGCCGGCCGGCCGCCTCCCTACGAAGCCACCGCCACTCCGTCGCGGTCGCCGGACGTCAGGCCCAGCTTCTCGGCGAAGGCCAGCGCGGCCTCCGGCCGGACCTCGTACCAGGAGTCCTTGTCGCAGACCGCGTCCAGCAGCGCGGCGATCTCCGGCGCACCGACCGCACGGGCCTCGGCGGCGGCTATGAAGGCGCGGACCGCGTCCGCCGCGTCGACCTCGCTCTCCGTGCGGGCCACGAGGTCGTCGACGATCCGGCCGATCGACGCGTCACCGGGCGCGGCCCAGCTCATCGCCATCTCCAGGCCGTCGTCCGGCAGCTTCTCGGGATACGGTGCGCGCGCCCAGGCGCCGTCCTGCCACCAGTAGACGAACCCGAAGAGGTTCCCCTGGGCGTCGTCCTTCAGCTGTTCCCAGGGCAGCCATTCGGGGCCGCCGGCCAGGAAGTCGATCTGGCGGTCGCCGTTGTGGGTGTAGCTGCCGTCCGAGTCCTGGCCGCAGAGCAGCGCCCGGCCGCCGTCGTACAGCTTCAGGCGCCACCAGTAGCTGCCGCCGCCGTTCCAGCACTCCAGGCCGTGCCTGCCCCAGGAGAATTCGTCCCAGTCGTCCACCGCGGCGGCGACCACCGCGAGCGTCGCGGCCCGCGCCCACAGCCGCTCCGGATGGTCCAGGTCCCCGGGCACACTCGGCCTGTGCATGGCACTCTCCCCCGCTGTCCTGCACGACCCCGCCGACGCGGCCGCGCACCGTCCCCTGTCACTCGAACCTTAGCGACGAGCACTGACAATTCCTCATGACGAGGCCGCCACAATAATCCAACGCTCAACAAAAATCCGGCGTTCCGCGAGACGGCCCGGCACTCCCCCGGGCTCGCGCCGCGATCAGTTCAGCGACGGGTCGTCCGGGTACGTCGCCACCATCGCCAGTTCGTTGCGCTGCCGCCGCAGGACCGCGCGCCACAGCTGTTCCGGGTCGGGCGAGGAGACATCGCCCGGTTCGGACTCGACGACGTACCAGGCGCCCTCGACCAGCTCGTCCTCCAGCTGGCCCGGACCCCAGCCCGCGTAACCGGCGAAGATCCGCAGGCTGCCCAGTACGGCCGCGAGGAGCTCGGGCGGGGCCTCCAGATCGACCAGGCCGATCGCGCCGTGCACCCGGCGCCAGCCCAGCGGCTCCTCGGCCTGCGGTACCCCCGCGCGGTCGGCGACCTGCGCGCCGGCCGTCTCCCCCGCCTCGGCGCCGGGGCCGGCGCCCCTACCCACGGGGGGCGTGCCGCTCTCACCGGAGGCCCCGCCGGGCACCACGGCCACCCCGAGCGCCGAATCGAGCGAGACCGGGCCGCCCTGGAAGACCACGCCCGGCTCACCGGTCAGCGCGGCCCAGGGCGCGAGGATGTCCGCGACACCCACCGGGGTGGGACGGTTGAGGACCACGCCGAGGGAGCCCTCCTCGTCGTGGTCGAGGAGCAGCACCACCGCGCGGTCGAAGTTCGGGTCCGCAAGCGCGGGCGTCGCGACGAGCAGCCGGCCTGTGAGCGAGGACACCTCGGTCATGGCCACATGATCCCGCACTTCCGCCCCGAGCGGGGGGTCAAAGCCGGGGCCGGTGCGAGCGCAGGGCAGGGCGTACGGCGGCAGCACCGGCGCACGGGACCGCCAGCGGAAAAGTGCCGACTTCAACACGGCTTTCCCACAGCGCATTTAAGACAATCCGCAACTTTTCCGCCAAAAGGCGATTACAGATCAAAGGGTGACCGTAGCGGAGCGTGTTGTGACAAAGCCATTACATGGTCAGAGGCTGCACGGGCCTACGGACACCCCCTCCGCCGCCCTTACCATTTCTGCTTGGCCCTGCCCGTCTCCAGGAACGCGAGATCCATGACCGTCTCTACTGACGACGTACTGCTTGTCCACGGCGGCACCCCGCTGGAGGGCGAGATCCGGGTTCGCGGCGCGAAGAACCTTGTGCCCAAGGCCATGGTCGCCGCCCTGCTCGGCAGCGGGCCCAGCCGGCTGCGCAACGTGCCCGACATCCGCGACGTACGCGTGGTGCGCGGACTGCTGCAGCTGCACGGCGTCACGGTCCGTCCGGGCGACGAGCCCGGCGAGCTGGTCCTCGACCCGTCGCACGTGGAGAGCGCGAACGTCGCCGACATCGACGCGCACGCCGGCTCCTCGCGGATCCCGATCCTGTTCTGCGGCCCGCTGCTGCACCGCCTCGGCCACGCCTTCATCCCGGGCCTGGGCGGCTGTGACATCGGCGGCCGCCCGGTGGACTTCCACTTCGACGTGCTGCGCCAGTTCGGCGCGAAGATCGAGAAGCGCGCCGACGGGCAGTACCTGGAGGCACCCCACCGGCTGCGCGGCACCAAGATCCGCCTGCCGTACCCGTCGGTCGGCTCGACCGAGCAGGTGCTGCTGACCGCCGTACTGGCGGAGGGCGTCACCGAGCTGTCGAACGCCGCCGTGGAGCCGGAGATCGAGGACCTGATCTGCGTGCTGCAGAAGATGGGCGCGATCATCTCCATGGACACCGACCGGACCATCCGGATCACCGGTGTCGACAAGCTCAACGGCTACACCCACCGGGCCCTCCCGGACCGCCTGGAGGCCGCCTCCTGGGCGTCCGCGGCGCTCGCCACCGAGGGCAACATCTACGTCCGGGGCGCCCAGCAGCGCTCCATGATGACCTTCCTCAACACCTTCCGGAAGGTCGGCGGCGCCTTCGAGATCGACGACGAGGGCATCCGCTTCTGGCACCCGGGCGGCTCGCTCAACGCCATCGCCCTGGAGACCGACGTCCACCCCGGTTTCCAGACCGACTGGCAGCAGCCGCTGGTCGTCGCCCTCACCCAGGCCTCCGGCCTGTCCATCGTCCACGAGACGGTCTATGAGTCCCGGCTCGGCTTCACCGAGGCGCTGAACCAGATGGGTGCGCACATCCAGCTCTACCGGGAGTGCCTGGGCGGCTCGGCCTGCCGTTTCGGCCAGCGCAACTTCCTGCACTCCGCGGTGGTCTCCGGGCCGACCAAGCTGCAGGGCTCCGACCTGGTCATCCCCGACCTGCGCGGCGGTTTCTCGTACCTGATCGCGGCGCTGGCGGCGCAGGGCACCTCCCGGGTGCACGGCATCGACCTGATCAACCGCGGCTACGAGAACTTCATGGAGAAGCTCGTCGAACTGGGCGGCCATGTGGAGCTGCCCAACGGTGCCCTGAGCCACTGACGGACCCCGGGCACCACGGCGCGCCGCGCCCCCGCCCGTAGACCACGCCTGAGGGGCGGCCACCGGACCGGTGGCCGCCCCTCAGGGCTTTCTGGGGCCCGCCCGCGGCCCGGAGCGGCCCGGGAGATGGCGGGCGCCGTTTCCGGCCCCGTACGGCCGTGGAAGCGCCCCCGGACGGCCGTACCGGCGGGGTTGCGGCAGGGGCGTGCGGGGACGCGGGTACGACAAAGGCGGCCGCCCCCGTCGGGGCAGCCGCCTCGTCATGCCGGGTCAGGGCCTTACTTGCCCTTGGCGGCTTCCTTGAGCTTGGAGCCCGCGGAGACCTTCACGCTGTAGCCGGCCGGGATCTGGATCGGGTCGCCGGTCTGCGGGTTGCGCGCGGTGCGAGCGGCACGGTGGGTGCGCTCGAAGGTCAGGAAGCCGGGGATGGTGACCTTCTCGTCGCCCTTGGCGACAACCTCGCCGGTCACCTCGGCGAGGGCGGCCAGAACGGCGTCGGCGTCCTTGCGGGTCACCTCGGCGCGATCGGCCAGAGCGGCCACCAGCTCACTGCGGTTCATGTTTGTACTCCCGTGTTCTTCTTGCCAATGAGGCGTGCCACGCGGCTGGGCCGCATGTTGGGCACAGCGAAGCCGATGCTGCCAGGGTCCTCGGACAGTCCCCGGACCCGGGTCTGCCTGCCAGACCCTCGCGCCCGAATACGCATCCTGCCCCTACCTGCGGCAGTAAAGCCAATCCGGCGCCCTGGCGGGTCACACGAAAAGCGCCACTGCCACACGGTGGTGACGTTCCGCATCGTCCGCTCCGGACCGGATCCACAGGATGGCGGCCATTGCTGCCCGCCACCCTATGGGGACCGTTGTGACGGCGTGTCCCGCGACGCGCCGTGTCAGACCGCCGTGGCAGTCGTCACAGCCGGGTCACTGCCCTTGGCCGCCTCCCGCACCGCACCGGCCACCGCGCCCGCGACCTTCTCGTTGAAGACGCTGGGAATGATGTAGTTCGGGTTGACCTCGTCCTCCAGGACGACGTCCGCGAGGGCGCGGGCCGCGGCCAGCATCATCTCGGTGTTCACCGTACGGGAGTGGGCGTCCAGCAGCCCGCGGAATACGCCGGGGAACACCAGGACGTTGTTGATCTGGTTGGGGAAGTCGGAGCGGCCGGTGGCCACGACGGCGGCGGTCTGCCGGGCGATCGCCGGGTCGACCTCGGGGTCGGGGTTCGCGAGCGCGAAGACGATCGCGCCCTCGGCCATCCTCGCCACGTCGTCGCCGTCGAGGACGTTGGGCGCCGAGACGCCGATGAAGACGTCCGCGTCGACCACGGCCTCCTTGAGGGTGCCGGTGACGCCCTCGGGGTTGGTGTTGTCGGCGATCCAGCGCAGCGCCGAGTCCGGGTCGGCGTCGACCAGGTCCGGGCGGCCGGCGTGCACCACGCCGTGGATGTCGGCGACGACGGCGTGCCCGAGGCCGGCGGCCAGCAGCAGCTTGAGGATGGCGGTGCCGGCCGCGCCGGCGCCGGACATCACGACCCGGACGTCCTCGATCTTCTTGCCGACGACGCGCAGTGCGTTGGTGAGCGCGGCGAGCACCACGATGGCGGTGCCGTGCTGGTCGTCGTGGAAGACCGGGATGTCCAGCGCCTCGCGCAGCCGCGCCTCGATCTCGAAGCAGCGGGGCGCGGAGATGTCCTCCAGGTTGATGCCGGCGAAGCCGGGGGCGATGGCCTTGACGATCTCCACGATGGCGTCGGTGTCCTGGGTGTCCAGGCACAGCGGCCAGGCGTCGATGCCGGCGAAGCGCTTGAAGAGGGCCGCCTTGCCCTCCATGACGGGCAGTGCGGCCTTCGGGCCGATGTTGCCCAGACCCAGGACCGCGGAGCCGTCCGTGACGACCGCGACGCTGTTGCGCTTGATCGTCAGCCGGCGGGCGTCCTCGGGGTTGTCGGCGATGGCCTGGCAGACCCGGGCGACGCCGGGGGTGTAGACCATGGAGAGGTCGTCGCGGTTGCGGATCGGGTGCTTCGACGACATCTCGATCTTGCCGCCGAGGTGCATCAGGAACGTACGGTCGGACACCTTGCCGAGCGAGACGCCCTCGATGCCGCGCAGCTTCTCGACGATCTCGTTCGCGTGCGCGGTGGAGGTCGCGGCGATGGTGACGTCGATCCGGAGCTTCTCGTGGCCGGACGCGGTGACGTCGAGGCCGGTGACCGACCCGCCGGAGGACTCCACGGCCGTGGTGAGCTGGGAGACCGCGGTTCCGCTCGCGGGCACCTCCAGCCGGACCGTCATCGAGTAGGAGACGCTGGGCGCCGTTGCCATGGCCGACTTCCTCTGCTTTCACCGTTTCGCTGTGTATCGCTGCGTGTCACAGCGTTGTGCCGTCCGATCGTCGCACCTACCACGGAGTACGCGGTAGCCGCCCGGGATTGTGAACGTTGTGTTCACCAGCAGGCGGCGACTTCGGAAATCGTCTTCCACCATACGAGAAATGATCAGGCAAGCAAAGAGGCCCACGTCACGTCGTGACGTGGGCCCCGCAAGTAAGTGACACCGACCCGCCATGCTCGCCTCGCGGCAAGTGGTCGCTCGTAGCGACGATGGTTGGGCCCGGGGGCTTGGATCGGGCCGGTGCCGTCACCCAGGCTAACAAACCCGCTCCGGAAGCGAATCCCGTCGTGGGGGACGGATTTCAGGTCCCCCCGTACGGGCTCGTCCGGGCTCAGTCCCGCAGCAGGTCGGGCACCCCGGCCGCGTCCGGCTCGTCACGCCCGGCGGAGAGCACGGTCAGCTGCTGGGTGGCCCGGGTCAGCGCCACGTACAGCACCCGCAGTCCGGCCGGGGACTCGTCGGCGATCTCGGCCGGCGACACCACCAGAGTGGCGTCGTACTCCAGGCCCTTGGCCTCCAGGGAGCCCAGCGCCACCACCCGGTCACCGAGCGGGGCCAGCCAGCGGCGGGCCTGCTCGCGGCGGTGCATCGCCACCACGACACCGACCGTGCCGTCCACCTCGCCCAGCAGCCGCTCGGCCTCCGCCACCGTCGCGGCGGCCAGCGCGGCCCCGTCGGCGGGCCCGGCACCGTCCCCGACGACCGCGAAGCGCGGCGTGAGCCCCGTCGAGCGGACCGCCTTCGGGGACTGCATACCGGGCATCGCCAGCGCCAGCACCTTCGCGGCCAGCTCGGCGATCTCCGCCGGGTTGCGGTAGTTGACGGTGAGGGTGAAGCGGCGGCGCGGGCGGGTGCCGAGCGCCTCGTCGCGGGCGGCGGCCGCCTCGTCCGGGTCGGACCACGAGGACTGCGCCGGGTCGCCGACCACGGTCCAGGTGGCGTGCCGGCCGCGCCGGCCGACCATCCGCCACTGCATCGGCGTCAGGTCCTGCGCCTCGTCGACGATCACATGGGCGTAGTCGGTGCGCTCCTCCTCCAGGCGCTCGCGCCGGCCGCGGCCGCCGCCGTTGCGGTCCGCGTACGTCGTCAGCTCCTCCAGCCCGGTCAGATGCTCCAGCGGGTCGGCCTCGCGCGGCCGGGCCGGGCGCATCGGGGCGCCGAGGATCTGCTGCAGCTCGTCCAGCAGGGCGACGTCGTGCACCGAGAGCGGACCGTGGCCCGAGGCGTCCAACCGCCCCAGCGAACGGGCCAGTTGGCGTGCCTCGCGCGGGTTGAGGACGCGGCGCGCCCAGCGGCCCAGCAGCTTCTCGTCGGCCATCGCGGCGAGCACCCCGCGCGGGGTCAGCTCGGGCCACCAGGCGTCCAGGAACTCCTGGAAGGAGGTCTCGGTGGTGAGGTCCTCGTCGAAGCCCTCACGGGCCTCGGCGGCGAGCTCGGGGTCGGTGTACCGGCGGCCGGCGCCCGACTTGGCCCACAGGGCGTCCAGGATCAGCCGGCGGGCCCGCGGGCGCAGCAGGTTGACCGGCGCGGTACCGCCCAGCGCGGACTGCCGGACGGCGCGCAGCTCGTCGGCGTCCAGCTCGATGCGGGAGCCGAAGGCGACGACCCGGAGCCGGTCGGTGCGTACCGCCGGCACGGTCTCCTCGTCGTCACCGAACGCGAGCTGGCCCGCCGGCCCCCGCGCGGGCGCGGCGCCGCCCGGGGACAGCTCCAGGGCAGCCCGGGCGGCCTTGCGCAGCAGCTTCTGCATCCGCGACGAGCCCTTGACCCGGGCCACCGCCGGCGGGTCGTACGCGGTCGCCTCGGCGCCGTCGACGAGCGAGCCGAGCGCCCGGATGGCGACCTGGCCCTCCTCGCCGAGCGACGGCAGCACGCCCTCGGTGTAGGCGACCAGCAGGGGCGTCGGGGAGACGATCAGGATGCCGCCGGCGTAGCGGCGGCGGTCCTGGTAGAGGAGGTAGGCGGCGCGGTGCAGGGCGACCGCGGTCTTGCCGGTGCCCGGCCCGCCCTCGACCTCGGTGACGGAGGCGGCGGGCGCCCGGATCACCATGTCCTGCTCGGCCTGGATGGAGGCGACGATGTCCCGCATGGTGTGGCTGCGGGCCCGGCCGAGGGCGGCCATCAGCGCGCCGTCACCGATCGCCGGGAGCTCCTCGCCGTCCAGGGTGGCGGTGATCTCCGGGCGCATCAGGTCGTCCTCGACGCCGAGCACCTTGCGGCCCTTGGAGCGGATCACCCGGCGGCGGACGACCCGGCCGGGCGCCACCGGGGTGGCGCGGTAGAAGGGCGCGGCGGCCGGTGCCCGCCAGTCGATGACCAGCGGGGAGTAGTCCGCGTCGAGGACGCCGAGCCGGCCGATGTGCAGCGTCTCGGCGATCTCGGCACGGTTGTTGACGATCGCGCCCTCGGCGGGCTCGACGGAGGTGTAGGCGCCGTCCGGCCCCTTCTTGCCGTCCTTGCCGAGGAGCAGGTCGATCCGCCCGAAGAGGAAGTCCTCGTACTCGGAGTTGAGCCGGTGGAGGTGGACACCGGCCTGGAAGACCTGGGCGTCCCGCTCGGCGAGCGCGCCGGGCGTGCCGACCTGGCCGCGCTTGGCGGCGTCGTCCATGAGGAACTCCGCCTCGTGGATCTTCTCCTCGAGGCGCCGGTAGACGCGGTCCAGGTGCGTCTGCTCGGCCTCGAGCTCGCGGGCGCGAACCGATTCCGAGGCGTGGTCCGGTGCGTGCGTGGCGTTGTGCGCGGCCACCCAGGCCCCCTTCTGCTGTGCGTAGGGCAGCCGTCAACCGTACGCGAACCGGGCACCGTGCGCACCTGGTGAGAAGGACAAATCCGGGCGGATTTGGTCGGATGTTGATGCAGACCGTTACTTGGGGCGTCCTGGACGGTCACCGGAGGTGGCCCGGGGGCTCGCTGGCGGGGGGCGCCGGCCTTCACACCGGTCTCTCGGACGCCCGGTCCGTCGGCCCGGTGCGTCCGCTCCCCGCGGCTCACGCCTTCACCGTGGCCAGCTTTCTGCCCTCCAGGGTGCTGATCTCGAAGTGGTCGATCTCGTTCCGGTTGAGTGCGGCGCCGCCCGCCGCGTACAGGGGCTCGCGGTTCCACTTGGCCGCGCTCCCGGGGATGCCGTAGCCGCCCTCGGGGACCGCCCAGGTGGTGACGGTCTGCCGGCGGCCGTCCTTGCCGACCGCGACCAGGGAGCAGCTGAGCGGGCCCTTGACGTGGGCGAGCTGGAGGACGACCTGGGTGCCCCAGGGGCGGGCCGCCATGGAGACGCCCGCGGAGACCTTGGTGACCGGGTCGACGGAGTGCACCTGCTCACCGTCGGCGTACTGGGCGCGGACCGCGTTCGCCAGCGGGGGCGCCGCCGTCGGCGGCTGGTCCGTACCGCCCTTGACGACGGAGACGGCGGCCAGCGGCCCGCCGGCGATCAGCACGACGGCCGCGGCGACCAGGAACAGCCGGCGGCGGGCCCGGCCGCGGCGGGTGACGGCGACCTCGTCGAGCAGCCCGCCGAGGAGCCGGGGGCCGGGAACGGCGGTGAGCGTGTCCGGGGTGGGGGCGGACTCCTTGAACTCGGCCAGCACCGGAGTCAGGCCCATCAGTTCCTCGAGTTCGGCCGCGCACCGGTCACAGCCGACGAGATGCACCTCGAACCGTTCGGCGTCGGCGGCGTCCAGGACACCCAGCGCATAGGCGCCGACGTCGCTGTGCCGGTCCGGCTGCGTGGGCGGGATCACTCCGTCACTCCTCGTTCCTCGAGCGAGAGCTTCAGGGAGCGCAGCGCGTAGAAGACCCGGGACCGCACGGTCCCTGCGGGTACGCGCAGCACCTCCGCTGCCTCGTTGACCGTACGCTCCTTGAAGTACGTCTCCACGAGGGCCTCTCGGTGGGCCTGGCTCAGATCGCTCAGCGCCTCGGAGATGGTCATGGTGCGCAGCGCCCGGTCGATCACGTCGGCGGCCGGCATCGTCTCCAGGGGTGTCGCATCGACCTCTTGGGGTCTGGCCTTCCGGCTCCGGTACCCGTCGATCACTATCCGCCGGGCGACGGTCACCAGCCAGGGGCGGATCGAACCGGTGGCGCGCTGCAGTTGCTCGGCATTGCGCCAGGCGCGCACCAGCGTCTCCTGGACCACGTCCTCGGCACGGTGCCGGTCGCCCGCCACCAGCCGCAGGACGAAGGCGAGGAGCGGGCCCGCGTGCTCGTCATAGAGGGCTCGCATGAGCTCCTCGTCAGGTGTCGTCCTGTCTGCCACGACGGCATCCTTACGCACTCCAACTCCCGGGTCGAGAGCCCGGATCACCCAAGATCGCCGGGGACCTGGCCATGAATCGGACTTGCGGTGAGGAGTACGGACGGGACGGGCGGGGTGCTCAATGGGCGACGAGAAATTTTTTCGGCCACGTTGGCGGTAATGGCTCGCCGGCCTTGGCCGTGCGGCCGGCCGTGCAGCTGGCCGTGCAGCTGGCCCCTCACTCCGCCCCCGCTGCGGAGACGGTTGCGAGCGCCGTGGGCCCGCTGTGAGCCGCCGTGGAATCGGTGACGAGCCGCCGTGCACCCGGCTGGCCGCCGTGGAATCGGCTAGGAGTCGACGTGGGAACTGGCTAGGAGCCGACGTGGGAACCGGTTAGGAGCCGACGTGGGAACCGGCTAGGAGTCGACGTGGGAACCGGCTGCGCGCCGCGGTCAACCCCGGTACGTGCCGCGGTCACAGCGCGGCTGCCCGCCGCCGTCAGCCCGGGTACGCGCCGCGGTCAGCCCGGGTACGCGCCGCGGTCAGCCCGGGTACGCGTCGCCGTCAACACCGTTACGTGCCGCCGTACTTGTCCGTGTCCGCATGCGGGTCCAAGGCCAGCCGGTAGCCGCGCTTGACGACCGTCTGGATCAGCTTCGGCGCGCCCAGCGCCACCCGCAGCCGGGCCATCGCGGTCTCCACGGCGTGCTCGTCCCGCCCCGCGCCCGGCAGCACCCGCAGCAGGTCAGCGCGGGAGACGACCCAGCCGGGGCGGCGGGCCAGTGCCCGCAGCAACGCCATCCCGGCCGGCGGCACCGGCCGCAGCACACCGTCCACCACGACCGCGTGCCCGCGGATCTCCAGCCGCCGCCCAGCCACCGGCAACGGCCGTGTCCGGCCCGGCAGTTCGCGGCAGAGCAGCTGCACCAGCGGCCCCAGCCGGAAACGTTCCGGCTGGAGCGTGGCCACATCCTCCGCCTCCAGGGGCAGCGCGGTCACCGGCCCCACACACACGGGCAGCACCCCCTGCCGCAGCGCCGTCAGCACCTCCTCGCGGATGCCGCGCTCCTCGGCCCGGCGCAGCAGCGACGCGGCGGCGGGTGCGCTGGTGAACGTCACCGCGTCCAGGCCGCCGCCGGTCAGCGCGTCCAGCAGCCGGTCGACCGGACCGAGGTCCTCCGGTGGCATCCAGCGGTACACCGGCACGCCGATCACCTCCGCGCCGCCGGCCCGCAGCGCCTCCACGAACCCGGGCAGCGGCTCGCCGTGCAGCTGTACGGCCACCCTCCGCCCGGACACCCCCTCCGCCAGCAGCCGGTCCAGCACCTCGGCCATCGACTCCGAGGCCGGTGACCACTTCTCGGTGAGCCCGGCGGCCCGGATGGCGCCGCGCACCTTCGGGCCGCGCGCGAGCAGTTCGACGCCGGTCAGCCGGTCCAGCAGCGCCTCGCCCAGCCCCCAGCCCTCCGCGGCCTCGATCCAGCCGCGGAACCCGATGGCCGTAGTGGCCACGACGATGTCCGGGGCATGACCGATCAACGCGCGGGTCACGGCGAGCAGTTCGGTGTCGTCCGGCAGCGGCACGATGCGCAGCGCGGGCGCGTGCAGCACCTGGGCGCCGCGCCGCTCCAGCAGAGCCCCCAGCTCCTCGGCCCGCCGGGCCGCGGTCACACCGACGGTGAACCCGTCCAGCGGGCGCACGGCGGGAGTACCAGGAGCCGGCTCGGGGCCTGATCCGTCTGTCGAACCGGGGCCCGGCGCCGTTGCCGGCCCGGATCCGGGGGCGGATCCCGGGGCGGGTGCCGGGGCGGATCCCGGGACGGATCCCGGGGTGGTTACTCGCCCGGTGGCCGGGGCTTCCGGGGCTTCAGGGGTTTCCGGGGACGCTGAGGCTCGCGTGAGCGCCGGTGCTCCCGGGGATCCCGCTGCCGGCCCAGGGCCGGGCACCGTCCGCGGCTCCCGCTCGCCGTGCTCCTGTTGCTGCTGATCGTGCATGGTCGTCCCGCTCCGCCCAGAGTGGTTGTACTGCCTCACGCTCCCCCGCCGCCGCGGCCCGCGCGACGGGGAAGCTCCGGGATCCGGGGGTCCCGGGTCCCAGGGTCCGGGGTGCCGGGGTGCCGGGGTCACCGGATCTCAGGCCCCGGCCCCTGGGACCCGGTAACCGGGCCCCGAGGAGCCATGGTCCCGAGGGGCCATGTTTCCCGAGGCGCCATGGTCCCGAGGGGCCGATATATCGAGATGCCGAGATATCAAGATGTCGAGGTCCGGAAGTCCCTTGGTGTCCAGACTGCCGACAGCACATGACAGGCCCGGTCCTCCAGTATTTCCCCCGGGTTACGCCGCTGCGCGGCCACCACGGGCAACCGGCCCCACAGCTGCCCCACAGCTGCCTCGCACCGGCCTCACGTCGGCCTGACGCCGGCCTCACACCTCGGCGTAGATCGGCCGCCGCTCCGCGTCCCCGGCCACCGCCTCCGCGCCCGCCCGTGCCGTACGCCGTGCGCGCGCCGCCGGCCGCAGGTATACGGCCCAGGTGACCACGGTGCACACCGCATAGCAGACCAGGAACGACACGAAGGCCGGCGTGCCCGACCCGGTGGCCAGGAACGACTGCCGGAAGGCGAGGTTGATGGCCAGCCCGCCGAGCGCGCCGACCGCGCCGATCAGCCCCATCGCCGCCCCCGACAGCCGCCGCCCGCTGGCCTCGGCCGCCTCCCCGGTCAGTCCGCGCCGGACCGCCAGCGCCTGGAAGATCCCCGGGATCATCTTGTACGTGGAGCCGTTGCCGAGCCCGGTCAGCACGAACAGCGAGATGAAACCGCAGAGGAACACCGGCAGCGACCGCGCCACCGACGCGTAGATGACCACCCCGGTGGCCAGGGCCATCGCCAGGAAGTTCCCCAGGGTGATCCGGGCGCCGCCGAACCGGTCCGCCAGCCGGCCGCCGACCGGCCGCACCAGCGACCCCAGCAGCGGCCCGATGAACGTCAGCGACGCCGCCTGGAGGGGCGTACGCGCGAACTGGTTCTGCAGCACCAGCCCGAACGCGAAGCTGTAGCCGATGAACGACCCGAACGTGCCGATGTAGAGCAGCGACATCACCCAGGTGTGCGGCTCCCGGGCGGCGTCCAGGGCCGCTCCGGTGTCGTTCCGCACCGGCGCCAGATTGTCCATGAACAGCGCCGCGAGCACCGCCGCGACCACGATCAGCGGCAGGTAGACGGCGAGCACCAGCCGCGGCTGCGCGGCCCCGGCCGTACCGATCACCAGCAGCCCCAGCAGCTGGATCACCGGTACACCGATGTTGCCGCCGCCGGCGTTCAGGCCCAGCGCCCAGCCCTTCTTCCGTAGGGGGTAGAAGGAGTTGATGTTCGTCATCGAGGAGGCGAAGTTGCCGCCGCCGACGCCCGCGAGCGCCGCGACCACCAGGAACGTGCTGTAGGAGGTGCCCGGCTCCATCACCAGCGCGGCCACCGTCGCCGGCACCAGCAGCATCGTCGCGCTGATCACCGTCCAGTTGCGTCCGCCGAACCGCGCCACCGCGAAGGTGTACGGCACCCGCAGCACCCCGCCCACCATGGTCGGCATCGCCACCAGGAAGAACTTCCCGGCCGGATCGATCCCGTACTCCGGCCCCATGAACAGCACCATCACCGACCACAGGCTCCAGATGGAGAAGCCGATGTGCTCGGAGAGTACGGAGAAGACCAGGTTCCGCCGGGCCACCCGCGCCCCGGTCTCCGTCCAGAACGTCTCGTCCTCGGGCTCCCACCGCTCGATCCACCGCCCACCCCGGCGCGCCCGGCCGACGGGGGTGGGGCCGCCCGTCCGGTTGCCGTCAGGGCTGTCGCTGCCGATGTCGCTGCTGATTTCGCTACTGCCGTCACTGATGTCGCTGCTGTCACTGCTGTCACTACGGGTGCCTGCCGCGGCCTCGGCCGTCATCGCGCCTCCCAGGGGTTGGGTCCTCCCTTCGAAGCTAGGGACGGCGGGTTTCCGGACCGTGGCAGCAGGTGACCGCGGCGAAACCTTGCGCTCACGCGCCACCGGGCCCGTGCGTGAGCGACCACGGACGCCGGGGAGCGTGCGCCGGACAGCGCCACATCCGAGTGCCTCGCGCGCCCCCTGACATCACTCGTTCGAGGCAATGGCAGGGGATCTGGACACTGCCAGCATTTTCGCCGAACGCAGTGAGTAATCGTTTAGGCACATTCTGTTGCAAACGAATAGCGATGCGAGTGCGCCGGCAAAAGAAGAGCGAAGGGAGCGAACCATGCAGGACGTGCCGGACATGCAGCACGTGCAGGACGTGCGGGAGATGCAGCCGGTGCCGGCCGTCGCCGACGCCCTCACCACCGACTACGAGGCGCCGCAGCTCGTCGAGGTCGGCGACTTCACCAAGCTGACGCTCGGGTACTCGGGCCTCTACCGGGACGGCTGGGGTGCCTTCTTCGGGCTCCCGTAACGGCAGCCTTCGGGTTCCCGTAACGGCAGCCCGGCCGGATGCGGGTTCCCTGGCTCAGGGGACTGGGGGCCGGGCAGTGGGCTGACGGCCGGCCCGACGGGGCTGGGGGGCGTCCTGGCAGAGCTGGGGGTCGCCCTGGCAGAGCTGAGGGCCAGGCCGGCGGAGCTGGGAACCAGACCGGCAGCGCTGGGGGCCGGCCCGACAAGGCTGAGGCCCGGTCCGGGAAGAGCTGAGGCCCGGTCCGGGAGAGCTGAGGCCCTGTCCGGCAGGGCTGACGGCCAGCCCGGCAGCGTTATGAGCCGGCCCGACAGAGCTGTGAGCCGGTCAGAGCTGCAAGCCGGTCCGACAGAGCTGGCACAGCTACGAGCCGGTCAGAGCTGCGGGCACCGGTCCGGCAGGGCTGTGAGCCGGTCCAGCAGGACTGCCAGCCGGCCGTCGCCCGGAAACGCTCCTCCCCCTACATGGCGTGAACGGTCCCCCGCCCGCCCCCGCCCCCGGAATGGGAGGTATCCCCGTGGACTTCCTCGTCTTCCCCGACCACCCCGCAACCGACGTCCTCTGCCGGCAACTGCCCGCCGGACCGCCCGCACAGATCCTCCGCCACCCTTCGGGCCGCCCCTGGATCGCGGGGCGATGGTCCGCAGACCAGATCCTGACGGCGGAGACCGGCCCGCGCCGCGCCGTGCTGCTCGGCACCACGTCCGCCCGCCCGGACACCCTGGCCCGCCTGCTGCCCGGCCCCGACGGCCTGGACGGCATCGCCCGGCGCACTCGCCAACTCCCGGGCAGCTACGCCCTTCTGGCCGCCATCGGCCCCGACCTGCGCTGCCAGGGCGACCTCGCCACGGTCCACCAGCTCCATCACGCCCGGATCGGCGGCATCACCGTCAGCGGCAACCGGCCCCAGGACCTGGCGACGCTCGCCCGCACCGCGGCCACCGGCGGACTGCCGCCCGGCGCCCCCGGCGCCGGCCTGCTCGACGAGGAATCCCTGGCGCTGCGCCTGCTGTTCCCGTTCGCCCCGCTCCCGCTCGCCCTGCGCCCACTGTGGCGCGCGGTGCCGGCCGTCCCCCCGGGCCACCACCTCACCGTGGACGCCAACGGGCAGGCCACCGTCGCCCGTTGGTGGCAGCCACCGGAGCCGGACGTCCCCCTGGAACGCGCCGCGGAGACCGTACGCCAGGCCCTCGGCGACGCCGTGGCGGCCCGTACACAGCGAGCCCGATTGCAGACCGAACGGACGGAGCCGGCCGGTCGAGCCGGGCAGTCCGAGCGGATCGAGCAGGCCGATACGGGCAAGCTCACGTGCCGCCCCACCCTCAGCGCCGACCTCTCGGGCGGCACCGACTCCACCGGCCTGTGCTTCCTCGCCGCCCAGGAGAACGTCCGGCTGATCACCACCTCCTGGGTGTGCCGCGACCCCGGCAACGACGACACCGTCTGGAGCGCCCGCGGCGCCGCCTACCTGAGCGCCGCCGAACGCCAACGCGAACAGTCAGCCGCTCCAGGTCCCGGTCCCGGTCCGGGTCGGGGTCCAGGCTCAGGGCGCGGCCCAGGGCCGGGCCTCGGTCACAGCAGGGGCCGAAGCGCCGACGGGGATTCGAACCGCGGCACCGCCAAGGAAAAGGGCAAGAGCAACGACCAGAACAACAAGGACCAGAACAAGACCGAACGCAGCTGGGCGGGCATCCCCAGGACCAACGGAGCCGGCACGGGCACGGGCAGGATCGGCGGCACGGGCACAGGCACGAGCCGGATCAGGGGCGCGGGCAGGGGCAGGGGCAGCGGCAGGGGCACAGGCAGCGGCTCGGCGCCGCGCTCACAGCCCCAGGCCGCCGGCGAACACCTCTCCCTCCCCTACGCCGACGCCCCCACCTGGTACACCCCGCCGCACGACCCCCAGCACCCCACCGCCACCGACCCGGCCGCTCCGCTCGCCCTCTTCCGGGAGGCCGCCCGGATCGCCCACCAGGCCGGGCTCGTCGCCGCCCGCGGCTCCCGGCTGCACCTCGTCGGCGTCGGCGGCGACGAACTGTTCTCCCACCGCCCGGCCGCCCTCAACTCCCTTGCCCGCGGCGACCTGCGCACCGCCGCCCAGCGCGCCTGGACGGCCCACCACCTCTGCCGCTGGAAGACCTCCGAGACCCTGCGCACACTGCTGGGCGGCCGCCCGTATCCGCGCTGGCTGGCCGGCCGCGCCTCCCGGGTGACCGCCGGGGGCGATCCCCGGACCTGCGGCGCCGACTGGGAGGTCCTGCCCAGCCTGCCGCCGTGGGCGCATCCGGACGCCGTCGCCACCGTCCGCCGGCTGCTGCGCGAGGCCGCCGCCGACGGCCCGGAACCGTACGCACCGCTGCGCTGCCAGCACGACATCGTGCGGGCCGCCGTCCGCGCGGGGGAGATCGTCCGCGGCGCCGTCACGCTCACCGCCCCGCACGGCGTCGGCTACGAGGCGCCGTTCCTCGACAACGCCGTCATCGACGCGGCGCTCACCCTCCGCCTCGCCGACCGCGCCCGGCCCGGCGTGTACAAGCCGCTGCTGACCCGTGCGCTGCGCGGCATCGTGCCCGACGCGGTGCTCGGCCGGGGTACGAAGGGCGAGCACAGCGCCGAGGTCTACGCCGGTCTGCGCACCCACCGCGGGGCCCTGTCCGCGCTCTGCGACGACTCCCTCCTCGCCGAACGCGGCCTGATCCGCCCCACCGTCCTCCGCCACCACCTGACGTCGCTCCAGCCGCACACCGACGCCCTGCGCGCCCTCGACCCCACCCTCGCCACCGAGTACTGGCTCCGCGGGCTCACCCCGGCAGACATCCCCGCGCCCTCCCGACCCGCACCGCCGTACCCCACACCGCCGCTGCCGATCCCGGCCCGAGAAACCCCATGACCCTCCAAGGAACCCGTGCCCCTTCAAGGAACCCCACCCCATGACCGTCCAAGGAAGCCCGTGACCGTCCAAGGAACCCCATGTCCCTCGCCCGCGCCCCGCACGTCCGCAGCACCCGCACGGCCGACGGCACGGTCCTGCTCAACACCCGCACCGGCCGCTACCGGCAGATGAACGCGACCGCCACCCTCGTCCTCGACCACCTCCTCGCCGGCGGAACGTGCCGGACCGCCGCCGAAGCACTGCGCGCCCGCCACCCGTCCGCCGGCCACCGCGCCGAGTCCGAACCCGGGCCCTCCTGGACTCCGCACACCTAGCGCGACCGCACGCCAGCCCTACCGCTGCTCCCGCACACCCTCACCCTCACCCACGCCCGCGTTCGCGCCTACACCCGCAGCCCCGCCCACACCCGCACCCACACCCGTCGCATCGGCATCCTCCCGAGGGAGCCAGGCGCCCTTCGGTACGGTCAACCAGCCGTTGCCCCTGGTGAGTTCGCTTGCTGCCGTGCGCAGAGCGGTCAGGCCGGGGTGGTGCAGGTCGCGGCGCCACACCATCGAGACCGGCGACAGGGGTACGGGGTCCACGACCGGGCGCAGCGCCATGCCCGGTACGTCGATGAACTCCACGCTCGCCAGCACCGACCACCCCCGCTTCCGTACCACTCGTATGAACTCCTGCGAACCCTCGATCTCCGGGAACGGCTCGGCCATCGCGATGCCCCGCCCGGCGAACAGCTGAGCCGCCAGGTCCGTCCATTCCGCGGTCTGCGGATTCCCCGCGGCCGCGTAGAGCGTCTCGCCGGCCAGCTCCGCGAGCGGAACCTCGGGCCGCGACGCCAGGGGATGGTCCTCCCGCAGCAGCACCGCCATCGGCTCCAGACGGACCGGCTGGTGTGCCAGGCCGGACCGGACGGTGGGCGGCAGGGCCGCATAGCGCCCGAAGGAGACATCGAGCCGCCCGGCGGCCAGCTCGGCCGCCGCCCCCGTCAGCCCGCTGTGGAAGCGGGCCACCAGTTCGCAGCTGTCCGGCACCCGCCCCCTGGCGTCCTCCAGCACCCGGTGCGCGGTACCGATCGGCGCCCGGACATCGACCAGTAGCGGCCGCTCGGGCACCGGCCGGAAGGCCGCCGCCAGGTCCTCGTACGCGCTCAACACCCGGCGGGCGTACGGCAGTAGCCGCTCGCCGTCGGCCGTGAGGGCGACCTGGCGGGTCGTCCGTACGAAGAGGGACGTGCCCACCTCGCGCTCCAGGCGCCGGATGTCGCGGCTCAGGGCCTGCTGAGCCACGTAGAGCCGGGCCGCGGCACGGGTGAAGTGCAGTTCCTCGGCCACGGCGAGGAAAGCCCGGAGCAGTCGCGGATCGATATCGAACGGCATCGGGCCATCCTTGCAGCGCCCCCGGCCCCGTAGCCCGGAATATCGAGGAGGCCCGAAGCCTCGAATCCCCGAACTTCCGGAGTCCCGAAGTCCCGAAGCACCGGAGTCCCAAAGAGCGCCGGAGTCCCAAAGCACCGGCTTCCCGGCGTCCCCGCGTCCCGGCGTCGGGTCGGCTCCTCGGCTCGTCGGCCCTCTGCTCGTCGACTCCTCTGCTCCTCGGCCCCTCGGCCCCTCGGCTGGTGGGCTCGTCGTTCGGCGTCGCCCTGCTCGTTCCACCTCCGCGCAGACCCGCGTCTCTGCCTCGTGAGCCATCCAGCGATCTACATCGTGAGCGCGTGAATGGGCTCTGATCAGGTGTTGGACGGGGAGCAGACGGGCCCGGGATCGTAAGAGCGTGATCCTTTTCCTTGCTGCCCGTCCGGTGACCGCTCCGCCCGTACGGCCGGTTGCGCGCCGGCGTCCTCGCCGTTATCGGCTCTTCGCGCCCTACCGGCGGATCTTTGCCGTCCCCGGCGCGCGGGCGTTCACCGCCGCCAATCTGCTGGCGCGCCTGCCCATGGGCATGCTCAGCGTCAGCGCCGTCCTGATGATCAGCGGCTCGCGTGGCTCCTATGCGTTGGCCGGGGCCGTCACCGCGACCGGGCTGGCGGCGACCGCGCTGGTCGGGCCGTGGACCGCCCGGATGGTCGACCGTTACGGCCAGGCACGGATCGCCGTGCCGGCCACCGTACTGGCGGCGCTCGGGTCGCTGTCGCTGCTGCTCTGTGTCCGCTTCGGTGCGCCCGACTGGGCGCTGTTCGTCTCCTACGCGGCGACCGCCACCACCCCCAACACCGGAGGGATGTCGCGTGCGCGCTGGGCGCACCTCTTCCGCGAGGACCCGGCTGCCCGGCACACCGCCAATTCCTTCGAACAGGCCGCGGACGAACTGTGCTTCATGCTCGGTCCGGTGCTCGCGACGCTGCTCTGCACCACAGTCACGCCCGAGGCGGGCACGGCGGTGGGCGCGGCGCTGCTGCTGAGCGGGGTGCTGCTCTTCGCTGCCCAGCGCCGTACGGAACCGCCGGCGGCCGGGCGGGCGGGCGGCCGCGCCGGCCGGGTCCGTTCCCCGCTGCGGCGGCGGGGCATTCCCCCGCTGCTCGGCGCCTTCCTGTGCACCGGCGCGGTCTTCGGGTCGATGGAGGTCGTGACCTTGGCCTTCGCCGACGGTCTCGGCATGCGGTCCGCGGCGGGCGGGCTGCTGGCCCTCCAGGCTGCCGGGTCGTGCGGAGCGGGGCTGCTGTACGGCCTGCTGCGGCCGACGGGCCGGAGCGGGCGGCGCTTCCTGGTATGTGTCGGGGCGATGGCCGTGCTGATGCTGCTGCCCCTCCTCGCGGCGTCGACCGGGCGCCCGGGGGCGCTGGCCGCCGCACTGCTGGTCGCCGGGATGGCCACCGCGCCGACCATGGTCACGGGGATGGGACTGGTCCAATCCCGCACTCCCGAGGCTCAGTTGAATGAGGGGATGACGCTCGCCGTGACGGCTCTGCTGGGGGGTATCGCCGCCGGCTCGGCGGTGGGGGGCTGGGTCGTGGACCATGTGACGGGCGCCGGGGTCGCGTACGGGGTTCCGGCCGCGGCGGCCGGGCTGGCCGTCGTCCTTGCGCTGTCGACCGCCGCCGCGCGCACCCGGCCCGTCGCCCCGTCCCTGACTCCTTCCGTCACCCCGTCCCCGACTCATTCCGTCACCCAGTCCGTCACGCCGGCCGTCACTTCTTCCGTTGCCGGAGGTCAGGAGCTGGACTGAGGTTGCATGCTGTGCTGTGTTCGTGTTCATGCACTCAGCGTGACGGAGTCGGGGCGGATGCACATCAACCCCGGGGTCCATGCGCATCGACCCGAGGGTTGTCATACCGAGGGTTGAGGGCGACAGGGAGACCCGAAGGAAAGCCGAAGTCCAAGAGAGGTGCGAGGAGCGCGGACAAAAAGCAGCTGCCCCGGCGGGAAACCCGCCGGGGCAGCTGCTTTACATGGGATGAGTGGAGATGGCGGGAATCGAACCCGCGTCCAACGGTGCGGAATCAGGGCTTCTCCGAGTGCAGTTCGCTGCGATTTTCTCAGCCCCGGAGATCACGCGAACAAGTCTCCGACGGGCTCAGTCACTGTTTGATTTCCTCCTGCACCCCGTGACCGGGTTCAGGAGTTTAGTCCCCTAGCTGATGCCAGGATCCGGGTCGGGAACAGCCCCGGGCTGACACTTCGCAAGTCGCTACTTAGGCAGCGAGGGCGAAGGAATCGCGCTTGGTGTTGGCGATTATTGGTTTCGGCCTGTGGTTTACGAGATCATGGCCGCTTCCTCGACTCGCTTCCCCTGCTTCGACATCCGCTGTCGAAACCGATCATCCCCATGTTGATTTATCAAGATGGATCCTCGGGCGCCTACACCATGAGCGCCCGTGGTTCCCGCACCCTCCGTGGGATGCGAGCCCATCGTACGTGAACAACGCCTGAGGTGGCCAGCGTATTCCGCGGGCCGCCGCCCGCCCGGGACCGCCCCCGCATCGCCCCGCATCGCCCCGTACCGGCCCGCCGGCCGGAAGCCGGGCCCGCTCCCGCCCGCCGGCCCGGCCGGCTCGCGGTGTGGCGCCCGTCGGCCGGCCGTGATCAGGCGCGCTGACGGCGGCGGGCCGCCGAGATCGCGCGGTCCGCCTCGCGGCGGTCCTGCTGCTCGCGGAGGGTCTGCCGCTTGTCGTACTCCTTCTTGCCCTTGGCCAGCGCGATCTCGACCTTGGCCCGGCCGTCCTTGAAATACAGGGACAGCGGCACGATCGTGTGCCCGGTCTCCTGGCTCTTGGACTCCAGCTTGTCGATCTCGAAGCGGTGCATGAGCAGCTTCCGCTTGCGCCGGGCGGAGTGATTCGTCCAGGTTCCCTGGGCGTATTCCGGGATGTGTACGTTGTGCAGCCAGGCCTCGTTGCCGTCGATCTGGACGAATCCGTCGACCAATGACGCCCGGCCCTGGCGCAGTGACTTCACCTCGGTGCCGGTCAAAACCAGCCCGCACTCGTAGGTGTCCAGAATGTGGTAGTCGTGCCGCGCCTTCTTGTGCTGCGCCACGAGCTTGCGCCCGGGTTCCTTGTCCTTGCCCTTTTGCTTAGCCATAGTGCGGCCATTTTCGCACTACGTGCCGGTCCCGAGGCCACTCAATACCGTGCGGGCCCGCCGCTCGGCATGGTCCTCGACGACCAGGTCGGGGGTGAGGCCGGCGTCGTCGACGGTCCGCCCGGAGGGGGTGCGGTAGTGGCCGACGGTGAGCTCGGCCACCGAGCCGTCGGGCAGCCGGCTGGGCATCTGCACCGAGCCCTTGCCGAAGGTCGGGGAGCCCACGACGATGGCCCGGCCGCGGTCCTGGAGGGCGCCGGCCAGCAGTTCGGCGGCGCTCATCGTGCCGCCGTCGACGAGAACGACCAGCGGCAGGCGGGTGTTCCCGCCGCGCCCGGCGTACAGGGCGCGCTGGCTGCCCCGTACGTCGTAGGTGGCGACCAGGCCGCCGTCGAGGAAGGCGGAGGCGGTGCCGACGGATTCGGTGACCAGGCCGCCCGTATTGCCGCGCAGGTCGAGCAGCAGGCCACCGTGCGGGGAGGCGCCGCGGACCGCGCGGCGGACCGCGGCGCCGGTGCCCCTGGCGAACGAGGTGATCTTGACGCGGGTGGGGCCGTGCGGGCCGGCCGGCCGGTCGACGGTGACGTTCCGGGTGCGCAGCCGGGTGCGGTGCAGGGTGAGGCTCCACCGCCGGGCGCCGCGCTGGAGGTCGAGGCGTACGGGCGTGCCGGCGCCGGCGGCGGCCGCCCGGGAGCCGTTGGGTGCGTCGCCGCGGAGCCGGGCGACTGTCTCGGTGACCGGCTGCCCGTGGGTGGTCCGACCGTCGATGGCGCGCAGCAGGTCGTGGACGGCGATGCCGGCGCGGGCGGCGGGGCTGCCGGGCTGCACCCGGGAGACCTCGGTGCGGCCGCCGGCCAGCTGGCGCACCCACAGGCCGACGCCGACGTAGGCGCCGCCCAACTGCTGCTGGAAGTCCTCGAACTGGCCCTCGGTGTAGATCGTCGACCAGCGGTCGCCACTACGGCTGACGACCTCGGCGGCGGCCTGCGAACCGGACTTGCCGTCCTCGATGGCTTCGGTGGCGGCCCGCTCGACGGCGGCGCGGTCGGCGGTGGCGGACTCCGGGGGGCGCGCGCCGGACGCCGAGCGCTGGGGGATGCCGTGACCCGCCGCGCCTTCGGCCTCGTCGCTCCAGGTGCCGGTCACCGTGCCGGTGGCGAGTACCCCGGCGAGGAACAACGTCAGGGCCGCCCCGCGGCGGTAGCGGCGGGGCCGGTCGTACGAACTCGGGCCCGACATGCCGGTGAGTCTAGGGGACGAAGGAGCGCCGTACGGCGAGTTGACCGTACGGCGCTCCTTGGCGAAGCTCACACCTTGAGGTACTTGCGCAGCGCGAAGAACGCGGCGAGCGCGGGCATCAGCAGCCCGATCAGGAGGACCAGCGGGAGCACCGCGACCACCGAGTCCCAGCCGATGAAGTTGATCACCTGGATCTTCTTCGCCAGCCAGTTGTTGACGAGGAGGTACTTGCCGCCGACGATCAGCACACAGGCGAATCCGGCGCCCAGCAGGCCCGCGATGGCGGCCTCCAGGATGAACGGCATCTGGATGTAGAAGCTGGACGCCCCCACCAGCCGCATGATGCCGGTCTCCCGCCGGCGGCTGAACGCCGACACCCGCACGGTGTTGACGATCAGCATCAGCGCAACGACGAGCATCAGGCCCATCACGCACAGCGCGGCGATGTTCATGCCGTTGAGGAGGTTGAACAGCGGCTCGACGGTGTCGCGTTGGTCCTGTACCTCCTGGACACCGGGCCGCTCGGAGAACGCCGACTTGATGACCTTGAACTTCGTGGGGTCCTTCAGCTTGACGCGGAACGACTCGGGAAGCTGGTCGGGCGTCACCAGACCGGCGACGGGGGTGTCGCCGAACTGCTCCTTGTAGTGCTTGTAGGCCTGGTCGCTGGACTCGTACTGCACGTTCTGCACGATCGGCAGCCGGTCCAGCTCGGCCTTGATGTCGTCCTTCTGCTGCTGGGTGGCCGCGCCCTTGGCGCAGTTGGCGCCGGTCTCGGCGTCGTTCTTGTTGCAGAAGAAGATGGAGACGTTGACCTTGTCGTACCAGTAGCCCTTCATGGTGCTGACCTGGTCGCGCATCAGCAGCGAGGCGCCGAACAGACCGAGCGAGAGGGCTACGGAGACGATGACGGCGAAGGTCATCGTGAGGTTTCGGCGGAGACCGACGCCGATCTCCGACAGGACGAACTGGGCGCGCATGGCGTCCTTTCAGTACTGGGGGCCGTACACGCTTAGTGCTGGTAGCCGTACACGCCGCGCGACTGGTCGCGTACGAGCCGGCCCTTCTCTAGTTCCATGACCCGCTTGCGCATCTGGTCGACGATCTGCTGGTCGTGGGTGGCCATGACCACCGTCGTTCCGGTCCGGTTGATCCGGTCCAGCAGCTTCATGATGCCGACCGAGGTCTGCGGGTCGAGGTTGCCGGTGGGTTCGTCCGCGATGAGCAGCAGCGGACGGTTGACGAAGGCCCGTGCGATGGCGACGCGCTGCTGCTCACCACCGGAGAGCTCGCCCGGCATGCGGTCCTCCTTGCCACCGAGGCCGACGAGTTCGAGGACCTCGGGGACCGTCTTGCGGATCTGGCCGCGGGGCTTGCCGATGACCTCCAGGGCGAAGGCGACGTTCTCCCCGACGGTCTTGTTGGGGAGCAGCCGGAAGTCCTGGAAGACCGTCCCCACCTGGCGCCGCATCTGCGGGACCTTCCAGTTGGAGAGCTTGCCGAGGTCCTTGCCCAGTACGTGCACATGGCCATGGCTGGCCCGCTCCTCGCGCAGCAGCAGCCGCAGGAAGGTGGACTTGCCGGAGCCCGAGGAGCCCACCAGGAAGACGAACTCGCCGCGCTCGATCTCGAGCGAGACGTCCCTGAGTGCAGGACGGTTCTGCTTCGGGTAGGTCTTGGAGACGTTGTCGAATCGGATCACTGATGCACCACGGTCGACCTGGATAGGGGCACGGGCTGCCGAGTTGCGGCTCCCGTCGGTGTGCGTGACCATACGCGAACCTCGCGCGGCGGTGCAGTCGGCGTTGGGGTTGGTGCGGTTATTCACGGCACCTACGGGGACAAAAGGGCGCACAATCCCGGGGCGCGCGCCGTTCCGCCGGGGAGCTGGCACAGTGGAAGAGGGAACCAATGCACCCTCCGGGGCGTTGGTGCAGTGGAGAAGGAGGTCGCATGACGTACGACCGACTGGTGTGCGCCAACTGCGCGGCCCCTGTGAGTGAGGGCCGCTGCCCCGTGTGCCGGGCGAGCAGAGAACGACTCCAGCAGCAGGCAGGCGGCGTGTTCGCCCAGCTCAGCCCGGCGATGCTGGTGGCTTTGACGGTCCTGCTGCTCGCGGTGGGGCTGCTGCTGCACCAGACCACCTGACGACGACGCCCAGCCGGCGGAGCGGTCCGGGTGGCCCCTGGGCAGGGACCGGCCTGTTACGGCTTGCTCACGACCGCGTTCGCACGGTGACGGAACGACCCCGATGACGCGCACATCCCGATCACGCGCACGGGAAATGTAGCGGGCGGGAAAACGCCGAGGGCCCGGGGCGCATATGCGCCCCGGGCCCTTGTGGTGCCGCGTCAGCGTCAGGCCGCTGCCGCGCCGCCGCCGTTCTTGTTGATCAGACGGGGCAGCATACGGAAGCCGACACCGCCCGCGATCATCGTGGCCGCACCGATCAGCAGGAAGGTGGTGCCGGTGGAACCGGTCTCGGCCAGCTCCCCGCCCTTCGCCTGCTGCTTGGCCTGACCGGGCGTGTCAGCGATCTGCTCCTTGCCCTTGCCGGGCTGCTCGATCGGCTTGGAGCCCTCGTTGTCGGTGCCGGTGCCGGTGGAGTCGCCGCCGGTGTTGCCACCGCCGTTGTTCCCACCGCCGTTGTTGCCGCCACCGTTCTGGCCGCCGTTGTGGCCGCCGCCGTTGTTGCCGCCGTCCTGGCCGCCGTTCTGGCCACCATTCTGACCGCCGGCCTGGCCACCGTTCTGACCGCCGTCCTGGCCGCCGTTCTGGCCACCGTTCTGACCGCCGTTCTGACCGCCGTCCTGGCCGCCGTTCTGGCCACCGTCCTGGCCGCCGGCCTGACCGCCGTCGTCGGTGCCGCCGACCTGACCGCCGTCGTCCGAGCCGCCGATCTCGCCGCCGGTCTGACCGCCGTCGTCCGAACCGCCGATCTCGCCGCCGATCTGGCCGCCGTCGTCGCTGCCGCCGACCTGACCACCGTTGTCGCCACCGGAGTCACCGCCGGTGTCGCCACCGGAGTCGCCGCCACCGATGATCCCGCCGATGATGCCGCCGATGATCCCGCCGTCGGAGCCGCCCGTGTCACCCGGGCTGGCCGCGGAAGCGGCGCCGGCGGCGGTGAGCGACGCACCGGCCGCGATCACCGCACCAGCTGCAATGCGCGCCACGCGCAGCCGCGTCTTCTTCGTCATGTACTGCTACCCCCAGTAGCTGAACTCGTCATGGGTGCACCGCTGCACGGGGCGACCAGCGCTGGGGGTAGGCGAGTTCCGGCCACGAAATGCCGACTGGCCACTCATCTCCCCGTTACTGCACGCGCCCCGGAACATACGCATGCCGCGCCCAGCCTTCCCAGTACGGCCGATAACGTCAAGGTCGAATAAAGTCCCGTTGCCCGAATTGCTGAGAGTTGGGCGGTACATGGACATACGACTGTGACCAAACCGCCACAGCAAAAACAACTGCCTCCACGCTGGAGGCAGTTGTTCCGGTGTCAGAAGGCCCGTATCCGGGGCCGTCGGGCTACTTCTCCTGCTGCTTGCGCCAGCGGATTCCGGCCTCCAGGAAGCCGTCGATGTCACCGTCCAGCACGGCCTGCGGGTTGCCGACCTCGAACTCCGTCCGCAGGTCCTTGACCATCTGGTACGGGTGCAGGACGTACGAACGCATCTGGTTGCCCCAGGAGTTGCCGCCGTCGCCCTTGAGCGCGTCCATCTTCGCCTGCTCCTCCTGGCGGCGGCGCTCTAGGAGCTTGGCCTGGAGGACGTTCATCGCGGTCGCCTTGTTCTGGATCTGCGAGCGCTCGTTCTGGCAGGAGACGACGATGCCGGTGGGGATGTGCGTCAGCCGGACCGCGGAGTCGGTGGTGTTCACGCCCTGGCCGCCGGGGCCGGAGGAGCGGTACACGTCCACCCGCAGGTCGGACTCGTCGATCTCGATGTGGTCGGTCTGCTCGACGACGGGCAGCACCTCGACGCCGGCGAACGACGTCTGGCGGCGGCCCTGGTTGTCGAACGGCGAGATGCGCACCAGGCGGTGGGTGCCCTGCTCCACGGAGAGCGTGCCGTAGGCGTACGGGACGTTGACGGCGAAGGTGGTCGACTTGATGCCGGCCTCTTCGGCATACGAGGTCTCGTAGAGCTCGGTCTTGTAGCCGTGCCGCTCGGCCCAGCGCAGGTACATCCGCTGCAGCTTCTCGGCGAAGTCGGCGGCGTCCACGCCACCGGCCTCGGCGCGGATGTTGACGAGCGCCTCACGGGCGTCGTACTCGCCGGAGAGGAGGGTGCGGACCTCCAGCTCCTCGACGGCCTTGCGGACGTCGGCCAGCTCGGCCTCGGCCTCGACGCGGGTGTCCTCGTCGCCCTCGGCCTCGGCCAGCTCGAAGAGCACTTCGAGGTCGTCGACCCGGCCCCGCAGCTCCTCGGCCCGGCGCAGCTGGCCCTGGAGGTAGGACAGCTGGCTGGTGACCTTCTGGGCACTCTCGGGGTCGTCCCACAGGGACGGCGCCGCCGCTTGTTCCTCAAGCACGGCGATGTCGGCCCTCATCTTGTCGAGGTCCAGGACGGCCTCGATCGACCCCATGGTCGAGGAGAGGGACTTCAGCTCTTCGGATACATCGACGACTGCCACGCACCCAGCCTAACGGCTACCACGGCGAACCTGACCCGGCCCCGGCGGGAGAGGGCCTGCCGGGGCCGGGCCGGGAGCCGCCCCAGGTGTTCGTCAGGGGGTCTCCTGCTCCGACTGGTGCACGCCCGGCGGGGCCTCGCCGCCGTCGTCGTCCCCGGAGGCCAGCCAGCCGCCCAGGCCGGCCGCGACCACCACCACGGCGGCGGCCGCCCCCAGCTTGATCCGGCGGCGGCGCACCGCCTCCGGGGAGGACCGGTGCCGCGCCGAGCCGGCCCGGCGCTCCCCGGCCGCCCTCGGGGCCCGGGCGGTGCCGTGGGCGCCGCCGGCCAGCTCGTCCGGGCCCGGCACCCGCATGCTGGTGTGCGTCTCCCGGTTGGAGTCGGGCACGGAGCCCTGCACCAGGGGGACGGCCCCGCGCTGCGGGACGGTCTCGCCGGCCGACGGGTAGGACGGCTCCTCGCGGGTCCCCGGGGCCGCGCCGTCCGGCTCGTCGTCCGGGCGGTCGCTCTCCGGCTCGTCGATGTCCAGCGGCGGCATCCCGGCCAGCCCCGGCAGCAGTTCCCGAAGACGGGCGGCCAGCTCGGCGGCGCGCAGCCGGGACGCCGGGGCCTTCGCCAGGCACTGCAGCAGCAGCTGCCACAGCTCGTCGGGGATGCCGGGCAGCGGGGCCACGCTCTCGGTGACATGGCGGCGCAGGACGGCCCCGGGGTGGCCGCCCCCGAAGGGCGTGAACCCGGCGAGCAGCTCGTACAGGACGGTCGCCAGGGCGTAGATGTCCACCGAGGCGCGCGGCGGCAGGCCCTCGATGATCTCCGGGGCGAGGTAGTCGGGGGTGCCGATGACCCTGGCGGCATGGCCCCTCCCCTGGGCCGAAGATCCTTGGGAAAGGGTCCGGCGGGGCGAGTCGACGAGCCGGGCGATGCCGAAGTCGGTGAGCAGCGCGGGGTGCGCGCCACCGGGGCCGAGCGGCCCCTGCATGTCCAGCAGGACGTTCTCGGGCTTGACGTCGCGGTGCACGATGCGCGCGGCGTGCGCGGCGGCGAGCCCGTCGGCGACGTCCGCGACGATCGCGACCGCGGCCTCCGGGGCCAGCCGGCGCTCGCGTTCCAGACGGGTGCGCAGGTCGGTGCCGCGCACCAGGTCCATCACCAGCGCCAGGTCGTTGCCGTCGACGACCAGGTCGCGGACGCCGACGACATGCGGGTCCGCCAGGCCCAGCAGCGCCGCCCGCTCCTGCACGAAGCGGCCGACGAGCTCCTGGTCGGAAGCGAGGTCCTCACGCAACAGCTTGATGGCCACGGCCCCTTCGGGACCCTCGCCCAGCCATACCGTGCCGGCACTGCCGCGCCCCAGGATCTGGTGGGCGGTGTACCGGCTGCCGATCTTCCGTGCCAAAACTGCTCCGACGTGTCGGGCCCCCGAGCGTCCTACGGGGGCTGAGGTTGGCGTCAAAGCTACGCGGATGCCACCGGGTTCCGTGCCCCGGAAGGTGGCAACCTTCACTTCTGAGAGCGAAATTGCCCGCGGGAAGTCGACAAATCAACTGAGCCGCCCCGGGACCGGCGGTCCGGGGCGGCTCGTCAACCGCTGAGGGCGGCCCGTGTCAGCCGCTGAGCTTGTTCACGAAGTGCTCGACCTGGTTGTACATGTGGCCGATCTGCGCGAAGAAGCCGCGAGTGGTGCCGATCCACTCCTGGAGCGGGGTGAGCTCCCAGATCATCCACCCGGCCACGAACAGCAGTATCAGCGTGACCAGGCAGCCCTTGAGGCAGCCCAGGCCGGGGATCCGCATCGGGTTGGCGCTGCGCGGACGGGGCTCGCGCCGCGGCCGCGGCTCCGGGGCGGGCGGCCGCTGCGGCTCGTACCGCTGCGGCGGCGGCTCCTGGCGGCGCTGCGGGGCCTGCGCGTACGGCGCCGGGGCCGGCTGGCGGTACGGGGGCTGCTGCGGCGGCTGCTGGGGCGCGGCCGGGCGGCGCTGCGGGCGGCGGCGCAGCGGGTCCTGGCTCGGGTCCAGGTACTGCACCTGCGTCTGCTCGTTGCGGTCCCGGGCGGCACGCATCTGGGACTCCCACGGATGGGGGCCCTCAGGCTGCTGCGCACCCGCACCGGGCGCGCCGGCCGGCATGGGCGGCACCGGCGGCATCGCCCGGGTCGGATCGGCACCCTGGCCGCCCGGTGCCCCCGGGGCGCCCGTGGAGGGCAGCACACTGGTCGCCGCGGCCGGGTCGTAGGAACCGGCGCCGGACGGCAGGACCTGGGTGGGGTCGGCGTCGCCGCTCCCCTGGCCCCCGTCGGTGCCGGTACCGGGCACGGTCGCGGGCGCGGGGTCCGGGGCGAGCAGCGCGGCGACGCCCAGTGCGGCCTCGGCCTGCGCCGGGGTGGCGTGCACCCCGATGCCGGCGGCGACGGTGCGCAGCGCACGGGCGAGGTTCTCGGCACCGGGCCGCTCCTCGGGGCGCTTGCGCAGACAGCGCTCTATGACGGTCCACAGCGGCTCGGGGAGCGTGGAGGGGCGGCGCGGCTCCTCGCTCAGGTGCCGGTGCAGCACCTCCAGGGCCGTCGAGCCGGCGAACGGCGGGCGGCCGGTCACCAGCTCGTACAGGAGGATGCCGGCGCCGTAGATGTCCACCGCGGAGGTCTGCGGGCGGCCCTCGGCGGACTCCGGCGCCACGTAGGCGGGGGTGCCGACGAATTCGTGGGTGCGGGTCAGGCCCGGGGAGTCGGCGAGCCGGGCGATGCCGAAGTCGGTCAGCATCGGGTGCATCTCGCCGCCGCCGTCGGACCCGGCGAGCAGGACGTTCGCCGGCTTCAGGTCGCGGTGGACCACACCGTCCGCGTGGCTGGCGGCCAGCGCGTCGGCGATCTGGGCGGTGAGCAGGGCGGCCGCCACCGGGCTGAAGGGGCCGTTGTCGCGCAGGTAACGGTGCAGGTCCGGGCCGTCGACCAGGTCCATGACCAGCGCCAGCAGATCGCCTTCCACGACGAGATCGCGGGTGCGGACGATGTTCGGGTGGGTGAGCCGCAGCAGGACGGAGCGCTCCCGCAGGAAGCGCATCACCACGTCCGCGTCGTGCGCCAGCTCCTCCTTGAGGACCTTGATCGCGACCGTCTCACCGGGCTCTCCTGCCACGGCGGCCTCGGCGCCCGCCGCCTCCCGCTGGCGGGCACGCCAGACGGTGCCCGTGGCGCCGCGCCCCAGCGGCTCCTCAAGCAGGTACTTGCTGCCTACCGGCCGCACGTCATGCGCTCCCTGGTCGTGGTGGATCTCCTGCCGGCCCACCGGACCGGCCGTTCGGCTCCGCGCCGTCCGGTCATGGTCACCGTCGCGCGGTCCGTCCGATCCACTGTAGGGCCTGCCGCCCGCCGCGCCGTCGCACAAGCTTTTCGGTCCGGCGGGCCGGGCTCGTGGGAAGACGCACGTTCCGGGCGGATGGTTGCGCGCCGTCGGCGGCCGGAAGCGGACCGGTGCGGCTCCCGGACGAGGACGTTTCGGAGCTGATCACGACGTTCCGAAACCGCCCGGCCACCGCGCGCAACCAGGCACTTTTTCGTCCGGACGCGACAAAACAAGATCACGGAGTGGCGGGCGGCGGGCGTGTTGTCAGTCGCAGGTGCGAGGATGCACCCAGCACGATGCGGTGGGGGCGGGCGGTCTTTGTCGCGACGTGCACCTGGGACTTGTCCGTGCCGACGTGCCCGGGCGGGCGGGGGGAGCGAACGGCCCCTGCCGGCCCCCGGCAGAAGGGACCGTTGACGGCGATGCAGATCCGGCTGACCGTCCTCGGGCCGCGCAGCGGCCCCACCACACGGGCCTGCGACGTGCTCGTGACGGCCCCCGCCGGGACCGCGCTGGCAGCGGTGGCCGGCTCCCTGGCGGCCTCCGTCGCGGGCGCGGACACCGGCACGGGCGGCGGCAGCGGCCCGGTCGTGCTCTACGCCGGCACCGAACGCCTCGACCCGCAGCGCGCCGCGATCGGCGAGCCACCCCTGATCGACGGCGCGGTGCTCTCCCTCCAGGGCCCCGGCCCCGCCCCGGCCCACGGCCTGCCGCACGGCACCGCCCGGCTCCGCGTCATCTCCGGACCCGACGCCGGCGGCGTCCACCTGCTGCACGGCGGCCAGATCCGCATCGGCCGCTCCGCCGACGCCGACGTCCCCCTCGACGACCCGGACGTCTCCCGGCTGCACTGCGCCGTGACCGTCGAACCGGACGGCTCGGTCCACGTCGCCGACCTCCGCTCCACGAACGGCACCGCCGTCGACGGCACCGCCCTCGGCGACCTGCCCGCCCCCCTGCCACCCGGCGCCCTGCTCCGCATCGGCGAATCCACCCTGCGACTGCAGTCCGCCCCCACCACCCCGGACCCCGCCCTGGAGACCACCCCGGACGGAGAGGGACAACTGCGCATCTCCGCGGGAGTGGTGGGCGGGTACGGGAGGGCCGGCGGCGGTGACGGGAGTGATGGGGGTCCCGGGACTGATGGGGCTGATGGGAGTGAGGGAGGTGGCGGGACTGGTGGGTTCGGCGGAGCTGATGTGAGTGGGGCGCCCGGCGCGCTCGGTTCACCGGCATCGGGGCACACACCCGCATCGGCATCGGCATCGGCATCGGGCCAGGCTTCCGGATACGCCCCGGCGAGGGCTATGGGAGCCGCAGCCCCCGTACCGACTCCCCGTACGGCCTGGTCACCGGACCCGGACGGCCGGCGCGACACCCCCTTGCGCGGCACCTCGGCCGGCCCGGCCCGACCCGCTGCCGCCACGGCGCATGGGCTGGGGCAGGGCACGGGCCTAGGAGCCGTTGCTGGAGCCGGAGTTGGGGCCGGGGCCGGTGCTGGAGCCGGTACCGGTGCCGGAGCGAGGGCGCACGAGCATCCGGACCGTGAGCATCCGGTCCCCCGCTACCCGGACCATGTCCCGGCCGGCGAGGACGGCCACGCGCACGGTGGAGACCACACCCACGGCAACGACGGCCGTACGTACGGTGAGGACCGTACGCACGGTGGGCAGCAGACCCTGGTGCCCTCCGAGGACGCCGCCGCGGAGGAAGCAGCGCGTTACGGTGCCGCGGCGCGCAAAGGCGGTCGCCGCGGCGGGATCGGCGCCTGGGCCCGTCGCCTGACCGGTGGCCGGCCCACCGCGGACCGGCCCTACAACGACGTCCCGGCACCCGGACTCCCGGCATCCGGATTCCCGGCGTCCGGCCTGCCGACGTCCGGCCTCCCGGCATCGGGGCTCTCGTCACCCGGCGCACCGCAGAGCTCCCCCACCGCATCCCCCGGTGACGGGGCGACGGCCCCCGCCGCCTCCGGAACCGCCCCGGACGACCGGTGGCCGGACGCCGCCGCCGTCCTGCTCACCGCGCTGGGTCCGGGCCCCCGGCTCTGGGAGCGCGGTCCGGACCACCCGGACACCCTCACCGTCCGCCTGGGCACGACCTGCCGCGACGGCGGCCGTACCGCCCTGCCCGTCACCGTCGGCCTGCGCCGGGCCGGTTCCCTCGGCCTGGCCGGGCCGCGCGCCCGCCTCGCCGGACTCGCCCGTTCCGCGATCGCCCAGCTCGCCGCCCTGCACTCCCCCGCCACCCTGGACGTCGTGCTGATCAGCACCGACCGGGCGCGCACGGCCGAGGAACGGGTCGCGGACTGGTCCTGGCTCGGCTGGCTGCCGCACCTCCGCCCTGGCCACGGCCAGGACTGCCGGCTGCTGCTCGCCTACGACAAGGAACAGGCCACGGCCCGCACCGCCGAACTCGTGCGACGGCTCGACGACTGCCCGCTCGGCCCCGGCTGGGCCAGCGCCGAACGCGCCGAGATCGCCCTCGCCGCCGCCCGCCACCAGGGGCCGTTCACCCTGCTGATCGTCGACGGCGACCCCGGCTCGTCCGCTCTGCGCGAGACCACCGCGCGGCTGGCCACAGCCGGCGCGGCGGCCGGCGTCCATCTCCTCTGCCTGGCCGAAACCCCGGCCGCCTCCCCCGCCTTCCCGCTGGCCGCCACGTACGAGGCGGCCCGGGCCGCGTCCCCCGCCTTCGGGGAGTGCGGCGCGGTGGCCGTCCTCAGCGGCGACGTCGCCACCGCGGTGCGCGTCGTCCAGCCGGGCTCCGCACCGAACGGCACGATCGCCACGGTCGACGCGGTGTCCGCCGCCTGGGCCGAACGCTTCGCCCGGGCCCTGGCGCCCCTCCGCGAGGCCGAGTCCACGGCCGGCGGCGGCCGTACGACTCCCCGCACGGCCGTCCCCCTCCCCACAACGGCCCGACTCCTGGACGAACTCGGGCTGGCCCGCGCCACCCCCGCCTCCCTGATGGCCCGCTGGGCCGCCAACCTGGACACCGACCGGCCCGGCGCCACCGCCGTACTGGGCGCCGGACCGCACGGACCGGTCTGCGCCGACCTGGCCGCCGAGGGCGCACCCCTCCTCGTCCAGGGCCCGGCCGCCGGCGGCAAGACCGAACTGCTCCGGTCCCTGGCGGCCTCCCTCGCCGCCGCCGACCGCCCCGACCTGCTGTCCCTGGTGCTGGTGGACGGCGGCGGCACCGACCGCGGTGAGGGCCTGCGGGTGTGTACCGACCTGCCGCACGTCACGACGTACCTCGCCGCCTCCGACCCGGTCCGCATGCGCGAGTTCGCCCAGGCCCTCTCCTACGAACTCAAACGCCGCGCCGAGATACTGTCCGGCACCCCCTTCACCGAATGGCGCGCCAAACACCTCCCGGCCCCCCGAGTCATCAGCCCCCGCCGCGCCCCCGAAGGCCGCATGGGGGAAGGCCGCGTGCCGGACAGCCGCACACCAGAAGGCCGCATGAGCGAGGCCGGCCCCACACCCGGCACCTACGACACCTCCACCACCCCGTCCGCCCCGCCCATCCCGCCCGAGGCCGGCGACTACACACCGTACGGAAATAATCACGGAGAGCAGGAACTAATCACGCTCCGTAATCGTTGCCGTAACGAAGGAGGCGGCACAGCGGCGGCGGACCCGTCCGACACTGGCACTCTCTCGAGCACGGGCACCCTCCGCCTCCGCTCCCACCACACCCCGCCGACCACCACCCCAGCCACCCCCGAAGCCCACCCGCACTCCCACGCCGACACCGCCTCCACCCCCACCGCCCCGCCCGACCCCTCCGCCCCGATGCCGCGCCTCTTCGTCCTGGTCGACGACTTCGACGCGCTGGTCGCCCCGGCGCTCGGCAGCCCCGGCCGCCCGGCCGCTGGCTCCGTGGTGCGCGCACTGGAAGCGGTGGCCCGGGACGGGGCCGCGCTCGGCGTCCACCTCATAGCCGCGACCGGCCACCCGGACCGTACGGCCGACACCGCGACCAGCGAACTCGCCGCACTGCGCGTCGAGTTGGGTGCGCCCGACGACGCGTCCGAGCCCGCCCCGGTCGGCCGCGGGTGGCTCCATCGCGCGGCGGACGGCACCGCCACGCCGTTCCAGGCCGGCCGGGTGACCGGCCGGATACCCCGTACGTCCACGCTCCGGCCGACGGTCGTCCCGCTGGAGTGGCAGCGGATGGGCGACCCGCCGGCCCGCCGCCCGCTGCGCGAACTCGGCAACGGCCCGACGGACCTCGCCCTGCTCGCCAGCGCACTGCAACGCGCCGCCCAGTCCTCAGGAGCTCATCCCGCGACACCACTGGTGTGAGCGTTGCGCGACACCGCTGGCGTGAGGGTTGCCGGCGTGAGGGTTGCTGGCTCACCTTCGTGAGCGTTCCTTGGGCCTGGGGGCTGCCGGGCTGGCCTGGGCGTTTGGCGGAGCCGCCTCAAAGCCTTGCGGAGCTGGGTGGGGCCTGATGGGGGCGGGTGAGGGCCCGGAGGGACTGGCCCCGTGGGTTTGGGGTGGCCGTAACAGCACCATCACGAAAGGTGAGTTGGTGCTGGACGCGGTATTGCGGAGCCTCGGGGTGGGGCGTAGACCAGATGTGTCGCACAGCGTGCATGGCTGGGCACGGGCTGAGGCGGTGGCGATGGCGGGGCGGCCGGTAGCCGTGTGACGGCGGCGCACCGCCGCGTCGGGTGCCGCATCGGGCCGAGCCGCGCGGCACACCGGGAGCGGCACGGGCACGGCTTTTTGTACCGCCACTTTTCGCACCGCTCGCACCGCAACTGTTCGCACCAGGTTTTTCGCACCACGGCACTCGCGGCACGGCACTCGCGGCACGGAACGGCGTAACACGTATCACTGCGTGCCACCGCACGCCGTAACCGCCGCACCACCGCACGTCCTGGGCACCGCACCAGCGCAGGCCACAGCAACTCCTCAGCAGCGCAACAGTGCACCGCAGCGCAACCACGACAGCGAACCGCGACCACGACAGCGACCACGACAGCGATCCGCGCGAACCACGTTCGGCGCAGCTCAGCTCGGCACGGCCGGCACGGCACGGAAATCGGTTGAGGGAATTGGGGGTTTGGGATGAGGGGCAGAGGGATGGGTTGGCCGCGGCGGCGGGGGGCGGCCGGGGTTGTGGTGGGGGTGGTGCTGGCGGTGGGGGTGGCCGGCTGTGGGAGTGGGGACGGCGGGGGGAAGAAGAGCCAGAAGGATCACGGTGAGCGGAATGCCGTTACGGTGCGGTTGCCCAAGTTGGAGGGGCAGCGGCTGCAGGTGACCGCGGTGTGGACGGGGGCGGAGCGGGAGAACTTCGTCAAGGTGCTGGACGAGTTCGCCAAGCGCACCGGGGCGAAGGTGGATTTCGTGCCCAGTGGCGATGACATGGCCGGTTTCATCGGGTCGAAGATTGCCGGGGGCGGGCCGCCGGATGTGGCGATGCTGCAGCAGGTCGGGGTGCTCAACGAGTTCGCGGGGAAGGGCTGGTTGAAGCCGCTGGGGCCGGAGGCCAAGGCGCAGTTGGCGAAGAATTACAGCAAGGGGTGGCGGGATCTCGGGGCGCACAAGGGCACCGAGTACGGGGTGTATTTCAAGGCGAGTAACAAGTCGCTGGTGTGGTACAACGCGGCGGTGTTCAGGAATGCCGGGGTGAAGGAGCCGAAGACCTGGGCGGAGTTCCTGAAGGCGGCGCGGACGATTTCCGAGTCGGGCGTGGAGCCGGTCTCGGTGGGCGGGTCGGACGGCTGGACGCTGACCGACTGGTTCGAGAACATCTATCTTTCGCAGGCGGGTCCGGAGAAGTACGACCAGCTGGCGCAGCACCGGATCGCCTGGACGGATGCCTCGGTGAAGCAGGCGCTGTCCACGCTCGGCCAGCTTTTCGGGCGTAAGGATCTGTTGGCGGGCGGTAATGCGGGGGCGTTGCAAACGGATTTCCCGACGTCGGTGACGCAGACGTTCAGTGGTGGTGATGCGCCGAAGGCGGCGATGGTGTCGTCGGCGGATTTCGCGGCGGCGAACATCGCGCAGACGAAGGCGAAGATCGGTACGGACGCCAAGGTTTTCCCGTTCCCGGCGGTGGGTGCGAAGTCGCCGGTGGTGACGGGTGGCGATGTGGCGGTGGCGCTGAAGGGCGGTAAGGCGGCGCAGGCGCTGCTGACGTTCCTGGCGTCGACGGATGCGGCGCGGATCTGGGCGCAGGCGGGTGGGTTCATTTCGCCGAACAAGGGGCTCGACCGGGCGGCGTACGGGGATGCGGTGATGCGCAGGATCGCGGAGGCGCTGGTCGCGGCGGGTGATGATTTCCGGTTCGACATGTCGGATCAGGCGCCGGCTTCGTTCGGTGGGAAGCCGGGTCAGGGTGAGTGGAAGGACTTGCAGGACTTCCTGAAGAGCCCGAAGGACGTGGCGGGGACGCAGGCGCGGTTGGAGCGGGACGCGGTCAAGTCGTTCGGCGGTAAGTGAGGCCCTCCTGCCGCTCCGCTCCCTTTCTTCTCCGCTCTCCTGCCCCTCCGCTCCCTCTCCGCTCCCTCACCCTCTTTTCCTGTGCCGCTTCGTTTTTGCCGTCCGTTTTTGCCGTTCGTTTTGTGCCGGGGGTTCTCACGATGGGCAGTAGCAGGACCGCGGAAGTCGGCGACGGGACCGTGGAGATCAGCGGCGGTACCGCGAGCGTCGGCGGCGGGGGGCGGGTGACGGGGGCGCGGCGGTGGGTGGCTGCGGTGTTTTTGTTGCCGGCGTTGGTGTTGTTGGGTGCGCTGGTGGTGTATCCCATCGGGTTCTCCGTGTACCGGAGTCTGTTCGATGCGTCCGGTGACGGGTTCGTGGGGCTGGGGAATTACGGTGAGTTGTTCGCGGACGACGGGATTCGTACCGCGTTGCGGAACAACGTGGTGTGGGTGGTGGTGGCGCCGACGGTGTCGACGGCGCTGGGATTGATCTTCGCGGTGCTGACCGAGCGGGTGCGGTGGGGTACGGCGTTCAAGCTGGTCGTTTTCATGCCGATGGCGATTTCGATGCTGGCGGCCGGGATCATTTTCCGGCTGGTGTACGACCAGAATCCGGAGCGTGGGGTGGCCAATGCGGTGTGGGTGGGGGTGCATGACACGTTCGCGGATCCGGCGCCGTTCCCGGGGGCGCGGCCGCGGCCGAACGGGGTGTTGCGGCCGTCGGGGGGCGGGGCGTTCGGTACGCGGTCGGTGGTGCGGGCGGGGTCGCCGGTGATGCTGCCGTTGGTGGCGGTGCGGCAGGACGATGTGCGGGGTGCGCGGCCGGCGGCGGGTGCGGTGGCGCGGCCGGGGAGTGTGACGGGGACGGTGTGGCTGGATTTCACGCGGGGTGGTGGGGGCCGGCCGAATGTGGTGGACGGGTCGGAGCGGGGTCTGGCCGGGGTGACCGTGGAGGCGGTGCGGGGCGGCCGGGTGGTGGCGTCGGCGCGGACGGCGGCGGACGGGACGTTCGTGTTCCCGGGTGGGCGGGCGGACGGGGCGCGGTTGCGGTTGCCGGCGGGGAATTTCGCGGCGGCGTACGGCGGGGTGGAGTGGTTGGGGCCGGCGTTGGTGACTCCGGCGATCATCGGGGCGTATGTGTGGATGTGGGCGGGTTTCGCGATGGTGTTGATCGCGGCGGGGCTGGCGGGGGTGCCGCGGGAGCTGTTGGAGGCGGCGCGGGTGGACGGGGCGGGTGAGTGGCAGGTGTTCCGCCGGATCACGGTGCCGTTGCTGGCGCCGGTGCTGGTGGTGGTGCTGGTCACGTTGATGATCAATGTGCTGAAGATCTTCGACCTGGTGTACATCATCGCGCCGGGGTCGAGTCTGCGGTCGGCGAATGTGCTGGCGTTGCAGTTGTTCCAGTCGTCGTTCGGGACGGATGTCGATGAGGGGCTGGGCAGTGCGATCGCGGTGTTTCTGCTGCTGCTCGTGCTGCCGGTGATGTGGGTGAATCTCCGGCGGATACGGAAGGAGCGTCGCCGATGACGGCGGTGGAGGGGGTCGCCCGGGCCGGTGGCGGGGGTGGGGCGGGTTCGGGGGGTGCGGTGGTGCGGGCGCGGCCGTCCGTGGCGGCGCGGCTGGTGGCGCGGGCCGGTCGTGGTGCGGTGCGGGTGTTTCTGGTGCTGGTGGCGTTGTTCTGGTTGATGCCGTCGGTGGGGTTGTTGTTGTCGTCGTTGCGCAGTCCGCAGCGGATCGGTGAGTCGGGCTGGTGGCGGGTGTTCGCGGAGCCGGCACAGATCACGTTCGACAACTACGGGCGGTTGTTGTCGAACGGCAAGGTGATGGGTTCGCTGTGGACGACGGCGGAGATCACGGTGCCGGCGACGGTGCTGGTGGTGGTGATCGGGGCGCTGGCGGGTTATGCGTTCGCCTGGATGGATTTTCCGGGGCGGGACGGCTGGTTCCTGGTGGTGGTGGGGCTGCTGGTGGTGCCGGTGCAGGTGGCGCTGATTCCGGTGGCGAAGTTGTTCGGTGCGGTGGGGCTGTTCGAGACGACGGTGGGGGTGATCCTGTTCCACACGGCGTTCGGGTTGCCGTTCGCGGTGTTCCTGTTGCGGAATTTCTTCGCGGAGATCCCGCGGGAGCTGCTGGAGGCGGCGCGGCTGGACGGGGCGGGTGAGTTGCGGTTGTTCACGCGGGTGGTGTTGCCGTTGGGGGGTCCGGCGATCGCGTCGTTGGGGATCTTCCAGTTCCTGTGGGTGTGGAACGACATGCTGGTGGCGTTGATCTTCGCGGACAGCGGGAGTCCGCCGATCACGGTGGCGTTGCAGCAGGAGGTGCGGCAGTTCGGCAACAACATCGATGTGCTGGCGCCGGGGGCGTTCCTGTCGATGGTGGTGCCGTTGATCGTTTTCTTCGCGTTCCAGCGGCAGTTCGTGTCCGGGGTGATGGCGGGCGCGGTGAAGTGAGGGAGGCCGGGCAGGGTCGTGGGCGGTGGCCCGGGTGCCGTACGGCGTACGGGGTGGGCTCCGGGGCGGTCCGTTGTTATCCCGCGTTCATGTCCGTCCCCCTACGATGTCGGTCACTGCCGTGAAACGCATGGTGCGACGGGGCTCCGTCGTGGAGACTGCGTAGCGGCGCCGGCACGTTGTCAGTGCCGGACGAGGGTGTGCCCGTCCCTGCGTGGGGCGGGGCCCGTGCGCCGCCCCACACAGGGGCCCGGGCGTGTTCATAACTGCACACTCCGTACAACTGCACACTTCGTATGCGTCCGTATGTGTCCCCCCACATCGCTTTGCCTGTTGCATTCCGCCTACGTTCCCGACCGTCTGGAGACGGACCGCACATGACTGCCCCCACCGCAGACCAGAGTGCCGAGCAACTCCCGCGCCCTGCCCGGTTGTCCGAGGTGAAAGGCTGGTTCTTCACTGCCGATCAGTTGCTGTTCGACTGGTTCCTGGCGTATCAGAAGGAGCGTTCCGAGGCGGGTGATCTGCTGGAACTGGGCGCGTACATGGGGAAGAGCGCGATTTTCCTCGGTGCGCGGCTGGGCGCCGGGGAGCGCTTCACGGTCTGCGATCTCTTCGATTCGCCGGCCGAGGACGCGTCGAACTCCAAGGAGATGCGGAAGTCGTACGCGTCGCTGACGCGGCGGGCCTTCGAGGCCAACTACCTGTCGTTCCACGATGAGTTGCCGACGATCGTGCAGGGCTTGAGTTCGCTGGTCAGCGAGCATGTGGAGAAGGGGTCGGTGCGGTTCGCGCACATCGACGCCTCGCATCTGTACGAGCATGTGCACGGGGACATCCTGGCGGTGCGGGAGTTGCTGACCGGCAGTGGTGTGGTGGTGCTGGACGACTACCGCGCGGAGCACTGTCCGGGGGTGGCGGCGGCGACGTGGCAGGCGGTCGCCAATGAGGGGCTGCGGCCGGTCTGCATCACGGGCACGAAGTTCTACGGCACGTGGGGTGATCCGGAGCCGTACCAGAAGGCGCTGCTGGGGTGGATCGAGGAGCGCGGTGATGTCTGGCACGAGGTGCAGTACGTGAACGGGGCGCCGCTGATCCGGTTGAGCGCGAAGGGTGCGAAGGAGCCGGCGCAGCCGGTCTCGCGGCACCGTCCGGCGCCGGCGGCGGCCAAGGGTGCGGCGGGTTCTGCGGCGGCGGCGCCGTCCGGGCCGGTGGTGCGGCCGGTGCGGCGGACGCCGGGTGTTCCGACGCGGGCGACGGTGCGGAAGGTGGCGCGGGAGGTGCTGCCGCCGATCGTGGCCCGGGCGCTGGTGAAGGCCCGTAAGCGGGTGGGCGGGCGTTAGACGACCGGGACGAGGGCCGGGGCGGGCTGCCGTAGGGCGGCCCGCCCCGGTTTTGGTGTGCGGTGGCGGGTGGTGCGTCTGGCCTCGCCGGGGTGGCGGCGGGTGCGTCTGTCCTCGGCGGGGCGGCCCGCCCGGCACCGGCCGCCCGACGGCCTATCGGGGTACCTGCCCCACCAGGACGAAGACGTTGGTGCGCAGCAGCATTCCGGCGCAGCGGGGCAGGGGGTGGGAGTAGGTGCGGCGGACGGTGAGGCCGGCGGTGGCGGCGAAGGCGCGGAGCAGGGTGAAGTCGGTGAAGCGGACGGGTGGGGGGCCGGTGCGGTGGCCGGCTTCCTGGGGGGTGATGAGGAGGACGCCGCCGCCGGGCCGTACGTAGGGGACGTAGGCGCGGAGGAGTTCTTCGGCCTGTTCGTCGTCGAGGTGGTGCAGGACGTCGGCGATGAGGAGGGCGTCGAAGGCGCCGGGGCGGGCGTGGGGGCCGGCGAGGAAGGCGTCGGGGGTGTAGGCGGTCAGGCCGCGGGTGCGGCAGCGGGCGACGGCGTCGGGGTCGTGGTCGATGCCGACGCTGCCGGGGGTGCAGCCGGCGAGGGTGTCGCCGTCGCCGCAGCCGATTTCCAGGACGCGGCCGGCGCCGATGCGCCGTAGTTGCCGGCGGTAGGGGGTGCGGGTGGGCAGCAGGCGGGTGAGGCCGGGGCGGGTGGGGTCGGCGGGGAGGCGGGCGGTGGAGGCGGTGGGGGCGGTGCTGGTGGGGCGGGGGGTGCGGGTGGTGCGAAGGTCGCCGGTGGGCGGCTGGGCATCCGGGCTGTCGGTGGGGGCGGGGCTGTCGGTTCGGCCGGGCATCGGGATGCGGTCACCTTCCCTGGGACGCGGCGCGGGGGCGCCGTAACGCTGCGCGACGGGTGTACGGATTCGGGTCTACGGCATGGGCCGGTGCGGGGTGGCGGCGGCGCGCCGACCCGGTGGGCGGAAGGTCTGCGGGCGGGCGGTGGGGTGCGGGTGGGTGGTGCTGCCACCACCGGGGGCTCAGCCGGGGGCTCACCCTTTCAGCGCAGATCCGGTGACCGTGCCGCCGGTGGTGAGTTGAACGCCCACAAGAGACAGGAAGGGCGTGGTCCGTCTATGAAGCCCCGGCTCACCGTCGTCGTCCCGGTTCCTCGTGGTGCGGGGGCGGAGGGGAATCTGGAGGAGTGCCTGGCGTCGGTGGCGGCGCAGACGCTGGCGGAACTGGATGTGGTGCTGGTGGAGGGCGGGCCCGTGGGTGAGGGCCCGCCCTCTGCTGTGGCGCACGGGTTCGTGGAGCGGGATCCGCGGTTCCGGATCGTGCACCTGACGGGTGGTGCGGGGCCGGGGTGTGGTGCGGCGCGGAACGCCGGTGCCCGGCACGCCTTTCCGCACACCGGTTATCTGGCGTTCCTGGACGCGGAGGACGTGCTGCTGCCGCGGGCGTACGAGGATCTGGTGGGGGTGCTGGACCGGTCGGGGGCGGATCTGGCGACGGGCAATGTGTACCGGCTGGGTGCGGCGGGGCGGAGCCAGTCGGCGCATCATCCGGCGGGCCGGCAGACGGTGCTGGGGACGCATGTGACGGAGGATCTGACGCTGCTGGCGGACACCTTCGCCCGGAACAAGGTGTTCCGCCGGGAGTTCTGGGACCGGCACGGATTCGCTTTCCCCGAGGGGGAGTTGTGCCTGGACGAGGCGGTGACGGTGCCGGCGCATTTCCTGGCCGGTGCGGTGGATGTGCTGCGGGAGCATGTGTGTTACTGGCGGCTGCCGGAGGGTGCGGCGCGGCACCGGCGGCCGGATCCGCGGGCGGTGCGGGACCGGTTCGCGGCGGTGGCGGGGATCCGGCGGTTCCTGGGTGAGGCGTCGCGGCCGCATCTGCGGGCGTACCGGAGGGATTACGACCGGTTCCAGCTGACGGACGGGCTGCTGGATCTGGTGGCGGCGCTGCCGGGGGCGGCGCCGGAGACCCGGACGGCGTTCCTGGACTGTGCGCGGGATTTCCTGGCGGGGGTGGATCCGCGGGTGTTCCCGGAGCTGCCGGTGGAGTTGCGGATGCGGTGGTATCTGGTGCGGGCGGGGCGGGCGGGGGATCTGCTGACGCTGCTGCGGCACGAGGCGCGGAATCCGGCGGGGTTCGCGGTGGCGGGGCCGCCGTTGCGGCGGCGGGCGGTGGTGCCGGTGAGTCCGCCGCTGGAGCTGCCGCCGGGGGTCACGCGGCTGGGCCGGGAGGACTTCCCGGTGTGTGCGCGGGTGCGGGAGGCGGTGTGGCGGGACGGGGTGCTGGTGCTGCGGGGGCATGCGTATGTGCGGAACGTGGATGCGGCGCACCGGCACACGGTGGGGTTGCGGACGGCGGTGCTGTCGTGCGGGCGGCGGCGGATCGTGCTGCCGCTGCGGACCGTGGCGATGCCGGAGGCGACCGCGGAGTCGGGGCAGGAGCTGCACTGTTACGACTGGTCGGGGTTCGAGCTGCGGGTGGATCCGGCGCGGCTGCGGCGGGGCGGGCGGTGGGAGGAGGGGGACTGGTCGGTGGGGCTGGTGCTGGCGTCGGCGAACGTGGTGCGGACGGCGTCGCCGGGGCCGCCGGAGTCGGGTTCGGGGGCGGCGCCGGCGGTGTGCGAGGTGGCGGACGAGGGTTCGCGGGGGGTGGTGCGGGTGACGCCGTGGTACGAGGACGGGCGGCTGCGGCTGTCGGTGGCACGGCGGACGCGGTGGCTGGCGGGGCACCGGGCGGTGGCGGCCGGGGCGCTGGAGGTGTCGGTGCGGGCGCCCGGGCCGGTGCCGTCGGGGCTGCGGCTGACGCATCGGGGGACGGGCACGGTGGTGTCGTTCCCGGCGGCGGAGCCGGACGGGGCGGGTGAGGTGACGTTCCGGGTGCTGGCGGAGGCGGTGGCGGCGGCGCGTCCGCCGCGGGACGGGGCGCCGGCGCTGATTCCGCCGGCGCACACGGAGAGCTGGCTGGCGGAGCTGGTGCTGCCGGACGGCGGGACGGACCGGGTGGCGTGTGATCCGGCGCTGGAGCCGGTGGCGTATCCGCTGCCGCACGGCCGGGAGCTGGTGGTGGCGGCGACCGCGGCGGGGGATCTGGTGGTGCACGACCGGTTGCCGCAGCCGTACGCGGACCGGGTGCTGTGGCGGTCGGACGGGACGCTGCTGGTGGCGGGCGGGTTGCCGGCGGCGGCGCCGCACGCGACGGAGCTGGTGCTGAAGCACGGGGAGCATGCGGCGGAGCTGACGTTCCCGGTGACGCATGACGAGGGCCGGTTCCACGGGCGGCTGCCGTTGGGGGCGCTGCCGTCGCTGGCCGGGCCGGTGCCGCTGCGGGAGGGCGGTTGGTCGCTGCATCTGCGGGAGCGGGGGGCGGCGGGCTCGCCGTTGGACGCGCCGGTGCGGCTGGCGCCGCGGGTGCTGGAGGGGCTGCCCGCGTCGTGCACGGTGCGCGGGAAGCCGCTGGTGGTGGACCGGCAGCGGGGGGACGAGGTGCTGGTGGTGGCGGGTCCGGCGGTGCCGGCCGCGGACCGGGGCCCGTACCGGCGGCGGCTGCTGCGGGAGCAGCACTATGTGCTGCACCGTTCGCGTCCGCTGCGGGACACGGTGCTGTACAGCAGTTTCGGTGGCCGGTCGTACGGGGATTCGCCGCGGGCGGTGCACGAGGAGCTGGTGCGCCGGGGGATGGACGTGGAGCATCTGTGGGCGGTGCGGGATGCGCAGACGGCGGTGCCGGCGACGGCGCGGGCGGTGGTGGTGGGCAGCGCGGAGTGGCACGGGGCGCTGGCGCACAGCCGCTGGGTGGTGACGAACACGCATCTGCCGTGGTGGTTCACGCGGCGGGGTGGTCAGCGGATCGTGCAGACGTGGCACGGGACGCCGCTGAAGCGGATCGGTGCGGATCTGGCGGGGACGCTGTGTGCGGGGCTGGCGCATCTGGCGCCGCGGCCGCGGGTGAGCCGGCAGTGGAGTGTGCTGCTGTCGCCGAACGGGCACAGCACTCCGGTGCTGCGGTCGGCGCTGGGGTTCGCGGGGCGGCTGCTGGAGACGGGGCTGCCGCGGACGGATGTGCTGTTCGCGGCGGACCGGGAGCTGCGGGCGGCGGCGGTGCGGGAGCGGCTGGGGCTGGAGCCGGGCCGGCGGGTGGTGCTGTATGCGCCGACGCCGCGGGACGATGTGGCGTACGACGCGCGGCACCACCGGTTGCATCTGCCGTTGGACGTCGGTCTGGCGCGGCGGGAGCTGGGGGACGGGCATGTGCTGCTGGTGCGGGGGCATCCGCTGGTCGCTGACCGGTTGCCGGGGCATCATGCGCCGTTCGCGGTGGATGTGTCGGCGTATCCGGATGCGATGGAGTTGCTGCTGGTGGCGGATGTGCTGGTGACGGACTATTCGTCGCTGGCGGTGGATTTCGCGAACACCGGCCGGCCGATGCTGTTCCTGACGCCGGACCTGCCGCATTACCGGGATGCGCTGCGGGGGTTCACGCTGGATTTCGAGGCGCGGGTGCCGGGGCCGTTGTTGTCGTCGACGGGTGAGCTGGTGGAGGCGCTGGGGGATCTGGACGCGGTGGCGGCGGCGAGTGCGGAGGCGTACGCGGATTTCCGTGCGGTGTTCTGTCACCGTGACGACGGCGGTGCGGCGGGGCGGGTCGCGGACGTGATGGAGCGGTGAGGATTGCCGGTCCGCGGCAAGGTGGTGGTGCGCGGATCGGCATCGCACGCCATTCGCGTCGTTACAGCATGTGCAGGGGTCCGCGGCGGGCTGTCGGGGCCTTGCGCACCCGAGCCCGGTGCTCTGCCCGGTCACGAGACGGCAATACGGCGGAAAAGCGGGGCGAGGAGTGCAACCGCTCGGCGGGTTTCGCCCTCTGACCCATCGGATATGGGTTCGGATCCCGCTCGCGCCAAGAGATGCTGTCGACACGAAATGTAGATGTAGTGACTGTGAAAGAAGCCCCTGAGCCGCTGCCGGGGCCCACCATCACGCCCTCCCCGCAGGTCAGCATCGTCGTGATCGCCTTCAACGATGCCGGCCATGTCGGTGATGCGGTGCGTTCCGCGCTGGCTCAGGACGCTTTCGGTGACACGGTCACCGAGGTGATCGCGGTGAACGACGCCTCCACCGACGGCACGGGTGCCGCCCTGGATGATCTGGCCCGTACCGAGCCGCGGCTGCGGGTGATCCACCGCAGTGAGAACAGCGGTGGCTGCGGCACGCCCCGTAATGCGGGGCTGCGGGCCGCGACCGGCCGGTTCGTGATGTTCCTGGACAGTGATGACGTGCTGCCGCCGGGTGCGGTGCGGGCGCTGCTGTCGGCGGCGCTGCGGCATGACGCGCCGGTGGTGTCGGGGGCGTGCGTGCGGCGGGAGTTGCCGGCGCGGCGGGACGTGCCGTGGCAGCCGGGGCTGTACCGGGAGGCGGCGGTGCACGAGTCGGCGGAGGCCAGTCCGCAGCTGGTGCGGGACACGCTGTGTGTGAACAAGCTGTACGACCGGGAGTTCCTGGCGAAGCACGCGATCGTGTTTCCCGAGGGCCGGTTCACGTACGAGGATTTCGTGTTCACCGCGCGGGTGCTGGCGGCGGCGCCGCGGATCGCGACGGTGCCGGACAGTGTCTATGTGTGGCATGTGCGCCGGTCGGCGGCGCGGCAGTCGATCTCGTTGAACCGTAAGGACGTCGCCAACTGGGAGGCGCGGATCGCGGCGCACCGGGCGAGTGTGGAGATCTTCCGGGAGGCGGGGCTGCCGGTGCTGGCGCAGGCGGCGGCCACCAAGTTCCTCGATCATGATCTGCGGATGTATGTGCGGGAGCTGCACACCCGCGGTGCGGATTACCGGGCGGAGTGGTGGCGGCTGACCCGGGAGTACCTGGGGGGCTTCGACGAGGCGGCGCTGCGGGCGGCGCGGGCGCCGTCGCGGTGGCTGGCGCGGGTGGTGCTGGCGTCGCCGGCGCCGCGGGACCTGGACCGGATCACGCAGCTGGCGAGCCGTCCGGGGCGGCTGCTGCCGCCGTACGCGGAGGCCGGCGGGCGGGCGGTGTGGTCGCCGGACCTGCCGGAGGTGGAGCTGGACGCGCTGGGGACGAAGCCGATAGGCCGGCTGCCGGTGACGATCGACGCGGAGCCGTCGGTGGGCAGCCGCAGTGTGCTGCGGCTGCGGGTGCACGACATGTACGGGCGGCTGGCGGTGGCGGGGCCGGAGAGTATCGATGTGGAGCTGCGGCGGCGTCGGGACGACCGGCGGGGCCCGGTGCACACCGCGGCGCTGACCCGCGCGGGCGTGCCGGGCGGTGCGGCGGCGGTGTGCTGGACGGCGGAGGTCGTGCTGGATCTGGAGGCGCTGACCGAGCGGGCCGGCCGGGCGGCGGCCGATCCGGAGCCGTGGGATCTGATGGCGTGGGTCAGCTGTGCCGACGGGGCGGGTTTCCGGGCCGCGCTGCGGGCGACCGGGCCGGGTCTGCGGCGGCGGGTGCTGCCGAGCCGGCGGCACGCGGTGCTGCTGGTGCAGCCGTATGCGACGACGGGCGGTGCGCTGTCGCTGCGGGTGGCGTCGGGGTTGCGGAGCGTCTGGCGGATCGCGGCGCGCCGGCTGCGCCGCTGACCTTCCCGTTGTTCGTTCTCTCCCCCTCCTAGGATTGGCGTCATGTCTTACTTGATCACGGGTGGTGCCGGTTACATCGGCGCCCATGTCGTACGGGCCCTGCGGCAGGCGGGCGAGCGGGTCGTCGTGCTGGACGACCTGACGACGGGCGTGGCCGCCCGGATCCCCGAGGACGTGCCGCTGGTCGTCGGTTCCACGCTCAACCGTGCGTTGCTGGACGCGACGCTCGCGGAGCACCAGGTGACCGATGTGGTGCATCTGGCGGCGAAGAAGCAGGTCGGCGAGTCCGTCGAGATGCCGCTGCTGTACTACCGGGAGAATGTGCACGGGCTGCAGACGCTGCTGGAGGCGATGGCGGCGGGCGGGGTGGGCCGGCTGGTGTTCTCGTCGTCGGCGGCGGTGTACGGCATGCCGGACGTGGAGCTGGTGACGGAGGACACGCCGTGCGTGCCGATCAACCCGTACGGCGAGACGAAGCTGGTCGGGGAGTGGATGGCGCGGGCGGTGGGGAAGGCGCACGGTATCTCCACGGCCTGTCTGCGGTACTTCAACGTGGCCGGTGCGGCCGCCCCGGAGCTGGCCGACACGGGGGTCTTCAACATCGTGCCGATGGTGTTCGAGCGGCTGACGGCGGGTGCCGCGCCGCGGATCTTCGGTGACGACTACGACACGCCGGACGGCACCTGCATCCGCGACTACATCCATGTGGCCGATCTCGCCGATGCGCATGTGGCGACGGCCCGGAAGCTGGCCGGGCCGGGCCCGGTGCGGGACCTGACCCTGAACATCGGGCGGGGTGCGGGCGTTTCGGTGCGCGAGATGATCCGTCTGATCGCGGAGGTCACCGGGTACGAGGGCGTGACGCCCGAGGTGACGCCGCGCCGGCCGGGTGACCCGGCGCGGGTGGTGGCGGCCGCCGACCGGATCGCCGCGGAGCTGGGCTGGAAGGCCCGGCACGACGTGCGTGACATGGTCACGTCGGCGTGGGCGGGCTGGCGGCACCACCACCCGGAGGCCTGACCCGCGGCCTGACCCGCGGCCGACCGGCGCGGCGCCGGGGCCGGCGGGCCGCCGGGGGTCGTCAGCGGGTGGTCAGCGGGTAGGACGTCCGGCCGGACGCCTCGTCGATCTCGTCGTGGGCCTTGGTCAGCAGTTTCATCGCCAGGTCGTTGAGCGCCCTGGCCCCGGCGACCTCCTCGCCGACCCGTGGCTGGTTGGAGTCGGCGGGGTGGCGGCTGGCGTACCCGTGGGACCGGACTTCGGTGCCGTCCGGGAGCCGCACGAGGGCGGCCGCGCGCGTGCGGTGGGTGTCCTCCTCGAATTCCAGCTCGACGTGCCATCCGACAGCTGTCTGCAGCATCACCATCACCTCCGGAACCGCTCTTACCAGGGTGCTCCCGCCGGGCGGCCGGTGCACGGTGTGGCGGCTCATTCCGGGGCGGTCAGCCGTAGGTGGAGGTGGCCGTGCGGGTCGGAGAGGAACAGTGCGGCGGTGGCGGTGCCGGGCGGGAGGGGGCGCGGGGCGAGGTCGGCGGCGGACGGCGCGGTGTGGGGGACGAGCCAGGCCGTGCGGTGGGCGGCGGGGCCCGGGGCGCCGTCCGTGGTGGTGCCGTGCCCGGTGACGGTGATCTTGAGGCCCCAGACGCCGTCGGTGAGGGGGGCGCCGGCGGCGGCGGTCGCGGGGTCGAGGTCCGCGTGCCAGTGCCCGTCGGCGTAGTGGGCCCGGAGGCGGTGGGTGGCGCCGGCGCGGTGCAGGACGAGGGTGACCGCGGTGGTGTGGAGGTGCGGCAGGGCGGCGGTGCCGGCCAGGCGGAGGACGGTGCCGGTCCAGTGGCAGCGGGTCAGCCGCTGGCGGAGGACGACGCGGTCGGTGAGGTCGTAGGCGGCGTCGGGCAGCGGGTGGTGCGGGTCGCGGAAGTACGGGTAGCGGGCGTGGATCCGGCCGTCGGGGTCGACCTGGGTGGGGACCGGTCGGGTGTCGGCGCGGACGACGGCGGTCAGGGCGTCGTCGAGGCCGGCGGCGAGGCAGTGGGCGCGCAGCCGGAGGCGGGGCGGCAGGGCGGTGCGTATGCGGTCGGTGAGGTAGCGGCGGACGAGGGGGCGGGCGGCGGCCGTCATCCGGCGGCGGCCGGCGGGGGTGCGGGCGAGGTAGGCGGGGCCGAAGGGCATGAGGATCTCGCCGTGGAAGTGGCGGGTCATCAGTTTGTCGCGGTCGGGGCCGGGCGGGACCTCGGCGGCGACGGTGTCGAGGACGCCGCCGATGTAGTGCAGGTAGTCGGGCCAGTCGACGTCCTGGCGGCTGGCGTTGCTGTCGTCGGCGCGGCCGTGGAGGTAGTAGCAGTCGTAGTCGGCGAGGACGGAGACGGTGCGGGCGCGCAGCAGTGCGGCGATGCCGAAGGGGAGGTCCTCGCCGAGCAGGCGGCCCTCGACGAAGCGCAGGTGGTGGGTTTCGAGGAAGGCGCGGCGGAAGAGTTTGTAGGCGGCGAGGGACCAGTAGACGGGCGAGTCGAAGACGGACACGGCGGGGCTGGTGGTGCGCAGGTCGATGGGGGCGGCGCGGCCGTCGGCGCCGACGATGCGGCCGTAGACGACGTCGGAGCCGTGTGTCTGGGCCATGCGGGTGAGGCGTTCGAGGGCTTCGGGGCCGAGGTGGTCGTCGGAGTCGAGGAAGAAGACGTAGTCGCCGGTGGCGCGGGCGAGGCCGGTGTTGCGGGGTTTGCCGGCGCCGCCGGAGGCGTCCTGGCGGACGACGGTGAGGCGGGGGTGGCGGCGGGCGGTGTCGGTGAGCCGCTCGGCGCTGCCGTCGGTGGAGCCGTCGTCGACGGCGATGATCTCGATGCGGTGCGGGTCGAGGGTCTGGGCGAAGACGGAGCCGAGGCAGCGGTCGAGGTAGGGCAGGGTGTTGTGGACGGGCACGATCACCGAGACGGCCGGGGTGGTGCGGGTCATCGGTGTGGTGCGGGGGTCGTCCTCGGTGTCCCTCGGCATACGCAGCACTCCAGCGAGGCAAAACGGACTATTAAGACATATAACGTTGACTGAACGTTCGCCGACCGTGGAGGAGTGCCGGTGGCTGCGACGCCCGTCACCCCCCAAGAGGCGGTCCGGCCCCGGGAGGTTGCCCGGCCGCTGCCCGGACCGGACCACCCGGCGGCGGACCGGCCGCCCCCGCGGTGGACCGCCCCCCTCACCGCGGCGGCGCTCTCCATGGCGGCGTACTGCCTGGGGCTTGCCCTGTACGGCAGTTACCCGTTCGGACCGCGCTCGCGCGCCGTGAACGACCTCGGCAATCAGTTCGTGCCCTTCCACGCCCGGCTGTGGGACCTGTTGCACGGTCAGGCCACCGGCGATCTGTTCTTCAACTGGAGCAGCGGATACGGGGTGCCGTTCCTCGCGGACTTCGTCACGTATCTGATGAACCCGTTCTCGCTGCTCGTCGGCCTCTTCCCGCGGGCCCTGGCCGACCTCCCGGTCTTCCTGGTCACGCTGCTGTCCATCGGTCTGGCCGGCGCCCTGATGACCGTCCTCCTCGGCCGGCTGCACCCGGGACCGGGGACGCTGCGGGCGCTTCTTTCGGTGGGCTACGCGCTGTGCGCCTGGGTGCTGAACGACGGCGCCGCGGACCCGATGTGGATGTGGGGGCCGGTGGCGCTGCCGCTGCTGGGGATCGCCGCGGACTGGTGCCTGCGGCGCACCCGCTGGGTGGCCGGCACGCTGCTGGTCGCCCTGGCCTGGGCGGGCAACTTCTACACGGCGGCGATGGCCACCCTCGCGACCGGGCTGGTGCTGGCGGTGCGGCTGGTGACGGCGGCCGGGATGCCGCCGGGCGCGCGGCTGCGGGCGGCCGGCCGGGCGGTCGCGACGGCACTGACCGGGATCGGGCTGGCGGCGCCCGTGCTGACCGTCACCCTCCGGGCCAGCCGGGCGGCCCAGCCCGCTCCCCCGGTCTCCTACGAGGAGCCGCCCACCGTGCTGTACCAGCTGGCGCAGTTGCTGCCCGGCGGCCACGGCGGGGTGTCCACGCCCAACATCTTCGTCGGCATGCCGGCACTGCTGCTGGTGGCCGCCTTCCCGTTCGTCCGTGCGGTGCCGGCGCGGGTCCGCATCGCCTGGTGCGCGCTGGCGCTGGGGGTGGCCGCGTCGTTCGTCTGGGAGCCGACGATCCTGCTGTGGCACGGGCTGGCGCTGCCCAACGGCAGTCCGTACCGCGCCGCGTTCGTGCTCAGCGGGATCCTGGTGATGATGTCCTGGCTGGCGCTGGCGCACCGGCCCCGGGCCGGTGAACTGGCCGCCGGCGGGGCGCTGGTGGCGCTGCTGGCGTGGGCCTGCCGGGACCAGGGCGGGGTCGGCCCGGCCACCTGGATCCTGGTGGCCGGCGGCGGCACCGCGGCCCTGGCGGCGCTGGCCGCACCGGCGGTGCTGCCGGCCGCCGGCTCCCCTGGCCGGCCGCGGACCGCGCTCACCGCGGCCCTGGCCGGCACGGTGCTGCTCGGCTCGGCGTACACGGTGTTCTCGGTGACGGCCGTACGGGGGAAGGTCACCTGGTTCCGGCCCAAGATCACCATGACCCGGACGTCCCTGGCGGCCCGCGCCGGACTCGCCGCCCGCGACGACTGGCCGCGTTCGCGCACCGACCCGGGGCCGCACGAGTTCGCCAACAACGACCCGCTGCTGCTCGGCGGCGAGGGCGGCTCCTACTACAGCAGCTATGTGCCCGCGGCCACCGCCCGCACCCTGCGGGACCTGGGCGCCGGCTGGTACATGAGGGGCCGTCACACCCTCAGCTTCGAGGACCCGGTCGGCCGGGCCCTGATGGGCGTCAGCAGCTCGCTGTTCCCCGCGGCGCAGCACCCCCGCAGCGGCTTCGTCCTGCACCGCGCCCGCCCGGCGCCGGCCCCGCTGCTGACCGTGCGCCGCCACCTGCCGGCCCGGCCGCGCGGCGCGCAGAGCGTGTTCGCGCGCCAGGAACGGATGCTGGGCGCCGCGGTCTACGAGGTGCCGGAGCTGACGCCCACCGCGGGCACGGCACCGGTGCGCGGCCGCGGCGGCTGGCTTCTGCCGCCGTCCGCGCTGCCCGCCGCGGCCGCCCCCCTGGCCGGCCCGAACGGCGCGGGCACCACGTTCACCGCCCGCTGCACCCCCGGCGGCACCGTCGTCTGGTACGCGCCCTGGTTCTGGGGCCAGGTCAGCGGGCTGGGCACCCGTACCAAGGGCATCGGCCGGGCGGACACCACGGCCAATCCGGTGCGGGTGCTGGGGCGGGTGCCGGACGACGGGACGGTCACGGTGCGGTTCATCGGCCGGGGCAGCCAGTGGCTGCCCGCGCGCCCGCTGGGCTGTCTACCGCCGGGCGCACTGGACCGGGCGGTGCGCGCGCTGCGCGGGCCGGTGGCGCTGTCCGCCGGCGGGCACCGGCTCGCGGCCCGGCTGCCGCGCGGCAGCCGGGGGCACGCGGTGCTGGCGCTGCCGGCCGTCGCGGGCTGGGGCTGCGCGGTGGACGGCGGGCCGCGGCGCGCCCCGGCGTCGTTCGGCGGGCTGCTGACGGTCCCGCTGCCGCCCGGGGCCACCAGGCTGACCTGCACGTATCTGCCGCCGGGCCTGCGTGCGGGGCTGGCGGTGAGCGGGGCGGCCGGGCTGGCGGCCGGCGCGGTGGCGGTGGGGGGTCAGCTACGGGGCCGCGGCCGGTCCCGGCGTCGCACCACCAAGGAGACCCGCGGATGAAGCTCTCCATCGTCGTCCCCTGCTACAACGAGGAGGCCGTCCTGGCCCGCTTCGACGAGGCGGTCCGGGCGGTCCTCGTCCGCCTCGGCGTCGACCACGAACTGTGCTACGTCGACGACGGCAGTACCGACGGCACCCTGGCCCGGCTGCGCGGCCTGGCCCAGCAGCACCGCGGCACCACCCGCTACCTGTCGTTCAGCCGCAACTTCGGCAAGGAGCCCGCCATACTGGCGGGCCTGCGGGCGGCCACCGGCGACGCGGTGATCCTCATGGACGCCGACCTGCAGCATCCGCCGGACCTCATCGAGAAGATGCTCGACCTCTACCAGCTGGGCCACGACCAGGTCGTCGCACGGCGCAGCCGGGACGGCGAGCGGCGGCTGCGGTCCGCGCTGAGCCGCTGCTACTACCGGGCCGTCAACACCTGGGTCGATGTCGAACTCGCCGACGGCGTCGGGGACTTCCGGCTGCTGTCGCGCACGGCGGTGGACGCGCTGCTGGCGCTGCCGGAGTACAACCGCTTCTCCAAGGGCCTGTTCTCCTGGATCGGCTTCGACACCGTCACCTTCGACTACCGCAACGCCGTCCGGGAGGCCGGCGAGACCAAATGGCGGCTCGGCGCGCTGGTCAACTACGGCATCGACGGGATGCTGTCCTTCAACAGCCGGCCGCTGCGGCTGGCCATCTACGCCGGCCTCGGCCTGGCCGCGCTCGCCGGCCTCTACGCCCTGTGGATCGTCGCGGCGGCCGTCGTCGGCGGGGTCACCGCACCGGGCTATGTGACGCTGGTGGCCATCATCGTGGGCCTGGGCGGGCTGCAGATGGTGATGCTCGGTCTGATCGGCGAGTACATCGGCCGGATCTACTACGAGACCAAGCAGCGCCCGCACTACCTGGTCAAGGAGGGCAACGCCGCCGAGGCCGCGCTGAGTGCCGCCGCCGGGCCCGCGGACGCCGCCACCGCCGGGTCGCAGGCCGGCTGATGGCCGGCCGGTCCGCGGGCGGGCGCCGGGCCGGCGGCGCCGGTCAGCTGGTGCGCTTCGCCGCCGTCGGCGCGGTCAACACCGCGACGTTCTACGCCTGTTACCTGCCGCTGCACCGGCTGCTGCCGTACTTCGCCGCCTACAGCCTCGCGTTCGCGCTGAGCACGGCCGGCTCGTTCCTGCTCAACACCTACTTCACCTACCGCACCCGCCCGACCTGGAAGAAGTTCCTGCTGTTCCCGCTGACCCAGGTCACCAACTACGCCATGCAGAGCGCCGGGCTGGTGGCGCTGGTCGGCTGGTACGGGGTGAACAGCGCGCTGGCGCCACTGGTCGCCGCCGCCTTCGCGCTGCCGGTCGGCCACCTGGTCGCGCGGCGGATCCTGCGGCCGCCCGCCCGGGCCGGCGCCGATGCCGGGCCCGTACCCGGCACCGCCGGTCAGGCCGGGGCGTCGCCGGTCCGCTCCGGCGACCCCGTCTGAGGCCGCCAGGCGCCGAACAGCGCGGTCTGCCCCACCGACGTCTGCCGGGCCGCGTACAGCCGGCCGTCGGTGCCCAGGGCGACCACCACCGCCCGCCCCGCGGCGTCCTGGGCGACCCCGGCCGCCGCGGAGTGCGACACCCGGCCCGGCTGCCACGGCTTGGGGGCGTCCTGCGCCATCGCCGTCCGCACCTCACCGGACGCGTCCCGGGCCGCGACGACCATCCGGTCCCCGCTGCCCACCGGGGCCGCCGCCACCCGCCCGTAGCCGCCGACCGGCGCGCACTGCGCGGTCACCCGCCAGCCGCCGATCCGCCGGTGCCGCTCGGCGATCAGCACCTGTGCGGTGACCGAACGGCGGTAGACGGCCCGGACCACGCCGTCGGCCAGCGGGACGAGACTGACCGGGCCGCCCGGCTGCGGCAGCCCGGTGGCCGCGGCCGGCCGCGGCAGGTGCCCGGGCTCCTTCGACACCCAGTGCGCCACCGTCCCGAGGCCCGGCGCGACCACGTGGAGCAGCCCGTCGGAGTCCACGCAGGCGTCGAGCCCGTCGACGACCTGCGGGGACGCCTTCAGGGTGCTGACCGTGCCCTCCAGCCGCTCCCACGGCGTGAAGCCGGTGCCGCCCGGTCCTGCGCGGTGCGCGATGTTGCCGTCCCAGGTGCGGACGAAGACGTGCACCGTGCCGTCCGGGGCGGCCACCGCCGCGGGGAAGCCGATCTCCAGCGAGCGTTCCGGGTCCGGGTCCGGCGAGCCCAGCGACTCCCAGCGGCCGAACAGCGGCGTGCCGTCCGGGGCGGTGCCGCGCTGGGCCGCGGTCACCAGCTCGCGGCGGTGCACGGCGGTGCGGCCCGGCAGCACCGTGCGCGAGGCGAACAGTTGCAGCGACCCGCCGGGGCGGCGCACCGCGTGGATCTGCCCCTGCAGCATCGTGCCGCCGGCCGGCACCGGCGGCCCGAACCGGCCGCTGCCGGGGCGGGTCTCGGTCCAGCAGTACGCGGTGCCGCCGAGCACCGCGAAGGCCACCAGCCGGCCGTCCTGCGCGGGCCGCAGCCAGGCGTTGGAGCCGGGGGCACGCAGCCGGGTGGAGCGGGTCCAGTTGCGGGAGCCGCCGTCCAGCGCCGAGCCGCCGACCTTGCGGTCGCCGCAGCCGGCCGGGTCGGCGCAGCGGCGGTGGTCGGCCCAGCCGTACACCGACAGCAGCCGGGCCTTGCGCCGGGCGGCCTTCAGGTCGACGTCGTTGGGCAGCGCGCCCGCCTCGTAGCCGAGGTAGTTCTCCACGATGGGCGGACGGCCGGCGCGGGGCCGGTAGGCGGCGAGGGCGGCCTGCGCGAAGTAGGCGGAGGCGGTGTGGTCCTGGTGGTCGTAGTAGCGCAGCCCGGCCAGGCGGGGGTCGCGGTCCGGGCCGGCCGGCGGCCGCTTCCGGGAGTGCACCGCGTTGGGGTCCAGGGTGCGCACCACCGTGGGGCGGACCCGGTCGAGCACCGCCACCAGGGCCGCGACGACCTGTTCGCGGCTGTAGAGGAAGTGGTGCCGTACGGGTGAGCCGGCCGGGCGGAGGGTGGGGAGGAGGGGGACGACGCCGAGCCACAGGCCGCGCAGGCTGGTGGCGCGGGCCTGCCACACGGCCCGGGCCTCCACCAGTCCCAGGAAGAGCAGTTGCTGGTGCGGGGCGGCTTGCAGGGTGTGGAGTTCGGCCTGGAAGCCGGGGAGCAGGGATATCGCGGTCAGGTGCCAGGGGGCCGTCGGGTCGCCGAGGGCCATCTCGGCGTGCGCGGCGCGCAGCCCGTTGGTGCGGGCCCGGGCGAAGGCGGGCCGGTTCCTGGGGACCCGATCGGCGTAGACGGCGTGCCTGCTGACGTTGTGTCCGTCGGACTCGCCGCCGGTGAGGCAGACGGTGACCGAGCGCGCCCCGGCGCGGACGGCCTGCTCCAGGTCGGGGTTCATGAAGTACAGGCCGTCGTCCGGGTGGGCGATGACGTGCAGGAAGGACTGGTCCGCCGGGTCGACCAGGGGCGGGCCGGAGCCGGCCGGTTCACCCGTGCGGGGGCCCTCGTCGGCGACGTGGGCCCAGACGCCGGTGCCGGCCGCCACGGCGAGCAGCCCGCCGCCGGTGAGCTGGAGCAGCCGGCGGCGGGTGACGCGGGGCGGGCGCGGCGGTGACACCTCCTCAGTATTCGGCGCCCCGGGGCCTTCCGCCCGTCCCGCTCGTCCGGAAGCGGGGCGGAAGGAGGCATTCCGCCCGTCCGAAAATTCGCCACTTACGCACATCCGTGATGAGCGCCACAGAACTTTCAGGTTACGAACAACAACCTTTTCGGGTGAACAGCGGTCAGGAGGGCTGACAATGCAAGGACCCCTTTGGGGCTTTTTTGCGTTCTGTACTCAGCTCGTCACGAGGAGTAAGCACCGCATGTCCGAGACAGTCCTCGACCCCGTCGTACCCCGCTTCAGCATCATCGTGCCCGTGTTCAGAGTGCAGGGCTTCCTGCGCGAGTGCATGGATTCGGTGCTGGCGCAGGACTTCACGGACTTCGAGGTGATCGCCGTCGACGACTGCTCACCCGACCGCAGCGGCGCCATCCTCGACGAGTACGCCGCTCGCGACGACCGCGTCCAGGTCCTGCACCTGCCGGAGAACGTCGGCCTGGGCCTGGCCCGCAACGCGGGGCTGGAAAAGGTCCGCGGGGAGTACATCCTCTTCCTCGACAGCGACGACACCCTCACGCCCGGCGCGCTCGACGCACTGGCGGAGCGGCTGGACGCCAGCGGCAGCCCGGAGATCCTGATCTTCGACTACGCCCGGACCTACTGGGACGGCTCGGTCCGCCGCAACCTCCTCGCCGACCGGCTCGACGAGTCCGGCGCGCCCAGCTTCACCCTCGCCGAGCGCCCCGAGATCCTCGACCTGCTGCAGATCGTCTGGAACAAGGCCTACCGCCGCGACTTCGTCGAGGAGCACGGCTTCACCTTCCCGGTCGGCTACTACGAGGACGCCCCCTGGACGTTCTGCACGCTGATCACCGCGAAGTCCATCGCGGTCCTCGACCGGGTCTGTCTGCACTACCGCCAGCGCCGGCAGGGCGGCAACATCCTGCGCACCACCAGCCGCAAGCACTTCGACGTCTTCGACCAGTACGAGCGGGTCTTCGGCTACCTCGACGCCCACCCGGAGCTGTCGCGCTGGCGCCCGCACATGTTCCGCAAGATGATCGACCACTACCTGACGGTGCTGGACAAGCCGGGCCGGCTGCCGCAGAACGCCACCGCCGAGTTCTTCCACCGCGCCGCCCGCGACTACCGCCGGCGGCTGCCGGCCGGCTTCGTCCGCCCCGCCGGGGTGGCCGGCGGCAAGTACGCGCTGCTCGCCAAGGACGCCTACCCGGCGCTGGCCGGCCTCAAGGTCGCCGGCAAGGTGCAGCGCACGGTCCGCAAGCACGCCGGCAAGAAGGTCCGCCAGGCCAAGAAGAAGGCCATGGACCTGCGCTACCAGGCCCTGCTGCGGCAGCCGCTGGACGAGAACCTCGCGGTCTACTCCGCGTACTGGAACCGGCTGCCGGCCTGCAACCCGCTGGCGATCTACGAGAAGGCCAAGGAACTCGCCCCCCACGTGCACGGCGTGTGGGTCGTCAAGCAGCAGGTGGCCGACTCCGGCGAGATACCGGCCGGCGTCGACCACGTCGTGCTGAACTCGCCGCGCTACTGGGAGGTCATGGCCCGCGCCAAGTACCTCGTCAACAACGTCAACTTCGCGGACGGCGTGGTCAAGCGCGAGGGGCAGGTCCACCTCCAGACCCACCACGGCACCCCGCTGAAGTCGATGGGCGTCGACCAGAAGCGCTACCCGGCCGCCGCCAAGGGCATGAGCTTCCGCAAGCTGCTGGCCCGCGCCGACCGCTGGGACTACTCGCTCTCCTCCAACCAGCACACCACCGAGCAGTGGGAGCGGGTCTACCCCTGCAACTTCGAGTCGCTGGACGCCGGTTACCCCCGCAACGACGTCTACTACCGGGCGAGCGCCCAGGACGTCCTGGACATCCGCGAGCGCCTGGGCGTCGCCCCCGGCAAGACCGCGGTCCTGTACGCCCCGACCATGCGCGACTACCAGGTCGGCTACGTACCGCGGCTGGACCTGGAGAAGATCTCCCGCGAACTGGGCGAGGACTTCGTCCTGTTGGTGCGCACCCACTACTTCTACGACCAGGACGCCCGCCTCCAGGAGCTCCAGGAGCGCGGCGCGATCATCGACGTGTCCGGCCACCCGGTCGTCGAGGAGCTGTGCCTGGCCGCCGACGCCCTGGTCACCGACTACTCGTCGATCATGTTCGACTACGCCAACCTCGACCGGCCGATCATCAACTACACCGACGACTGGGACACCTACGTCCGCTCCCGCGGTGTCACCTTCGACCTGCTGTCGGGCAAGCCGGGCGACACCCCCGGCGTCCTCGCCACCACCGAGGACGAGCTGATCGACGCCTTCCGCAGCGGCCGCTGGGACGACGAGCGGGCCACCGAGCTGCGCGCCGCGTTCCGCGCGCGGTTCTGCCAGTGGGACGACGGTCACGCCGCCGAGCGCGTGGTCCGCCGGGTCTTCCTCGGCCAGGGAACCACCCCCGACCCGCTCCCCCAGCACGACCGCACCGTGGCCCCCACCCCGCGCGCCGCAGCCGCCGCAGCGGGCCTGATCAAGCTCCCGTCCCCGCGTACCGCGGCGGACGACGAGGCGACCGGCGCCACCGCCCCGGCCACGCCGGGCACCTCCGGCTCTTCGCGCTCTTCGGGCGACTCGGACGACTCGGACGTGGAAATGGCCGGCTGAGCCCCCGGCTGACGCCGAACCTCTGAGCCCACACGTCACTGCCCCCGGCCGGAACCCCGGCCGGGGGCAGTGGTGCATCGGGGTGCGGTGGGGGTGCGGGGGCACTGGGGGGCGAGGGGGGGTCCGATGGGGGTCGCGCCGGTGGTGGGCTGGTGGTCCGCCGGAGGTGGACAGGTGGCGCGCTGCAGGTGCACCGCTGGTGCGCTGGTGGTGCAGGCGCGGTGCGCTGGTGGGAGCGCGCGTGCTCGGGCGCGACTGCGGCTCTCCCGGTCGCCACTGCGGCTCCCTCGGGCGCGACTACGGCTCTCCCAGGCGCCACTGCGGCTCACTCGATAGGTCTGCGGCTCCCCCCGTCGCGACTGCGGCTCCCTCGGCAGCGACTGCGACTTCTCCCACGAGCCCGCCCCGTCGCTTCCTGCGGGAATACCGCCCCCCTCCCCCGGGTTGTGGCCCCGCAGGGGCCCGCGTGTCCCCTACGGGATCCGTTCGCCCCCTCCCTAGGTGACTTCCCCCACCCCCACCCCGCCCCGCCACCCCCGCCCGGCTTCGTTCAGTCCGCCCCGAGGGCCGCCGCCACCGAGTCGGCCAGGGCGTCGAGGTAGCCCTTGGGCAGCTCGTCGCGTACGACCAGCAGCCGCCAGTACAGCGGGCCGGTCAGCAGGTCCAGCGCGAGGCGGGTGTCCACGTCCTGCGGCAGCTCGCCGCGCGCCACCGCGCTGGCCACCACCGCGGCCGCGACGCCCTCCTGGCTGTCGTGCAGCGCCGCCTGCAGCGCGGTCGCCAGCTCCGGGCTGCGCGCCGCCTCCGCCAGCAGGTCCGGGATGATCTGCGAAGCCATGGGGTGGCGCAGCGCCCGGGCCGCGACCTCCAGCAGCATCCGTACGTCCCCGCGCAGCGACCCGGTGTCCGGGGTCGGCAGGCCCGCGGCGGCCACCGCGGAGACCACGTCCAGGACGAGGTGCAGTTTGGAGCGCCACCGCCGGTAGACGGCGGTCTTGCCGACCCCCGCCCGGCGGGCGATGCCCTCGATCGACATCCGGGCGAAGCCCACCGCCGCCAGCTCCTCGAAGACCGCCGCGCGGATCGCCTCGGTCTTGTCCTCGCGCAGTACCGCGGCGCCCGCCGGGACGCGCCGGCCCGCCGCGGGGTCGTTCCCGTTGCCGTTCTTTGCCATGGCTTGAGCCTAGCGTCACGACGCTACGGTTGCGTTTCGACGCGAGCTCCCTTTAGTGTCGGCGTCGCGACGATACGGACCCGTTCCGTCGTCGGACCCGTTCCGTCGTCGCACTCCGTTCTGCGGCCCCCGTACGCAAGCGAAAGCGGCCCCCATGCCCCAGACCCTCACTCCCCCGGCCCCGGCTCCGGCCCCGGCACGGGAGCCCGGCCCCGGTACCGCCCCCGACCCCGAGCTGCGCGCGCTGGCCGAACGCCACGGCCTCACGGTGAGCGGTGCCCGCCCCTCGCTGCCGGAGTACACCCGCCAGCTGTGGCAGCGGCGCCACTTCATCACCTCGTTCGCCACCGCCCGGCTCACCGCGATGTACACCACCGCCAAGCTCGGGCAGCTCTGGCAGGTGATCACCCCGCTGCTCAACGCCGCCGTCTACTACTTGATCTTCGGCGTACTGCTCGACACGAGGAAGCACGTCCCGGACTTCATCCCGTTCCTGGTGACCGGCGTCTTCATCTTCACGTTCCTGCAGAACTCGGTGATGGCCGGTACGCGGGCGATCTCCGGCAACCTCGGCCTGGTGCGGGCGCTGCACTTCCCGCGGGCCTGTCTGCCGATCTCCTTCTGCCTGGCGCAACTCCAGCAACTGCTGTTCTCGATGGGCGTGTTGGGGGTCATCCTGCTCTGCTTCGGGCAGCTGCCGACGTGGTCCTGGCTGCTGGTCGTGCCGGCACTGACCCTGCAGTTCGTCTTCAACACCGGCCTGGCGATGGTCATGGCCCGCCTCGGCGCCCGGACCCCGGACCTGGCGCAGCTGATGCCGTTCGTGATGCGGACGTGGATGTACGCGTCCGGCGTGATGTTCAGCATCAGCGTGATCCTCCAGGGCAAGCACCTCCCGAAGATCGTGGAGCTGCTGCTCAACGCCAACCCGGCCGCGGTCTACATCGATCTGATGCGCTTCGCGCTGATCGACAGCTTCACGGCGGGCCAACTGCCGCCGCACGTCTGGGCGTTCGCGGCCGGCTGGGCGCTGGTGGTCGGCATCGGCGGCTATGTGTACTTCTGGAAGGCCGAGGAGCGGTACGGACGTGGCTGAGCTCATGACGGAAGAGAAGAACGGCGTGCGGCCGACGGCGGCCGCCCAGGAGCGGATCCCGACCGTGATCGCGGACGATCTGCACATCGTCTACCGCGTCTACGGCACCGGCGC
>NZ_JBHWDV010000016.1:0-20227 GCF_042734445.1 Streptomyces sp. NPDC059649
AGGGGACAGACCGGAGGACGAAGTCTGTAGGGCTGTCACCGCACCCAAAAACACCACGCCCGCCGCCAGGCGCAACGGCGAGACGCCCAACGGCGGGACAGCCGACAGCGTGGGAGGCGCCGCAAAGCGGCAACGGCGAACAAGCCCCGCGGCGGGACGGTCAGGTACGTACGAGGCGCCGCAAGCGGCAACGGCGAGCGAGCCCCGCGGCGGGACAGACGGGTACGTGCGGGGGCGCCGCAAAGCGCCGGATGGCGTAAGCCAACCGGCGGCCCGTCGAGGTCGTTCCTAGCGTGGGCCTCATGTCGAGCGTGAGATGGGCCCCCGTCAGAGCCGTGACCGTCGCGGCGGTTTGTGTCGTCGGCCTGCTGGCCGTGCCCGGGCCGGCGGCGGCCGATGGGCCGCACGGGATCGATGATCTGCGGGCCGGGGCCCGCCCCGCGGCCGATGCCGGGGACCGGCTGGACCGGCGTGGCGTGCAGTTCGTGGCCCGGCGGGACGTACCGGAGCCGCCCAAGGTGTCCGCGCTGTCGTGGATGGTGACGGACCTGGGGAGCGGCAAGGTGCTGGCCGCCAAGGACGCCCACCGGCCGCTGCCGCCCGCCAGTACGCTCAAGACGCTCTTCGCGCTGACCGTGCTGCCGAGGTTCTCGCAGGGGACGGTGCACACCGTCTCCCTGGAGGACCTGGCCGGCATCGAGGCGGGCAGCTCGATGGCCGGGCTCAGGGAGGAGGTGCCGTACCACGTCGCCGATCTGTGGCACGGCGTCTTCCTGCGTTCCGGCAGCGACGCGGTGCACGCGCTGGCCGCCATGAACGGCGGCTGGGACAAGACCATCGACGACATGCAGGAGACCGCGCGCCGCCTCGGCGCCCGGGACACCCGGGTGGAGTCCGCGGACGGCTTCGACACCCCGGGTCAGGTGTCCTCCGCGTACGACCTGTCGCTCTTCGGGCAGGCCGGGCTGACCGACCCCGACTTCGCGGAGTTCGCCGCGACGAAACGGGCCCAGCTCCCGCAGGACGGCGGCCCGGACGCGTTCGGCATCCAGAACACCAACCGGCTGCTGGTCGGCTCGCACGGCGTACGGCCGTACGAGGGACTGATCGGGGTGAAGAACGGCTACACCACGCACGCCGGCAACACCCTGATCGCGGCGGCCCGGCGGGACGGCCGGACGCTGCTGGTGACCGCGATGAACCCGCAGTCCGGCGCGGCGAACGCGGTGTACGAGGAGACCCGGGCCCTGTTGGACTGGGGGTTCGAGGTGGCGCCCCGGGCCGCCGCGGTGGCCATGCTGCCGGGCGTCGCCAAGGGGTGGCAGGACGCCGGGGCCGAGCATGTCGCCCACCGGCCGCCACCTGTGCACCCCCTGACCGTGACCGGCGCCCGGGCGGACGCCGATGGTGCGGGACGCCAGTGGTGGCTGCTGTCGTCGGCGGCGGCCGTCGGGGTGATCGCGGCCGCCGGCCTCGGCACCGGGCTGTGGTGGCGGCGTCGTAGGCGGAGCGCGGCCACCGAGGCAGGGACGGGGGCGGAGACGAAAGCGAATACGGAAGCGGGGACGGAAGCGAAGGGGGAAGCGGGGATGACGGACGCGGTCGTGGAGGCGGGGCTGGGGGAGGGGAAGTCCTGATGTCGGACGCCGCGGAAGCGTGTGTCAGTGCTTGTAGGCGTCCAGGTCGCCCGGCCGGCTCTCCAGCGCCTCGCGGTGCGGCCACCCCGCCTTCCGCCGAGCGGCCCCGTCGGCTCCGAACGCCGACCTGGTCCTCGACCGCCGGCCCATTTTCCTCGGATGTGCGTGGGTGATGGTCTATGACATGGTTTCGGCGGCGTCAGCGGGGGTGAGGGCGGGGCGGACGGGTTGTTGGGTACGAGCCGTTGCGCAGTCGTCCGGGCCACCCCGTCGGTATCGCACAGGTATCCGATAGGTCAGGTATACGGAGGACATCCGATGGCCCTGGGGCGGTGAAGGACGACGCGTCCGTCACGGACCTGCCGCCCGCCGGGCGTTGCTCGGTGTAGCGTCCTGAACAGCTGTCGTGGTTCCGAAGTACCGGGCGCCCGTGTCGCATTCACGGGCGTTCTTGCTGTGCGTGTGCGTGTGCGGTGCGTCTCCGGACCCAAGGCGATCACCTCCGGGTTCCGCGGTCGCGGAACCCGATCCGAGCCCCTTGAACGAAGGAGACAGATATGGCTTCCGGCACGGTGAAGTGGTTCAACTCGGAGAAAGGCTTCGGCTTCATCGCCCAGGACGGCGGCGGCGCCGACGTCTTCGCGCACTACTCCAACATCGACGCCACCGGCTACCGCGAGCTCCAGGAGGGCCAGAAGGTGACGTTCGAGGTCACCCAGGGCCACAAGGGCCCGCAGGCGGAGAAGATCCGGCTGGCCTGACCCGTCCGCGGCATGCGGAAAGCGGCGCCCGTTCCCGTCCGGGGGCGGGCGCCGCTCCGTTGTCCGGATACGCCCGCGGCCTTACGGGCGACGGTCGTTGAGGATCTTCTGGAACAGCCGGTGGTCGCGCCAGGCACCGTTGATGTGCAGATAGTTCTCGGCCGTGCCGAACGCGGTGAAACCGCACTTCAGCAGGGTCCGCTGGGACGCGAGGTTGTCGACGAGGGTGCCCGCCTGGAGGCGGTGCAGGCCCAGTTCGGTGTCGGCCGCGGCACAGACCGCGTTCACCGCGGCGGAGGCCAGGCCGCGGCGCAGCTGCCCCGCGTCGATCCAGTAGCCCAGGTTGGCGCTGCGGAACGGGCCCAGCACGATGCCGGTCAGGGTGATCGCACCGACGACCTCGGGTTCCCCGGCACCGTCGTCCGGCCGCCGCTCCAGCACCCACGGCACGGTGTGCCCGGCGCTCCGCTCCGCGAGCAGCCCGCGCAGCCGGGCCGCCTGGCCCTCGGTGGTGAAGAACGCGTCGTCCCGGTCCGGTTCCCAGCGGCGGAGGTGGTCCCGGCTGCGCCGGTAGGAGCGGGCGAGGCCGGCGGCGTCCTCCGCCGTGGCGGGGCGCATCAGGACGTCAGGGGTCAGCCGGGCGGACGACGCGGAGATCATCCGCACAGCGTACGGTCGGCGCGGCGGCCCGGCACTGCCGTGGGGAAAACCCGTTCGGTTCAGGGCTGCGGCGGCCGGTCCTGGCCCTGCTCGCGGCCGAACCGGTCCCGCAACTTGTCCTGCGCGGTGTCGACCTGCCCGGAGTACTTGCCCTGGGTCTTCTCGTCCACGAAGTCGCCGGCCTTGTCGACGCCCTTGCCGGTCTGCTTCTCGTGACCCTTCAGCATCTGCTTGAGCTTGTCCATCACGGACATGGTGTGACCTCCTCGGGACGGCCCCCGCCACTCCAGCATCACCCCCACTCGGGTGATCTGCATCCGCGGCCCGAGGTCAGGAACGGCTCGGCACCGGGGCCTTCAGATGGTCGCTGATGAACTTCAGGGAACCGTCGGCCATGCCCTTCTGGTAGTCCCAGGCGTTGTGCCGGCCGCCGGGTATGAGCTGCAGCGCGATGTGGATCGGGCCCTTGCCGTAGGTGTTGCGGAACTTCTGCATGGGCAGGGTGACGGCCGGGGACTCCCGGGTGCCCGCCTGAAGGGCGAGGTAGACGTCCGGGCCGCCCTTCTGGAGCAGCCGTCGGGCAAGCTTTTCCGGGTTGTTGGCGTCCTTCTCCGCCTGGTGCCCGGCCCACAGCGGGGAGTCCGGCACGATGTCCGGCCCACTGGCGATCGCCGCCTTGAACGTGTCGGGGTGCTTCAGTACGGACTTCAGTCCGGCGAAGCCGCCCGAGGACGAGCCCATGAACGCCCAGCCGTCGCGGGACCGGAAGGTGCGGAAGTTGGCCTTCGCCAGGTCCACCACGTCCTCGGTCAGCCAGGTGCCCATCTTCTGCTGGCCGGGTATGTCGCTGGCGTCGTGGTAGCGGGTGTCCGGGTTGAGCATCGGCATCACCACGATGAACGGCAGGCTCTTGCCCTCCGCGGTCCACCGGGTGAGGTTCTCCTGGAGCTTGATGTCGCCGCCGACCCAGTAATTGGTGACCCCCTCGGCGTCCTGCGGGCTGCCCAGGCCGCCCGGCAGGGCGATCAGCACCGGGAATCCGCTCTTGGCGTATTTCGGGTCCTGGTACTCCTTCGGCGCCCAGACCCAGACGCTGCCGGTGACCCCGGACTTGCGGCCCTTCAGCGTGGTCCGCGCGATGTGCGTGCCGTCGTCCAGCGTCCGGGTGACCCGGAAGTCGCTCTTCGGGCCCGTCGGCATACGGGTGTCGGTGTCCACGGGCTTGACGGGCGCGGCCCCGTCCGGTTTGGCGCCGGCGTTGAAGTCGACCGGCTGCCCGGTCTCCGAACAGCCGGTGAGCAGTGCGCAGGAAGCGACGAGGGCGGCCGCGAGCGCGACGGCGTAGGGGTGTTTCAACGGGGACTCCGGGACGGTGAGCAACAGCACGTGCCCTTGCACGTGCTCATATAGAGGGAAAAGGGGTGGCCCGGGTTCCCTCGTACCGGGCCGGCCGGACGATCCGGCGCGGAGCCCTGGCGCGGACCGGTTCACCCGAACGGCCCTACGCGCCCCGACCGGTTCCGCAGCGGCGCCCCGGGACCGCTCGACAGGCACGGCACCGCGGTCCGGCCGAGAATGCAGCGGTGAGCGAAGAACACCGCAGTGCCGAGGATCCCGCCCGCGCCACGGGTGACGAGGAACGCCGGCTCGCCCGCAAGGCGCTGGCCGGCCGGGCGCGGGACGCGGCGGACCTGTCGTTGCTGATGGACATGCTGGACCTGGATCCGGCCCGGGACCCGGGCCGCGGCGCCGCGCACCCACCGGCGGCGGACCACGGCCGTCCGCCCGGGCGCGGGCCCCGGGCCGGCCGTGCCCGCTCCCGGCTGCGGCCCGATCGGGGCGACACCCCCTGATCCGTCCCCCGCCGCGACGACCGGCTACCGGCCGTCGCCCGCCCGGCGCAGTCGCAGCGTCACGATCTGGAACGGGCGCAGCCGCATCCGCACCGCGTTCCCCTGCCGGTCGAGCTCCGGACCGTCCTCCCACGGGCGCTCCAGCAGATCGGTGGCGACCGCACCGGCCAGCTCGAACCCGGTGGTGAGCACGGTGGTGGCGCGCCCGCCGTGGGCCTCGTGGAGGCGGACGACCACGTCGCCGCTCACGTCGTCGGCGAGCTTCACCGCGGTCACCACCGCCGCGTCGTTGTCGACCGTGACCAGCGGCGGCACCGCGCCCGCGCCGGTGATCCGACGCTCCGGCAGATTGATCCGGTGGCCCTCGCGCACCGCGTCGGCGATGTCCGCGCCGGGCACCAGCGCACAGCGGAAGCGGTGCCGGCCCTGGTCGGTCTCCGGGTCCGGGAAGCGCGGGCCACGCAGCAGCGACAGCCGCACGGTCGTGGTGGTGCCGCGGTCGCCGTCGTCCCGGACGGTGCGGGTCACGTCATGGCCGTAGACCGCGTCATTGACCAGCGCGACACCCCAGCCCGGCTCCTCGACGTGCACGAAACGGTGCGCACACGCCTCGAACTTGGCCGCCTCCCAGCTGGTGTTGGTGTGCGTGGGCCGGTACAGATGCCCGAACTGGGTCTCCGCGGCGTACCGCTCGGCGTGCACGTCCAGCGGGAACGCGGCCTTGAGGAACTTCTCCGTCTCGTGCCAGTCGACCTCGGTGTCGACGTCCAGCCGCCGCTGCCCGCGCGCCAGCGTCAGCGACTGCTCCACCCGCGAATCCCCGAACGTCCGGGACACCCGCACCGTCACGGCGTCCGGGCCCGCCGCACCGAGGGCCACCTCGTCCGCGTCCGTCAGATCGGTGACCACATTGCGGTAGAACGCGTCCACGTCCCAGGCGTCCCACATGTTCGGGAAGTCGGGGTGGATCTGCAACAGGTTCGCCGCCGCCCCGGGCGCCACCGCCTCGCGGCCGGCCACCAGGTCGTACGCCGAGACCACCAGACCGCGGCCGTCGATCCCGATCCGCAGCAGCCCGTTGGTGAGCGTGAAACCGCCGTCGTCGCGGGGCGTGACGGACACCTCCGGGCCCTCGGGCGCCGGCGGTGCCAGCGCGCCGGCCGCCACCCCGCCCCGGGCGTGCGGCGCGGAGTTCACCGCCAGCCCGGTGTCCCCGTCGCCGGCCAGCGCCGCCAGCGCGCCCGCGATCAGCTCCTCCAGCTCGGCCGCGACCGCCGCGTACGTCCGCGCCGCCTCCCGGTGCACCCAGGCGATGGACGAACCGGGCAGGATGTCATGGAACTGGTGGAGCAGCACCGTCTTCCAGATCCGGTCCAACTCCTCGTACGGATACGGGTGTCCGCGGGTCACGGCGGCGGTCGCCGACCACAGCTCCGCCTCCCGCAGCAGCGCCTCGCTGCGCCGGTTGCCGCGTTTGGTCTTCGCCTGGCTGGTCAGGGTCCCGCGGTGCAGCTCCAGATACAGCTCGCCCACCCACACCGGCGCCTGCGGGTACTCCGCCTCCGCCCGCGCGAAGAAGTCCGCGGGCCTCTCCCACACCACCGTCGGCGACCCGTCCAGATCGCGCAGCCGCCGGGCCTTGGCGATCATCTCGCGGGTGGTGCCGCCGCCCCCGTCGCCCCAGCCGGTCGGCGCCAGCGAGTGCCGGGCCACCCCCTTGTCCTTGAAGTTCCGTGCCGCGTGGGCGAGTTCAGCACCCGACAGCTGGCAGTTGTAGGTGTCCACCGGCGGGAAGTGGGTGAAGATCCGCGTGCCGTCGATGCCCTCCCAGCGGAAGGTGTGGTGCGGGAAGGAATTGACCTGGCTCCAGGAGATCTTCTGGGTCAGCAGCCACCGCGCGCCCGCCGCCCGGATGATCTGCGGCAGCCCGGCGGCGAACCCGAAGGTGTCCGGCAGCCACGCCTCCTCGTTCTCGACGCCGAACTCCGCCAGGAAGAACCGCTTGCCGTGCACGAACTGCCGGGCCATCGCCTCCGACCCCGGCATGTTGGTGTCCGACTCCACCCACATCCCGCCCGCCGGGACGAACCGGCCCTCCGCGACCGCCTTCTTGACCCGGGCGTAGACCTCCGGCCGGTGCTCCTTGAGCCACGCGTACTGCTGCGCCTGCGACATGGCGTAGACGAACTCCGGCTCGTCCGCCAGCAGCGCCGTCATGTTCGACGTGGTCCGTGCCACCTTCCGGACCGTCTCGCGCAGCGGCCACAGCCACGCCGAGTCGATATGGGCGTGGCCCACCGCGCTGATCCGGTGCGCCGAGGCCGCCGCGGGCGCCGCCAGTACCTCGCGCAGCTCCGAACGGGCCGCGGCCGCCGTCGCGTTGACATCTCCCAGGTCCACCGCGTCCAGCGCCCGGCCGACCGCCCGCAGCACCTCCCAGCGCCGCGGGCCGTCCACCGGGAGCTCCGCCATCAGCTCGCCCAGCACCTCCAGATCCTGGATCAACTCCCACACCTCGGTGTCGAACACCGCCAGATCCATCCGCGCCAGCCGGTACTGCGGCGCACTGCCCGCGGTCTCCCGGTCGCCCAACGGCGTGGGCAGGAACGGGTGCACGTCCAGGATCACCGGGTTGGACGCGGCCTCCAGATGCCATGCGACGCGCTCACCGCCGCGCACCGGCGCCCCCACCCGCACCCACTGGTTCCGCGGGTTGAGCGCCTTGACCGGGCTGCCGTCGGGCCGGTACACGAGCGCCTCGCACTGGAACCCCGGCATCCGCTCGTCGAAGCCCAGGTCCAGCACCGCCTCCACGGTCCGCCCGGCCCACCGTTCCGGCACCTGCCCGCGGACCTGGAACCAGGTCGTACCCCACGGCGCGCCCCAGGCGTCCCCCACCGCCACCGGCGTGTGCTCGGCGGCCAGGCCCACTTCCACGGCCACCGGCTCACCGGGCGCGACCCAGGCCGCGACCTCCAGGGGGACCGACTCCGGATACAGCGCCGGCCGGATGCGCTCGTCCAGGACCCGCTTGAGCCGGGCTTCGACCAGTGCGCGATCGTCATGCATGGCAGGGGCTCCGTAGCGTCGAGAAGGAGGGGCGGGAAGGGCTGACGGTCACCAGGGGACGTCGGTGCGGGCGGGCGCCGAGACCGTGAACAGTTCGTGCACCGCCCGCACCTCCAGCCGGACGGCCGCCTCGCCGGCGGCCCGCCGCAGCCCACGGACGTAGTACGCCGTGCCGCAGGTCCCGCCGAGGAACTCGCGTCCGCCGTCCGGGAGTTGGCGGTACAGGGCGTAGTGGCGCACCGGTCCGGTGGCCCGCTCCCAGCGCAGCCGCAGGGCGAGCGCACCGTCCGTGGTGGCGCGGTCGGTGACCCGCAGCCCGGTGGGCGCGGCCGGCGACCCGGCGCCGTCATGGACCGCCAGCGCCCCCAGCCGCCAGGCCACCGCACCGCCGCCGCGGCCGGTCAGCCGCACCCCCAGCGCACGGACCGTCCCCGGCACCAGCGGGCCGAGCCGCACGGTGTCGGTGCGCCAGCCGCCGCCCGGCTCCAGCGTGCCGGCCGGCAGGAAGGCGTACGGAGCGGGCTCGCCCGGCGCCGGCGCGTCCCGCAGCGCCACCGCCACCTCGACGGTCACCGGCCCCGACGACGGATCCAGGCGATGGGTGAGGCCGACCACCGTGTCCGCACCGGCCGGCAGCCGCGCCGGGAACAGCTCCAGCGTCGCCGGGGCGTCCGCCGCACCACGCACCAGCAGACTGCTGCCGCCGCGCCAGGCCGCGGCGAAGTCCAGCGAGACCTCCGGCCGGGCGCCCGTCGTGCGCACCGCCCAGCGCCGCGGCGGCAGCACGTCCTGCAGCCCGAGATGGTTCCAGGGCACGTCCGAGACCGGGCGCCCGTCCTCGTACCAGCGGAGTCCGTGCCCGGTGTTGAAGGAGGTGGCGAACGGCAGCGAGGTCAGCACCGACCGGTCCGCGACCACGGCGGCCGGCGCCCGCCAGCCGTCCCCCGCCCCGCCCGGCACGGTCGGGTCCAGCCGCTCGCCCGACCAGAACCGGTCGTCCGCGGCATGGAAGTCACGCGGCGTACGGCCCTCGGGCAGATGCGTCAACGTCCACTCCGGACGGTAGAAGCCGTACGAGACGACATGATCGCGACCGGCCGGGACGATCGCGTCCCAGTCCGTGCGGGTGCCCCAGCCGGCCGACTCGACATCGACCCCGGCCCACAACGCGTAGCGGCTGCGGCCCAGTTGACCGGCGAGCCGGCCGGAGTCCGCGAGCGACCGGGCGCTCCAGCGGAAGTCGAGGAACATCGAGTCGGCGACCGGCCCGGCGGCGTCCTGGAAGAACGGCCGGTTGAGGTCGTTGAGCGCCCCCTGCCAGCCGACCTGCCCGGTCCGGTTCATCGCGTCGTACCACGTGAGGCGCAGTCCGCGCCGGGCACCCGCCGCGCGCAGCGCCCGCAGGAAGCCCTGCATGTCGGCGGCGAGCGCGGCGTCCCCGCCACCGGTCTCGGCGTTGACGAACCAGCCGTCGAAGCCGTACGCCACGGCCACCCGCGCCAGCTTCGCGGCGAGCGGGAAGCGCCCCGCGGCGTCCTTCCGCACCAGGTCACGGGTCCAGCGCAGCTGTCCGCCGTAGGCGGCCGGCGGCAGGAAGACGGTGCCCAGGACGGGTACGCCGTTGCGGTGCGCGGCGTCCACGACCGGGGCGTTCGGCGCGAGGATCAGCCCCTCGCCGGACGAGCCGCCCCAGAAGACCAGCTCGTCGAGGTACGCCCAGTGCGTCGGCGCGTAGGTGTCGGCGGTCGCCGAGCCCTGCGAGGGATTGCCCGCGGTGTGGTCGAAGGCCGCCAGGGCGCTGATCCGGGCCTGCCCGGCACGGGCCGAGGTGTTGGCCGGCACCGGCGTGAACCGCTCGGCGAGCGGCACCGACGCCCTGTTGAACGGCAGATCCCGATCGGACCCGGGCGTCCACGCCGCGAGGCTGCGCCACACCACGCCGTCGCCGGGCGTGCCCTCCGGCAACGAGTCGGGGAACCAGTACGACGCGTACGGCTGGAGCGGGTCCGCGGCACGGGTGCGGCCGGCGGCCGCCGCACCGCCGGTGAGGGGCGGGCCGCACAGGGCGGCCGCGGCGCCCGCCCCGGCCAGCAGTACACGACGGCGGGTGACGGGCAGCGGGCGGTGGGTCATGAGGTGCTCCTCCGGTGGGGGACGGACGGCGGCCGGCGACGCGCGCCGCCGGCGGAGCCGCCGGATGCGCGGACCTCGTCGGGTGACACGACCTCGGTGATGCCACGTGCGGTCAAATGCGCCCGGTCTCCGGCGAGTTCGGCCAGTACGAGGGCCGGGCGGGCGCCCTGGGCGGTCAGCTCCGCCCACGCCTCGAAGACCGGGCCGCCGGGTGCGCACACCGACCGGCGCGGCGCCGCTTCGGCCCCGCCCACGTCCACGATCAGCGCGCAGCTCCGCACCGGCGGCCGGTGCTCCCGGCCGCGCCACTCGGCGGCCAGCGCCGCGAGCGCCCGCCCGGCCGGCTTGACCGTACGGTCGGTGCGGAGCAGCCCGAGCCCGTACTCCAGCTCCGGGAAGTCCGCCAGCGAACGGGACACGTCGTGCGAACACCACCAGGTGACGCCCCACAGGTCCGGGCAGTCCAGGACGGCCGCGACGGTGGCCCCGGTGAAGTGCGCCGCCCGGTCCGCGGGGATGTGCGGCGCGGGCGCGCCGACCTCCTGGAGCCACACCGGGCGGTGCGGGTCCGTCGCCCACGCCTTGGACAGCTCGACGAGATAGGCGGCGTGCTGCTCGGTGGCGGTGCCCGCCGGTCCGTGGCGCTGCGCGGTGCCGTTGAACACCCAGGAGTGCACGGCCGTCACGGCCCCCAGCCGGGCAGCGTGCGCCGGTGTGAACGGATGACCGTCGCGGTACCAGGCGGCGTCGTACGCGGCGTGCAGATGCGTCCGGCCCGGCGCGCCGCGCTCACAGGCCGCCAGCATCCGCTCCAGCCAGGCCGCGGCCTCCGCGCCGGTGAGGTGGTCCGGGTCCGGGTGCGGCCCGTCGGAGAACTGGTTGATCTCGTTGCCGAGCGTCATCCCGAGGAAGTGGGGGCGGTCGGCGAGCGCGGCCGCGAGCGTGCGCAGGTACTCCTCCTGGCCGGCCAGCACCTCGGGGTCGGTGAAGAGGTTGCGGCGGTGCCAGGTCCGCGTCCAGGCGGGCAGGAAGTCGAAGCTCGACAGATGCCCTTGCAGACCGTCCACGGTGACGTCGAGCCCGCGCTCGGCCGCCGCGTCCGCCAGCTGCACCAGCTGGTCCACGGCGCGCGGCCGGATCAGCGTGCGGTTGGGCTGGAACAGCGGCCAGAGCGGGAAGACCCGGATGTGGTCCAGGCCGAGCGCGGCGACGGAGTCGAGATCGGCACGTACCGCGTCGAGATCGAAGTCCAGCCAGTGGTGGAACCAGCCCTGGGTGGGCGTGTAGTTGACGCCGAATCGCATGGGACTCCTGAGGTCGAAGGCGGCGGGACGACGGCGGGGCCGGCGGGTTCAGCCCTTGACGGCGCCCTCGCCGACACCACGGAAGAAGGAGCGCTGGAGACAGGCGAAGAGCACGATCAGCGGCAGGACGGCGATGACGGTGCCGGCCGCCACCAGCCGCTGGTCGTCGGCGAAGGTGCCGTGCAGGAAGTTCAGGCCGATGGTCAGGGTGAACTTCGACTGGTCGCTCAGCACGATCAGCGGCCACAGGAAGTCGTCCCAGGCCCCCATGAACGCGAAGATCGCCACCACCGCGAGGGTGCCCCGCACCGACGGCAGCGCGATCCGCACGAACCGCTGCCAGGCGTTGGCGCCGTCCACGAAGGCCGCCTCCTCCACCTCGTACGGCAGCGCCGCGAAGGCGTTGCGCATCAGCAGCACGTTCATCGCGCCGATGCAGCCGGGCAGCACCACGCCGAGCAGGGTGTTGTTCAGCTGCAGCGCCCGCATCGTCACGAACTGGGCGATCATGATGCTCTCGACCGGGACCAGCATCGCCATGAGGAAGACCACCAGCGCGGCCCGGCGTCCCCGGAAGCGCATCCGGGCGAGCGCATAGCCGGCGAGCGCCGCGCCCGCGCAGTTGGTGAGCACATTGGCGGTGGCGACCTTCAGGGAGTTCAGCGCGAAGTCCCAGACCGGGATGATCCGGGCCACGCCCGCGTAGTTGGCCAGCGTCACCTCCTGCGGGACCAGGCTCGGCGGGTAGCGGTAGATGTCCTCGCCGGGGCCCTTGAGGGAGGTCGACAGCTGCCAGAGGAACGGCCCTACGGTCAGCGCCAGTACGGCGAGCAGCAGCGCGTAGCGGAGCGCCAGCTGCCACCGCGGTAGCCGCCGCCCGGCGCGCTCGTCCCGGGGTGCGGTCGCGCTCATGCCTCCTCCTTGCGGTTCGCGCGCAGCACCAGCAGCATCAGCCCCAGGGTGAGCACGAAGACCACGACGGACAGCGCCGAGGCATAGCCGACCCGGCCGGACAGCCCGGTGCCGGCCTGCTGGACGAGCATCACCAGCGTGGTGTCCTCGCCACCGGGCCCGCCGGTCGGACCGGCCATCAGATAGACCTCGGAGAACACCTTGAACGCGCTGACCGAGGAGAGCGCGGCCACCAGCACCATCGTGGAACGCAGGGCGGGCACCGTCACGGTCAGGAAGCGGCGCACCGCACCGGCCCCGTCGACCGCGCAGGCTTCGTGCAGTTCCCCGGGGACGTTGGCCAGCGCCGCAAGATAAATGATCATGTAGTAGCCGAGGCCCTTCCAGACGGTGACCGCCATGGCGCTGAGCAGCAGCAACCACGGATCGCTGAGGAACCCGGCCGTTCCGAAGCCCAGCCCCGCCAGCAGCGCATTGATCAGCCCCCGGTCGTCCAGCAGCCACACCCAGATCAGCGACACCACCACGACGGAGGCCACCACGGGGGTGTAGAACGCGGCCCGGAAGAAGGCGATCCCGGGAACCTGCCGCTGTACCAGCATCGCCAGCAGCAGCGGCAGGACCACCAGCAGCGGGACGACCCCGAGGACATAGAGCAGGCTGTTCCGCAGTCCGGTCCAGAACATCGCGTCATGGAGCAACTCGCGGTAATTCGCGCCCCCGACGAACCGCCCCTCGGTGAGCGTGCGGGCATCGGTGAAGGAATGCGCCACCGTACTGAGGAACGGATACAGACCGAAGGCGAGGACGATCAGCAGTCCGGGGGCGAGGAACAGCCAGGGACTCGCGGGACGGTGCCTTTTCACGGCGACCTCGGGCTCAGCCGGTCTTCAGCAGACGGTTGCACTCGGCGACCGCACCGTCCAGCGCCGCCTCCGGCGACTGCTTTCCCTGTACGGCCCGGGCGACCGCATTGCGCAGCACGGTCTTCATCTGGTCGCTGAGCAGCACCGGGGTGTAATTCACCGCGGTCTTCAGGGACTTGGCCGAGGCCACCCGCACCCGGGTCGCATCGGTGCCGTCCTCCTTGGTGAAGTACGGATCGTCCAGCGAGCCCTTGGTGCTCGGGAAGATCGTGACCTCCTTGGCGAACGCCATCTGGTTCTTCTTGTCGGTGACGAAGTGCGCGAAGGCCACCGCCGCCGGCTTCACCTTGCTCTGCGCGTTCACCATCAGGCCCTGGACATACATATTGGCCTTACCGGTGTTGTTGACCGCATCCGTGATACCGATGTGCCGGTACAGGCTCGGCGCGTCCTTCTTGAAGTTCTGCAGATCGAGCGCGCTGCCCGGATTCATGGCGACGGACTGCTGCGCGAACTTCCGCCCCGCCGACTCGGCCTGCGCGGTCAGCGCCTGGGAGTCCAGCGCCCCGGCCGCGTACAACTCCCGGTAATGCTTGAGGAGTTCGACGCCCTTGGGCTCGTTGAAGGTGAACGCGGTGCCCCGGGCGTTCATCAGTCGTACGCCGTAGCGGCCGAAGTCCTCGATCGACGGCGTACTGGCGAGCATCGCTATTGTGCGGCCGCTCCTCTTCGCCATCGCCACCGCGTCCGTGAAGAGCTGGTCATAGGTGGTCGGCGGTCGGTCCGGGTCCAGGCCGGCCTTCCTGAAGAGCTCCTTGTTGTAGAACATCGGCCCGGTGTTCAGATACCAGGGAAAGGCGTAGACGCCCGACCGGCCCGGCACCTCATGGCTCTTCCAGGCCCCGTCGAGATATTCTCCGCGGTATTTTCCGGCGGCCTTCTCCAGATCGAGCGCGAGCCCGGCCTTCGCCAGCGGACAGGCGAGATCCGGGGACACGTTCACCACGTCCGGCAGGGTGCCGCCGGCCGCGTCCGCGCTGAGTTTCTCCGGATATCCCTCGGCCGGCTGGTCGATCCATTTCACCCGGGCGTCCGGATACTTCCGCTCGAAGTCCTTGATGAGCCGCTCGAAGTAATCCTTGAAATGGGCCTTGAGGTTCCAGGTCTGGAAGGTGACCTGTCCCTCTACCTTCCCCGAGGCGCTGTCCCCGGATCCGCCGCCGGATCCGCAGGCGGTCAGGGTGATCGCCGAGACGGCCAGAACCACGGCCGCGGCGCCGGCTCGGCGGGGAACGGTGACTCTGCGCATGGCTGGCGGCTCCTCTGCTCGGACCAGACCCGCAGGAAAACGTCGCGCACCGGCCCCGGGAGGGGAAGTTCCAGGCCGTTTCGGCGGGCATTTCCACGGGACCTCGGGCGACAACGCGGCAGACGCTACTAATGCGCTTTAGTGAGTGTCAATACCCGTGCTGCGAACGGAACTTCGGATGACTTGAGAAGGGGTTCGACACACGTTTGACACACCGTTTCGCGCTGATCAGACTGAGGCGCACCAACGCGGTTCAGTGCGAGGAGAGCCCGCCCATGACAGCGCCCGGTGGGGCCGCCCGCCGCAGGCCGGCGCGCCGGCCCACGATCAAGGACATCGCCCGCCGGGCCGGGGTCTCGGAGAGCGCCGTCTCCTTCGCGCTCAACGACCGCCCGGGCGTCTCCGACGACACCCGCGCCCGGGTCCGCCGGGTCGCCGAGGAACTCGGCTGGCAGGCCAACAGCGCCGCCCGCGCCCTCTCCGGCGAACGCGCCGGCGCCCTCGGGCTCGTCCTCGCCCGCCCGGCCCGCACCCTGGGCGTCGAGTCCTTCTTCCTGCAACTGGTCTCCGGCATACAGGAAGTGCTCTCGGCCCGGCGGATCGCCCTGCTCTTCCAGGTCGTCGAGGACCTCGACACCGAGTGCGCGCTCTACCGCCGCTGGTGGGCCGAGCGCCGGGTGGACGGCGTCCTCGTCGTCGACCCCCGCGTCGAGGACCCCCGCCCGGAACTCCTCACGACGCTCGGCCTGCCCGCCGTCGCCATCGGCGGCCCGGCCGGCCCCGCACCCTCGGAGGAGCCGGACGCCGCGCCGCCGCAGCTCCCGACCGTCTGGGCGGACGACGCCAGGGCCATGGCCCGCGTCCTGGACCACCTCCACGGCCTCGGCCACCGCCGGATCGTGCACGTCGCGGGCCTGCCGGACCTCGCCCACACCGCCCGCCGGATCCACTCGCTGCGCACCGAGGCGGCCCTCCGCGGCCTCGACGAGCGGCAGGTCCGCTCGGTCACCACCGACTACTCCGACGCGGAGGGGGCCAAGGCCACCCGCCGCCTCCTGGACGAGGCCCGGCCGCCGTCGGCGATCATCTACGACAACGACGTGATGGCGGTGGCCGGTGCCTCGGTGGCCGCCGAGCGCGGCATCCCCGTCCCCACCGCGCTGTCGATCGTGGCCTGGGACGACTCGGCGCTCTGCCGGGTCACCCACCCCCGCCTGACCGCCCTGGTCCGCGACACCCCCGGCTTCGGCCGGCTCGCCGCCCGGGAACTCCTCACCGTCCTCGACGGCGGCCCGCCGCGCACCGTCCAGGGCGAACTGCCCCACCTGGAGGCCCGGGAGAGCACCGGGCCTTGTGGGTGAGGGTCGCCTCCCACGTACCTGTCTGTCCCGCCGTCGGGGTTGCTCGCCGTTGCGCTGTGCGGTGCCTCCCACGTACCCGTCTGCGGCGCCGCGGTTGTTGCTCGCCGTAGCGCCTGGCGGCGGGCGTTTGTTTGTCGGGTGCGGTGACAGCCCTACAGACTTCGTCCTCCGGTCTGTCCCCTCCCGTGAGTGGGTGGGAAGAGGCGAGTGGGGGCGGGCGTGGTTCCCTTCACCGCCCGCGCGTACGGGCCACGGGCACCCCCACCGGCCGTTCCCTTTCCCCCTACGGGAGGGGCTGGACCGGAGGACGAAGTCTGGAGGGCCAGAACCGCACCCGACCACCACCAGCCCGCCGCAGGCGCAACGGCGAACAAGATCCGCGGCGCAGCAGACGGGTACGTGCATGGCGCCGCCAAGCGCAACGGCGAGACGCCCCGCGGCGGCGCAGACAGGTACGTGGGAGGCGCCGCACAGCGCAGCGGCCCGCGGCGGGACAGACTGGTACGTGCGGGGCGCCACAAAGCGCAACGGCGAGCAACGAGCACGGCGCTGCAGCCGAGTACGTGGGCGGCGCCGCACAGCGCAGCGCCCCGGTACGTGAGGAGGTCCACCCATGGCCGACACCGGTGCCGCTGCCGCACCGCGCGCCCTGGTCACCGGCGCCACCGGCTACCTCGGCGGCCGCCTGGTGCCCGAGCTGCTCGCCGCCGGATACGCCGTCCGGGCGCTGGCCAGGACGCCCGAGAAGCTGCGGGACCACCCCTGGGCCGGGGACGCGGAGATCGTCCGCGGCGACGTCACCGACGCCGGCTCGATGCGCCGCGCGCTGACCGGCGTCGATGTCGCCTACTACCTCGTGCACGCCCTCGGCACCGGCCCCCGGTTCGAGGAGACCGACCGGCGGGCCGCGCGGATCTTCGCCGAGGAGGCCCGCGCCGCCGGCGTGCACCGCATCGTCTACCTCGGCGGGCTCACCCCGCGCGGCATCCCGGACCGGGACCTCTCACCCCACCTGCGGTCCCGGGCCGAGGTCGCCGACATCCTGCTGGCCTCCGGCGTGCCCACCGCCGTGCTGCGCGCCGCGGTCATCATCGGCTCCGGTTCCGCCTCCTTCGAGATGCTGCGCTACCTCACCGAACGGCTGCCGCTGATGATCACGCCGAGCTGGGTGCGCACCCGCATCCAGCCGATCGCCGTCCGCGACGTGCTGCGGTACCTCGTCGGCTGCGCCCGGCTCCCCGCCGGCGTCAGCCGGACCTTCGACATCGGCGGCCCGGACGTCCTCACCTACCGCGACATGATGCAGCGTTACGCCCGGGTGGCGGGCCTGCCGGAACGGCTCATCCTGCCCGTCCCGGTGCTCACCCCCCGCCTGTCCAGCCTCTGGATCGGCCTGGTCACCCCCGTCCCGCCGGGCATCGCCCGGCCCCTGGCCGAGTCGCTGCGCCACGAGGTCGTCTGCCACGAACACGACATCGCCCGCTACGTCCCCGACCCGGACCCGCCCGGCCACCCGCTGCCCTTCGACGACGCGGTGGACCTGGCGCTGCGCCGGGTGCGGGACGCCCAGGTCGCCACCCGCTGGTCCGGCGCCGCCGTACCGGGCGCGCCCAGCGACCCGCTGCCCACCGACCCGGACTGGGCCGGCGGCAGCCTCTACACCGACCGGCGCGAGGTCACCGTGCACGCACCGCCGGAGACGCTCTGGCAGGTCGTGGAGGGCATCGGCGGAGAACACGGCTGGTACTCCTTCCCGCTGGCCTGGGCGGTGCGCGGCTGGCTGGACCGGCTGGCCGGCGGGGTCGGGCTGCGCCGCGGCAGACGGGACGCCGGCCGCCTCCGGGTCGGCGACTCGCTCGACTTCTGGCGCGTCGAGGCGGCCGAGCCCGGGCGCCTGCTGCGGCTGCGCGCCGAGATGCGGCTCCCCGGCCTCGCCTGGCTGGAGATGACGGTCGCCCGCGACGCCGAGGGCCGCACCCGCTACGTCCAGCGGGCGCTGTTCCATCCGCACGGGCTGACCGGCCATGCGTACTGGTGGTGCGTCGCCCCCTTCCACGCCGTGGTGTTCGGCGGCATGGCCCGTAACATCGCGGCCGCCGCCGAGGCCGCCGCCGAGGCCAAGGCCGAGGCCGAGGCCGGAGCCCGGCCGGCGTGAACTCCGCACCACCGCGCGCCGGTTGCGCACCCCGCCGGCCTGCGCCTTGGCATGCTGGCGACATGACGAAACGGGTGGGACGGGAACGTGACGCGGCGGTCGTGGTGGGCGCCGGACCGAACGGGCTGGCCGCGGCGGTCACGCTGGCGCAGGCCGGACTGAAGGTGACGGTCTTCGAGGCGGCCGACGAGATCGGCGGCGGCGTCCGCAGCGGTGAGCTGTTCGCCCCCGGCCTGCTGTTCGACCACTGCTCCTCGACGCATGTGATGGGCGCCGGCTCGCCGTATCTGCGCACGCTGGACGTCGCGGCGCACGGGCTGGAGTGGTGCTGGCCGGAGATCGACCTCGCCCATCCGGTCGACTCCGGTGGTGCGGGGGCGCTGTACCGGTCCGTGGCGCGGACGGCGGACGGGCTCGGCGCCGACGGTCCGGCGTGGACGCGGCTGTTCGGACCGCCGGCCGCCGACGCCGAGGTGCTCACCGACGCCGTCATGAAGCCCCTCCTCAGGGTGCCCCGGCATCCGGTCCGGCTCGCCCGCTTCGGGCTTCGCGCCCTGCAGCCCGCCACCGCGCTCGCCGGCCGCTTCCGCACGGAGGAGGCGCGCGGCCTCTACGGCGGGGTGGCGGCCCACCTCTTCGGGCCGCTGAACGGGCCCGCCGCCGCATCCGTCGGGCTCATGATCATCGCGGCCGGCCACCGGTTCGGCTGGCCGGTCGCGAAGGGCGGCTCGGCGGCCATCGCCCGTGCCCTGGCCGGACTCCTCACCGCAGCCGGCGGCCGGATCGAGACCGGCGTGACGATCCGCTCCCTCGACCAACTGCCGCCCGCCGCAACGGTGTTGCTCGACCTGGCACCGGCCGCCGCGGCGGCCGTGATCGGCGACCGCCTGCCGTCCCGGGTACGCCGCGCCTACACCCGCTACCGGCACGGCCCCGCCGCCTTCAAGCTCGACCTGGCGGTCGAGGGCGGGGTGCCCTGGCGCGCCGACGCCTGCCAGCGGGCCGGCACCGTCCACCTCGGCGGCAGCTTCGCGCAGATCGCGGACGCCGAGCGGCAGATCCACCGCGGCCGGATGCCCGAGCGCCCGTTCCTCCTGGTCTCCCAGCAGTACCTCGCCGACCCCGGCCGTTCCGCCGGCGACCTCCATCCGGTCTCCGCGTACGCCCATGTGCCGCACGGCTACCGCGGTGACGCCACCGCCGCGATGCTGGCGCAGTTCGAGCGGTTCGCCCCCGGTACCCGCGAGCGGATCGTCGGCCTCACCGCCACCTCGACCGCCGAACTGGAGCGCGGCAACGCCAACTTCGTGGGCGGTGACATCATCGGCGGCGCCAACACCCCGCTGACCCTGACGATGCGTCCGCGGATCGCCCTCGACCCGTACGCCACCGGTGTGCCCGGGGTCTACCTGTGCTCGGCGTCGACCCCGCCGGGCGCCGGCGCCCACGGGATGTGCGGCCACAACGCGGCACGTTCGGCGCTGCGGGCACTGGGCATGCACGGACGGCGGTCCCCGGATGGGCTGCCGGGGACCGCCGTCGGCCGCCGGGCGGTCAGTGGTGGGTGACCGCGCCGTGCGCCATCCGGCCGCAGTTGGAGCCCGAGACGCTGACGCTCACCGTTTCGATGGCGCCGCCCCAGTCCACGCACCGGCCCTTCGCCGGGAGATACACCGGACCGGCGTAGGTGGTGTATTGCCCGCTGTCGTAAACCCAGTCGGAACTGCCGTCGGTCGCCGTGATGTACGTGTAGACGTACACCGGCTTTCCGGGCTTGTTCCGCACGGTCACGACACAGTTCTTTCCGGTCTTCGCGCTGTACGTCAGGTACACGGTCCCCTTTCCGGTGACCGGTACGGAATTCACCACCCGGTAGCCGCTGCCACAGGCCCCGTTGTACGCGGCGGTGACGGTCGGTGCGGCGGTGGCGGTGGTCGCCGTGGCCATCGTGGCGAGTCCTGCCACGGCGAGTACGGCGGATCCTGCGATGGCACGTGAACGCTTCATGGGAAATACCCCCGTCGATGGGTGCGTCGCGTGGTCATTTCGCAGTGTTGGACCCGGAGCGGCACGGAAAGGTTGTAGCGCCGCGGGAATTCCCCCGTTGTTCGAATCGAGTGGTCGATACCGGTGTGCCGGGCGAGGCGCCGGACGACTTCCGGCCGGTTCCCGGCGCCCCCGGGTGGGGGGGCGGGGACAGGGCGGGA